>CAYZEL010000110.1:0-7805 GCA_964477515.1 uncultured Microbacterium sp.
CACGTGGGTCAGGGACTCGTCGGTGCGGAACACCTGCGCGCCCTTGTCCATCTCTTCCTGCAGCTTCTTGCGCAGGACCGAGATGCGCTCCGTGCCGGTACCCGAGCGCAGGCCCTCGATGAGGTCGCGCACCGCACCCGCGGGGTCCTCCGGGAGCGGCACGAACTCGGCGGTCTTGACGTACTCGACCGCGTTCTTGCCGGCGCGCTTGCCGAAGACGTTGATGTCGAGCAGCGAGTTGGTGCCGAGACGGTTCGAGCCGTGCACCGACACGCACGCGCACTCACCCGCGGCGTACAGACCGGGAACGACCGTGTCGTTGTCGGCGAGCACCTCGGCCGCGACGTTCGTCGGGATGCCGCCCATCGCGTAGTGCGCGGTCGGCATGACGGGAACCGGCTCGACGACCGGGTCGACGCCCAGGTAGGTGCGCGCGAACTCGGTGATGTCGGGGAGCTTCGTCTCGAGCACCTCGGCGCCCAGATGGGTGCAGTCGAGCAGCACGTAGTCCTTGTGGGGGCCGGCGCCGCGGCCCTCCGCGACCTCCTGCTGCATACAGCGGCTCACGATGTCACGCGGCGCGAGGTCCTTGATCGGCGGGGCGTAGCGCTCCATGAAGCGCTCGCCGCTCGCGTTTCGCAGGATCGCACCCTCGCCTCGCGCTCCCTCGGTGAGGAGGATGCCGAGGCCCGCGAGACCGGTCGGGTGGAACTGGAAGAACTCCATGTCCTCGAGCGGCAGTCCCTTGCGCCAGACGATGCCCACGCCGTCGCCCGTGAGCGTGTGCGCGTTGGACGTCGTCTTGTAGATCTTGCCGAACCCGCCGGTGGCGAAGATGACCGCCTTGGCGTGGAAGACGTGAAGGTCGCCCGTGGCGAGCTCGTACGCGACGACGCCGGACGTCTGCGTCTTGCCCTCGGCATCCTTCGACGTCAGCAGGTCGAGCACGTAGAACTCGTTGAAGAAGTTGATGCCGAGCTTGACGCAGTTCTGGAAGAGCGTCTGCAGGATCATGTGACCCGTGCGGTCGGCCGCGTAACAGGCGCGGCGGACGGGTGTCTTGCCGTGGTCGGCCGTGTGGCCGCCGAAGCGGCGCTGGTCGATCTTGCCCTCGGGGGTGCGGTTGAAGGGCAGGCCCATGTTCTCGAGGTCGATGACCGCGTCGATCGCCTCTTTCGCGAGGATCTCGGCCGCGTCCTGGTCGACCAGGTAGTCGCCGCCTTTGACGGTGTCGAACGTGTGCCACTCCCAGGAGTCCTCTTCGACGTTCGCCAGCGCCGCGGCCATGCCGCCCTGTGCGGCGCCCGTGTGCGAGCGCGTCGGGTAGAGCTTCGAGATCACGGCGGTCTTGGCGTGCGGACCGGCCTCGATCGCCGCGCGCATCCCGGCGCCGCCGGCGCCGACGATGACGATGTCGAACTGGTGGTGGTGCACGTCTGTCTTGCTCGTGGTGCCGGTCACGGTCGTCGTCACAGTGGGGTTGCCTTACTTAGAGGGATCGTCGGGGAGCGTGCGTCAGGCAGCGGCCTGGCACGACTCCCACAGGGTGCTCGATTCGGTGACCCCGATGCAGGGGTCGAAGGTGAAGACCACGAGCGTGCCGAGGATGATGAGGAACGCCGCGGACAGTCCGATCGCCCAGACCAGCACGCGACGTGCCGTGGGGTGCGTGACGTAGTCGTTGACGATGGTGCGCATGCCGTTGCCACCGTGGATCAGCGCGAGCCAGAGCATGGCGACGTCCCACCACTGCCAGACGGGGTTCGCCAGCTTGCCCGCGACGAAACCGAAGTCGATGCCGTGGATGCCGTCGCCGACCATCAGGTTGGCGAACAGGTGGCCGAAGATGAGGACGACCAGGATCGCGCCCGAGACGCGCATGTAGACCCAACCCCATTTTTCGAGGTTGATGCCGCGGCGCTTCGGCCGGGCGTAGGGCGATCGGGGCGCCGCGAGCGTGTCAGCGGTCATCAGTGCCCACCTCCCGAGAAGACGTTGATGAGATGTCGGGGCGTGAACGCGGCCATCGTGACGAACCAGACGCCGAGGACGATCCAGAACATCTGACGCTGGTACTTCGCACCCTTCGACCAGAAGTCGATCAGGATGATGCGCAGACCGTTGAACGCGTGGTACGCGATCGCCGCGACGAGGAAGACCTCGCCGATGCCCATGATCGGGTTCTTGTAGGTACCGATGACCGCGTCGTATGCCTCGGGCGACACACGGATGAGCGCGGTGTCGAGCACGTGCACCAGCAGGAAGAAGAAGATGGCGACGCCGGTGATGCGGTGTAGAACCCAGGACCACATGCCCTCGCGGCCGCGATACAGCGTGCCGGCCGGGCGCTTGGAAGTGGTCTCTGAGATCGACAGTGCCTGGCGGGTGTCTGCGGACACGGTCGTCCTCCCTGATCGGTGCGAGGTACGGATGCGCCGGGCCGACGCGGCTCGAGCGCTAGCAACATCCTATTGCCGGTCTGTGGCGCTAGGGCGATTAGGCCATCCTAACTATCTCGATGTCGGGAGAGTTTGGGCGGGTTCGATGGCCGGGGAGCGCCCCGGCTACCCTGGCTGCATGGCACATCCGATAGAAGGCTTCTACGCCGTCATCCCGGCGGGCGGTGTGGGCAGCAGGCTGTGGCCGCTCTCGCGCGCCGACGCCCCGAAGTTCCTGCACGACCTGACGGGTTCGGGGCAGACGCTGCTGCGGGACACCTGGGACAGGCTCGCGCCGCTGGCGGGGGAGGAACGCATCGCGGTCGTCACCGGTCGCGCCCACCGCGCGGCCGTCGAAGCGGAGCTCCCGGACATCTCGGATGCCAATGTGCTGCTCGAGTCCGAGCCGCGCGATTCCGCGGCCGCGATCGGTCTGGCGGCCGCCGTCCTGTCGCGCCGCGAGCCCGACGTGATCATCGGCTCGTTCGCGGCCGATCACGTCATCCGCGGCGTGCGGACCTTCGAATTCGCGGTGCAGCAGGCGGTAGCCGTCGCGCGCGAGGGGTACATCTGCACGATCGGCATCCAGCCCTCCGAACCGTCCGTCGGCTTCGGCTACATCAAGAAGGGCGATGAGCTGGTCGTCGACGGGGCGCCCGAGGCGGCGGCCGTCGAGCGATTCGTCGAGAAGCCCGACCTCGACACCGCCAAGGAGTACTACGCGGACCGCTCGTACCTCTGGAACGCCGGCATGTTCATCTCGCGCGCCGATGTGCTGCTCGCCGAGATCGAGCGCAACGAGCCCGAGCTGCACGCGGGCCTCATGGAGCTCGCCGAGGCATGGGACGACCGCGAACGCCGTGGCCCCGTCGTCGACCGCGTCTGGCCGCGCCTGAAGAAGATCGCGATCGACTACGCCGTCGCGGAGCCCGCCGCCGAGCGGGGTCGCCTGGCCGTCATCCCGGGTCACTTCGACTGGGACGACGTGGGGGACTTCGCGAGCCTCGCCAAACTGAACTCGCGCGGACGCGGCGAGCTCGCCATCCTCGGCGGCAACGCGCGTGTGCTCGCGGATGCCTCGAGTGGAATCGTGGTCTCGCAGACCCAGCGCGTGATCAGCGTCATCGGTGTGCAGGACATCGTGATCGTCGACACCGAGGACGCGCTGCTCGTCACGACGAGCGAGCACGCCCAGCGCGTCAAGGGCGTCGTCGACGCGCTCAAGCTCAGCGGGCAGGGCGAAGTCCTGTGACCGCAGAAGCGGTTGCCGAGCCCGTCGAAGCCCAGAGCCCCATTCCCCTGGTCATCGACACCGACACGGCTCAGGATGACTGTGTCGCCCTGCTCGTCGGGCTGCTCGATCCGGCAGCGGACCTCCTCGCCATCACGATGGTGGCGGGCAACGTCGGGTTCGACCAGCAGGTGCGCAACGCCCACCTGACGCTCGCCGCCGCGGGCCGCCTCGGCGAGGTGCCGATCCACCTCGGCTGCCGGCGTCCGCTCGTGCGCGACTGGGTCTCGGCCGAGAACGTCCACGGTGATGGGTCGGGCGGTCTCTCGATCGACGAGGACGGCCTCCAGGTGTCCGCCGAGCACGGCGTCGACGCCCTCATCCGCTTGGCGGCCGAGAACCCGGGCGCACTCCGGATCGTCGCGATCGGCCCGCTCACCAACATCGCGACGGCCCTCGTGAAGGACCCCGACTTCGTCCGGAACGTCGGCGAGCTCTACATCATGGGCGGCTCGAACAACGGCCGCGGCAACATCACGGCCGCGGCCGAGTACAACTTCTACGTCGACCCCGAGGCGGCCAAGGCCGTCTTCGCCGCGGGCTTCGACATCACCGTCATCCCGTGGGACCCGCTGACCCTGCGCGACGCCGTCTTCTCGCGCGACCGGCTTGCGCAGATCGCCGAGATCGGGACGCCTCTCGCGGCCTTCTTCACACGCATCGTCGACACCACGCTGGCGTTCGACGAATCCGTCGGCATTCCGGGCTCGACGCATCCGGATTCGCTCACGGCGGCCGTGCTGGTGCATCCCGAGCTGGTCCTGGAGTCGTCTCGATACGCCGTCGACATCGAGACCGGATCCGACCTGACGCGCGGCTACTCGGCGATGTCGTGGGGCGTGCACGGCCTCGAACCGAACGCCCGCGTCATCGAGCGCGTCGACGCGGACGGATTCCTCGGGTACATCCGTGCGCTGCTCGCCGCGCCGGTCGCCCCGAGCAGGTCCATCCGGGGGTTCTGACATCGCATTCGCGGTCGCGTGAGATGCAGCCGCGAACGGTCATGTTTCGGATCGGTAGCGCTTTGATAACGCTTCGCGTCCAGAGCCCGTCGGCGGTGTCGAGAGCCGCGTCACACGACGTAACGTTTCCTTGTCCGTCCCGGCTCGCTTCGCGTTCCCGGGGCTGAACCAAGAGAGGAATCCCGTGAAATCATTCACCCGCAAGCGCGCGCTCGGCGCCGCAGCGATCGCCGGCGTCGCCGCCCTCATGCTCACCGCCTGTGGTGCCGCACCCGAGGACAACGCGAGCGGCTCGCCCGCCACCGACACCGACTTCCTGGCCTGCGCCGTCTCCGACGAGGGCAGCTGGAACGACAAGAGCTTCAACGAGGCGGCCTACGGCGGCCTCGTCAAGGCCGAGGATGAACTGGGCGTCGAGATCCAGGGTCTGGAGTCCTCCAGCGGTGAAGACTTCGAGCCCAACTTGACCGCGATGGTCGAGGCAGGCTGCGACGTGACCTTCGCCGTCGGATTCAACTTCTCGATCAACGACGTCATGACCAACGTCGCGAACGACAATCCCGACGCGCACTTCGTCTGGATCGACGGCTGGAACTCGGGCGAGACCAACCTCAAGCCCATCCAGTACTCGATGGCCGAGTCCAGCTTCCTCGCGGGTTACCTCGCCGCGGCCTACTCGACCACCAAGACGGTCGGCACGTACGGCGGCATGGACATCGACGCCGTCACCGTCTTCATGAAGGGCTTCGAGAACGGCGCGAAGTACTACGAGAAGGAGACCGGCACCCCGGTGACCGTCGTCGGCATGACCGACTTCGTGGGCGACTTCGAGAACACCGGCCTGGCCAAGTCGATCTCGGAGGGCCAGCTCACCGCCGGCGCCGACGTGATCTTCCCGGTCGCGGGTGGACTGTTCACCGCCACGGCCGAGGCGATCCGCGAGTCCGGTGGCAACGCCGTCATGCTCGGTGTCGACAAGGACATCGCCGTGACGCAGCCCGAGCTCGCCGACATCACGCTGACCTCGGTCGAGAAGCGCATGACGCAGGCTGTGTTCGACGTCATCCAGGCGCTCGCCGACGGTGAGGCGTTCGACATCGAGCCCTACATCGGCACCCTCGCGAACGACGGCACCGCGCTCAGCAGCTTCGGCGAATTCGACGACAAGGTCTCGGACGAGATCAAGACGAAGCTCGACGAGTTGAAGGCCGGCATCATCGACGGGTCGATCGACCCGCTCGCTGCGCCGTAACGACGCGAGCGCCGTAACAACGCACGCACACACTCCGGGGCGGCCGATCGGTCGCCCCGGTTTGTGTCGTCTGGGGCCGGTTTCCGGCAGGATGGGTGGACCATGAAACTCGAGCTCCGCGGGATCACGAAGCGATTCGGACCCCTTGTTGCCAATGACGCCATCAGCATCACCGTCGAGTCGGGCCAGATCCACGCCCTGCTCGGTGAGAACGGCGCCGGCAAGTCCACCCTCATGAATGTCCTCTTCGGGCTGTACCAGGCCGATGAGGGAGAGATCCTCCTCGACGGCGTTCCCCAGCACTTCTCCGGCCCCGGCCAGGCGATGTCCGCCGGCATCGGCATGGTGCATCAGCACTTCATGCTGATCCCCGTGTTCACGGTCGCCGAGAACATCATGCTCGGTCACGAGCCCACCAGGGCGGGCGTGATCAACCTGCCGGAGGCTCGGCGCCGTGTGCGCGAGATCTCCGAACGGTTCGGCTTCGACATCGACCCGGATGTGCTCGTCGAAGACCTTCCCGTCGGAGCGCAGCAGCGTGTCGAGATCATCAAGGCGCTCTCGCGCGAGGCGAAGGTCCTCGTGCTCGACGAACCGACCGCCGTCCTGACCCCGCAAGAGACCGACGAACTGATGTCCACGATGCGTCGGCTCGCCGAGCACGGCACGTCGATCGTCTTCATCACCCACAAGCTGCGCGAGGTCAAGGCCGTCGCCGACACCATCACCGTCATCCGCCTCGGCAAGGTCGTCGGAGAGGCCCCGCCCAGTGCGTCGATCGACGAGCTCGCCGCGCTCATGGTCGGTCGCGACGTCGAACTGACCGTGCATAAGGACGCCCCGAAGCTCGGCGATGAGGTGTTCGTCGTTCGCGACCTGACCCTGTTCAGCGAGGCCGGTGTCCGCCAGCTCGATGACGTGTCGTTCTCGATCCGTGAGGGCGAGGTCCTCGCCATCGCGGGCGTCCAGGGCAACGGCCAGACGGAGCTCACCGAGACGATCGTGGGGCTGCGCGACAAGGCTCGCTGATCGATCACGCTCCACGGCAAGGAGCTCGTGGCGGAGGATGTCCGCCACGTGCTCGAGAGCGGCGTCGGCTTCGTTCCCGAGGACCGCACGGTCGATGGACTCGTGGCCGAGTTCTCCGTCGCCGAGAATCTCATGATCGACCGATCGTTCTCGGGACCGTTCACCAAGGGACCGTCGATCGACTTCGCCCGCCGCGACCGTTTCGCCGAGCAGGCGATCACGGATTTCGACATCCGCACACCCAGCCGCGACACCCTGGTCGGTCGTCTGTCCGGGGGAAACCAGCAGAAGGTCGTGCTGGCGCGGGAGTTGGGGCGTGACCTCAAGCTGCTCGTCGCGTCGCAGCCGACCCGTGGCGTCGATGTGGGTTCGATCGAGTTCATCCACGAGCGCATCATCGAGGTGCGCGATTCGGGCGTACCGGTGCTGATCATTTCGACCGAGCTCGACGAGGTCATCGCCCTCGCCGACCGGATCGCCGTCATGTACCGCGGTGCGATCATCGACATCGTCCCGGCCGACACACCCCGCGAAAAGCTGGGTCGCCTGATGGCAGGAGTCACGGAATGAGCACGGCACAGGCCGCCCCGCAGGCCCCCACCCCCACCCCCGCCCACGCCGGACGGCCTCGCTGGAACGATGTCCTGCACGACATCGCCGCGGGCGGCTTCGTCCGCACGATCGCGGCCGTCATCCTGTCGCTGGCCGTCGCGTCCATCCTGATCGTCTTCACGAACGACGACGTGCTCGGAACCCTGAGCTACTTCTTCTCGCGTCCCGGCGACTTCTTCGTCGCCGCGGGCGAGGCGATCGGCAACGCGTACGCCGCGCTG
>CAYZEL010000111.1:0-7804 GCA_964477515.1 uncultured Microbacterium sp.
GGCCCTCCGCCATCTTCACGGAAAGGAACTGGCGGCCGAGTCGGGCGACCGGCAGCCAGGAATCGAGCATCTCGGCGCCCTCGTCGGCGCGGACGCCCCCCTCGACGTCGATGCCGTGGGCGCGCAGGCGGTCGGCACCTCCGGCGGAGGGCTCGGCCGGGTCGGTCGCCGCGTACACGACGCGCGCCACGCCGGCTTCGATCAGGGCAACCGCGCACGGCCCGGTGCGACCCGTGTGGTTGCAGGGTTCGAGCGTGACGACCATGGTCGCGCCCCGTGCATCCGCGGGCGACACGCGTGCGAGCGCCTCGATCTCGGCGTGCGGGTTGCCCGCGCCCCGATGCCATCCTTCGGCCAGGACTTCGCCGGTCGGGCTCAGGACGACGGCACCGACCTGCGGATTGACGCCCCGTGGACCGAGGAGCGCCAACTCTCGCGCGCGGCCCATGGCCTGCCACTCGGCGTCGCTGTACGTCATCCCGGATCCTTCGGTTCATCCGGGGCTGTCGCAACGAAGTGCGCATCGGCAACCATCAAGATGGTCGTCGCGTGCTGCCTCTCATCCGGACTCGCGTGGTCTCCCACGCATCACCGTCGGTTCCGGAATTCCACCGGATCAACCTCAGCGCCGAAGCGCCGCGGTTCGCGGACTATCACCGCCGGTTCGGATTCTCACCGACCCCGGAGCACGTTATCGTTCTCGATCCTATCCAACGCCCTGACCGCCGGTGCATTCCCGGCCGAAAGAGTGTGTATCTACTTGAGGAGCCGCGACATCCGGCGGTCGGCCAGCACCTTGCCGCCGGTTTGGCAGGTCGCACAGTATTCGAGCGAGTTGTCGGCGAAGAAGACGCTTCTCACGGTGTCGCCGCAGACGGGGCAGGCCTCGCCCCGTCTGCCGTGCACGCGCATCCCGCGCCGCTTCGCATCCTTCAGGTCCGCGGGCGGCTTGCCCGACGCGGTCGACACCGCGTCCTCGAGCGTCGCGCGCATCGCGTCGTACAGGCCCCGCACCTCGTCCGCGTTCAGCGACGCGGCGAGGGCGTATGGCGACATGCGCGCGACGTGCAGCACCTCATCGGAGTAGGCGTTGCCGATGCCCGCGATGATCGACTGGTCGCGCAGCACGCCCTTGATCTGCGTCCGTCTTCCCGCGAGCAGGCCCGCGAGCGTCTCGGCCGTGAACGCGGGGTCGAGGGGGTCGGGCCCCAGCCGCGCGATGCCCGGAACATCCGCCGGATCGCGGACGACGTACACGGCGAGGGACTTCTTCGTGCCGGCCTCGGTCAGATCGAAGCCCGAACCGTCGCTCAGCGAGACCCGGACCGCGATGGGCGATCGTCCGGGCTTGACCAGCGTCGTCGGCACGGCGTCGTACCAGCGCAGCCACCCCGCCTTGGCCAGGTGGAAGACCAGATGCAACGGTTCGTCGGCGGGCCCGCGGCATCCGATGTCCAAGAACTTCCCGGCGCGGTCGACCGAGACGACGGATGCCTCGTGCAGGGCGTGCACCGGAGGGTCGAACGTCTTCAGGGCCGCGATCTGCGCCACCGATATGCGCGCCACGTGCAGCCCGACGATGCGTCCGCGCAGAAACTCGACGAGTCCCTGCACCTCGGGCATCTCTGGCATGGCGTCAATACTGCCACGGGGCGAAGCCGTCGGGCGGGGCCTCTCGCACGGGATCAGTCCAGGACGGGCCAGGGCTGTCGCGTGCGTTCGTCCGTCGGGAGCAGACCCGCGACCCACCCGTCGTGCCGACCACGCGGATCCGACAGCCCCTGCCGCATCAGGCCCTCGTACCGGAAGCCGAGCGCGCGGGCTGCGCGAGCCGAGGGCACGTTGCCCACGATCGCACGCCAGTGGATGCGCGCGAGCGAGAGCGGCTCGGCGAACGCGAAGTCGATCACGCTCGCGGCCGCCTCGGTCAGGTAGCCGTGGCCGCGGGCAGACTCGGCCATCCAGAATCCGATCTCGGCATCGCCGCCGAGGGTGACGCCGTGGAGGCCGATGCCGCCCACCCATGCGCCGTCGACGCGGACGGCCCACGTCAGATCGGTGCCAGCTTGCCACCGCCGGGCGCTGAGCTCGACGAACTCTTCTGCGTCCGAGCGTGAGTACGGCGAGGGCAGCGTCGTCCAGCGCGGGACCGCGGGGTCCTGCGCCGCCTCCGTGATCGCGTCGATGTCGGACGCGACCGGAATGGACAGTTCGAGCCGTTCGGTGTGCAGGGTGACGGGTTCCACCCCGCGACCCTATCTCGGGCCCGTCCCCGCTCCCGCCGTTCACAATTCAGTCCCGCCCGGATGGGCTTCGGTGTGTTGCCGCGTCGTTCCGGGCCCGGGTGCGGGTGGTCGCTCGCTCGGGACTGAATCATGGACGGCAGCCGCCTCGCACCTCGCCGTCGATCAAGTCCGCCCGTCCTCCCCGAGGGGCTCTGCGGGTCGCTGTCCACAGATCGACGCAGACGACGCGCGCGAGTCGCCAGAGGCCGCAAACCTCGACGCATGTGGGATGTATGGACGCGTGCGGATCTTCGCGCGAACGGATTGACCTCGCGGGCGATCACGGTTGCCGTGCGGACGGGCCGGATCATCCGTGCGCGGCGCGACAACTACCTCTCGGCTGACGCGCCGACGCACCTCGTCCAGGCGGTGCGCGTAGGGGGACGGCTCGGATGCCTCTCGCTGCTGAGTGCTCTGGGGGTGTTCGTCTTCGACGCTTCCGCGCTGCACGTACACATGGAACGCGGCGACAGTCGCATGCGCTCGCCGCACGCGGTCGAGATCCCGTTGCCTCGGCGATCGCGAAACGGAATGGTTCTGCACTGGCACCGGTTCGTCGTGGCACCCCTGCGGGGCACGGTCGATGTCGTCGATGCACTCATCCAGGCCATCCGCTGTCAGCAGCCGAAGCATGCGATCGCGACGCTCGACAGCGCGCTGCACCAGGGGTTCTTGACTCCGGACGACCTGGATGTCGTCTTCGCCGCGTTGCCGCACCGCTTCGGTGTGCTCCGGGGCTTTCTCGATTCGCGGTCCGAGTCGGGGACCGAGTCGCTGGTGCGGCTGCTCCTGCTGCGACTCGGCTGTTCCGTCGACCTGCAGGTGCCATTCGCGGGCGTCGGATTCGTCGACCTCGTGGTGGACGGCTGGCTCGCGATCGAATGCGACAGCAGAGCGCATCACAGCGGCTGGGAACAGCAGCTCAAGGACTACCGCCGCGACCTCGAGCTCGCACGACAGGGCTACTGCGTGCTCCGCCTGACAGCGGAGGACATCCTGTATCGCGAGCAGGAGGTCTTCGCGGCTCTCAGGGGGCTCGTTCGCCGAGGTCCCGTGCGCTGACGGCGTTCAGAATTCAGTCCGCGCGGACTCGCGCTACGCGGGCCCGCGCCGAATGACGGGGTCCGGCAGGCGAGCCGCCCGCGCACGGACTGAATCGTGAACGGGCCCCGCCCGACCCGGCGGTGCGCCTGCTCGAGAGCTCAGCGGCGGCGCAGCAACCCGACGCGCTCGTAGGCGGTGTCGAGGGTCGTGTTGGCGACGGATTCGGCCCGGTCCGCGTTGACGGCGAGCACCCGGTCGAGCTCCGCGGGATCGTCGAGGAGCTCGAGCGCGCGCGTCCGGACCGGCTCGAACTCCGACACGACGACATCGGCGAGACCCTTCTTGAAGTCGCCGTAGCCGCGTCCCGCGTACTCGTCCTCGATCGACGGGATCTGACGCCCCGTCAGGGCCGCATAGATCACGAGCAGGTTCGACACTCCGGGCTTGTTCTCACGGTCGTACCGCACCGCGCCCTCGCTGTCGGTCACGGCGCGCATGACCTTCTTGGCGGTGGCGGCCGGGTCATCGAGCAACCACAGCACGCCCGCGTCCGATTCCGCCGATTTCGACATCTTGGCGGTGGGGTTCTGCAGGTCGTAGATGCGCGCCGATTCCTGCTGGATCATCGGCATCGGCACACGGAAGGTCTCGCCGTACCGCGCGTTGAACCGCTCCGCGAGGTCGCGGGTCAGCTCGATGTGCTGCTTCTGGTCGTCACCGACCGGCACGACGGCGGTCTGGTACAGCAGGATGTCGGCAGCCATCAGCACCGGGTAGGTGAAGAGGCCGACGGATGTCGCGTCCTGTCCGTAGCGGCTGGACTTGTCCTTGAACTGCGTCATCCGCCCGGCCTCGCCGAAACCGGTCAGCGTTCCGAGGATCCACGCCAGCTCGGCGTGCGCCGGCACGTGCGACTGCACGTACAGCGTGGATTTGGATGGCTCGATCCCCGCGGCGATGTACTGCGCGGCCGTGCGGCGGGTCTTCTCGCGCAACTCGGCCGGGTCGTTGGGCTGTGTGAGCGCGTGCAGGTCGACGACCGAGAAGAACGCGTCGTAGGACTCCTGCAGATCGCGCCACTGCAGCAGTGCGCCGATGTAGTTGCCGATCTGGAGGGAATCCGCCGAGGGCTGCATTCCGGAGTACAGGCGCGCTTTGGTCACCCATCGATTCTAGATCGAGGGATGCTTCGGCCCGTGCGGCGCTACAGGCCCAGTGTGTAGTCGACGATCACCGGGGCATGATCGCTCCAGCGCTCGGCGTACGCCGCGGCACGGGCGACCCGATAGTCGGTGACCCGATCGGCGAGCGCCGGCGCCGCGAGCTGATAGTCGATGCGCCAGCCGGTGTCGTTGTCGAAGGCCTGACCCCGGTTCGACCACCACGTATAGGGACCGTCGACCTCGCCATGGAAACGGCGGCCGACGTCCACCCAGCCGAGTCCCGTCCCCACCGACCCGTCCACGCCCGTCACCGGCTCGCCCTCGGGCCCGAGGAAGCGGTCGAAGTACGCGCGTTCGCGGGGCAGGAACCCCGCCTTCTTGACGTTGCCCTTCCAATTCTTGATGTCGAACAGGCGATGGCCGACGTTCAGGTCGCCCATGACCACCGAGAGCGAACCGTCGGCGGCGAGCTTGGGCATCCGACTCTCCATCGCGTCCAGGAACCCGTACTTCGCATCCTGGCGGGGCGTGCCGTCCTCGCCGGAGTGAACGTAGGCGCTCACGACGGTCAGCCGCTCCCCGTCGATGTCGAGGTCCGCCTCGATCCACCGGCCTCGCGAATCGACCGTCTCGTCACCGAGCGCGATGCGCGAATCTGCGATCGGCAGCCGGCTCGCGACGGCGACACCCGAGCGGCCCTTGGCCAGGGACTCGTCGTGAACGATGTTCCAGCCGGGTAGCGCGGACTCGACGTGAGAGCGCTCGGCGCGCACCTCTTGCAGCGCGAGGATGTCGACATCGGCGCGATCGAGCCATCCGGCCATGCCGTTGCGCACCGCCGCCCGGATGCCGTTGACGTTGACGGAGGCGATGCGGATAGATCGAGGCACGCGTTCCACTGTAGCCAGGGCCTCGGACATGCCTCGGACACCGCCGAACCGGCGCGGGCGGTCGATGCGGCGCGCGGGTCAGTCGAGCAGGAAGCCGCGGGGCTTGGGCTCCGGCGGGGGAGAGGCGCGGAGCCGGGCCAGCTCGTCTTCGGCGCGGCGCACGTCGCGACCCGCGCGCCATGCGCCGTACCAGGGTGCCGTGTCGCGAGCGATGCGTGCGTCGCGCAGACGGACCTCGGACGCGACGAGCAGCGCTCGGTACTCGTCGCGGAGCACGTCTTCTTCCGTGCGCTCGGTGAGGGCGAGGTTGCGGTCCGCCGCGCCCACCGCGATCCACGCCCCGGCGACCAGGATGACGATGCCGATCAGACGGAACCACAACAAGAACCCGATCAGCACGGCGAAGGTCGCCAGCAGGGGGTTCGAGGGCGTGTAGATCAAGAGCACGCCCGCACCGACCTGCAGCACCGTGATCGCCGCCCCGCCGAGCAGTGCGCCCGGCCAGATCCGGTGCCAGGCGAGCGCCGCGCCCGTCAAGAACCGGAACAGGGCGGCCAGCGCCGCGCCGTTGATCGCGAGCGAGACGATGAGAGAGACGGTGCGTGCGGTCACGTTCGACAACACGCTCAGGTCACCGACACCGAACGCGGTGAACAGCAGCGTCAACGCCCAGGTGGCGATGCTGCTGACGGCGAAGCCGACGAGCAGTGCGACGGCGAGGATCATGGCGGCCACGAGATCGCGTGCCTTCAACACGACATACGAGCGACTGTCGAACGGCAGACCGAAGATGTCGCGGACCGCACGCCGGGCGTAGGTGATGAACCCGATCGCGGTCCAGACGACGACCACGAGCGCGACGGCACCGGTGATGCCGAGGGTCGTCGCCGTGGCGGCCGTCACGGACTCGACCTGTTCCGGGGTGACCAGACCGTTCTCGCTGATCAGATTCGGAATGTACTCGTTGATGATGTCGATCATCCGGTCGATGGCCGCGGGGCTCGCGCCGATCCAGAGGCCGACGATCGCGAAGGCGAGATAGATCACGCCGAAGATCGCGAAGAGCGACTGGTAGCTCACCCCCGCCGCCAGCAGGAACCCGTTGTGTCGCAGGAAGTGCCGCCAGACGCGAATCGGAAACCACGAGAGCGTCCGCCGCGTCAGCCGGGTCGCGCGCTGGACCGGCTCCTCGAGGTGGCGACGCAGGGTCTCCTGCGCCGACTCCCAGCGCCCGCCGGCGTCATCCGTCCCGCCGACGGAGTCACCGGATTCCGGTTCCCGATCGTCGGTCGATAGGCGCGTACTCACGACTCCAGGCTAGCGAGCCCGGCCCTTCCCGCGTCGGCCGGACGGGCCGACGGGCTACTTGCCGCGGAGGATCGCCTGCTTGACCTCGGCGATCGCCTGCGTCACCTGGATGCCTCGGGGGCACGCCTCCGTGCAGTTGAAGGTCGTGCGGCAGCGCCACACACCCTCTTTGTCGTTCAGGATGTCCAGGCGCACGTCGCCCGCGTCGTCGCGCGAGTCGAAGATGAAGCGGTGCGCGTTGACGATCGCGGCGGGCCCGAAGTATTGACCGTCGGTCCAGAACACGGGGCACGACGAGGTGCACGCGGCGCACAGGATGCACTTGGTCGTGTCGTCGAAGATCTCGCGGTTGACGATCGACTGCACGCGCTCCTTGCCCGGTTCGGGCGTCGAGTTCGCGATCAGGAACGGCTTGACCTCTCGGTACGAGGCGAAGAACGGCTCCATGTCGACGATCAGGTCCTTCTCGAGCGGCAGGCCCTTGATCGCCTCGACGTAGATCGGCTGCGAGATGTCGAGATCCTTGATCAGGGTCTTGCACGCGAGCCGGTTGCGTCCGTTGATGCGCATCGCGTCGGATCCGCAGATGCCGTGGGCGCACGAGCGGCGGAAGGACAGCGAACCGTCGACCTCCCACTTGATCTTGTGCAGGGCGTCGAGCACGCGGTCGGTCGAGTAGAGCTCGACGTCGTAGTCGACCCAGCGCGGTTCGTCGTCCACTTCGGGATCGAAGCGGCGCACGATGAACGTCACCAGGAAGGACTGGATGCCCGTGTCGTTGACGACCTCGGTCTCGGCCGGAGCATCGGTCGTTTCGACGAGGGTGGCGGACATCAGTACTTCCTCTCCATCGGCTGGTAGCGCGTGATCACGACGGGTTTCCAATCGAGCGAGATGTGGTCGTCCGCGTTCGAGGAGTGCGGGTCGCCGGTCAGGTAGGCCATCGTGTGCTTCATGTAGACCTCGTCGTCGCGCTTGGGGAAGTCGTCCCGCATGTGGCCGCCGCGGCTCTCCTTGCGGTTGCGGGCGGTGACGACCACGACCTCGGCGATGTCGAGCAGGAATCCGAGTTCGACGGCCTCGAGCAGGTCGGTGTTGTAACGCTTGCCCTTGT
>CAYZEL010000112.1:0-7676 GCA_964477515.1 uncultured Microbacterium sp.
GCACCCCACGGTTTCGCCGACGCGACGCACCCCCACGCCCACCCCGACACCCCTCACCCCGGCCGAAGCACTCCTTGCCGACACCGACGATCCGAACGCATGCGCCGTGACGTTCGTGGGTGAGGGCGTCGTCGATGCGCCGATCCTCGAGACCGTCGACACCCTGTACACGGGCCTGCCGGTGCCCACCCGCGACGGCGCGGTGTTCGCCGGATGGTACGCGAGCGACGCGGATGCGGCAGCCCTGACGACGGCACAACGGGTCAATGGTTCGAAGCTGGTGGCGTGCACCGATCGGCAGACGACCCTGCACGCCGGGTGGACGACGCCCGAGGCGAACGCCGCCGAAGACACGCACATCCCGATCCTGATGTACCACCAGTTCACGACGAACCCGAACGGCGAGAGCGGCTGGCTGCGCGGCAACTACGCGTACATCGGGGACTTCGACGCGCAGATGAGCTACATCGCCAGCGGCGGCTTCTACGAGCCGACCTGGGACGAGCTGAGCGCGTTCATCGACGGCAAGCTCTTCCTGCCCGGTCACTCCGTCATCGTCACCGACGACGACGCGGATCAGACCTGGTTCGACCTCGCCGCCCCCGCCGTCGACAAATACCACGTGCTGGCAACGTCGTTCATGATCACGGCGTACCGCCAGGATCCGCCTCCGAACCGATACGTTCTGCGGAGATCTCACACGCATGACATGCACAAGGCCGGGGCGAACGGGAAGGGCGAGATGGTCAACCTGTCGGCCGACCAGATCGCCGCCGACCTCGAGACATCCGCCGGCATTCTGGGAGCGAAAGAAGTCATCGCCTACCCCTACGGGCACTACAACGACACGGCCAAGCAGGGCGTGGCGCAGGCGGGTTTCGAGATGGCGCGCACCATCGAACCCGGCTACGTCACGATCGGCACCGACAAGCTCGCCCTTCCCGTACAGCGCATCAACTACGGCATGGGCGTCAACGCGCTGAAGAGCATGATCGGATAGATCGTGACGAGCCGGGCCGGGAGTATCAGGCCTCGACGTCGCTCCGCCAGGCGCCGGTCTCGGCGCCCCGCGACTCGATGAACTCCTTGAAGTTCTCGAGATCCTTCTTGACGGCGTGCTTGCCGACTCCGAGCGCTGCACCGGCCATCTCGACGAACCCCTCGGGCTCCCAGTCGATCTGCACGGTCACGCGCGTCTCGTCGTCGCTGAGCTTGTGGAAGGTCACGACACCGCCGTGATGCGTGTCGCCCCCGATGCTGTGCCATGCGACGCGCTCGTCGGGGTGCTGCTCGGTGATCTCGGCGTCGAACTCACGCTCGAACCCTCCGACCTTCACCTTCCAATGCGTGTGCGTGTCATCGATCTGCGTGATCGACTCCACCTCGGTCAAGAACTTCGGAAAGCTCTCGAACTGGGTCCACTGGTTGTATGCGGTGCCGACGGGAACCTTGACGTCGGTGGTTTCGATGATCTGTACCACGCGTATTACTCCTTGCCTTCGTGTCCGGATTCCTGTCCCGACATGTGTCCGGGCAGGTTGAGGTCTTCGGGATCGACGTCGATATCGCCGACATCGTCGGGTCCGCCCGTCCCGGGCACGACGCGCACGTCATCGGGGTCGATGTCGTCGTCGATCGTGTCGGGCAGCGGATCCTGTTGCTTGCTTTCGGTTTCGCTCTCGCTGGCGGGGCTGTACGAGCGGTCCTTGCGGACGGCGTCGGCCTCGGACAATCCGCCGGCAGCGGGCGCCGGGGCCAGGGTCTCCGTCTCGCCCGCGGCGAAGCGAGCCGTGTCTTCGGGGTTCATCGAGAGTCAGCCTCCGGAAGGGTTGTCGACGGGCGTCCCGTGGGAATCGGTCGTTTCGGGCCGGTCGGCCGAGACATCCGATGCGGAGTCCGATTCGACGTCGGATTCGGATGCAGAGTCCGGCGCGCCGGGGATGCTCCGGTCGTTCGCGCTGTCGCTCATATCGTTCCTCTCTGCTCGAGGACACCGTCCATACGAACGATGCTGCGCAACCGTAACCCGCCGAGACGCGATCTCTCCGGGGGTTGACAGTGCGGTGATTCGCCGCGACAGATGACGGATGCGCGGGCGCGGCGATGTCGGGCTCGCACATCATGAGCTCCGCTGCCTGTCAAGCCCCTGCGGCCGCGCGTGGCCGCGGTGCACGCTGAGTGGACGCACGCAAGGAGTGTCATGAAGACCACGATCACGACGGATGTCACGATGCATCCGTTCTCGTTCGCCCCGCGCGGACCGCTGAGCGCTCACCTGATGGCGATCCTCGCCGAGGAATCCGGATCGACCGAGGCAGGCGACGTCGTCGGATGCGCGGAGCGTGCGCTGGCCGAGGCCTCCGATGTCATCCGTGACGACGACGTGCAACTCGCCCTGTTCCTGCTCTACGCGAGCCACTACGGGTCGCTCGACGTCATCGATGCGGGATGGGAGTGGCATCCGATGCTCATCGCGACCCGCGGTGTGCTCGAGCGCACCTTCGAGGCGGCGCTGCGCGAGCGGGTTCCGGTGCCCGCCCCACCCCTGCCGACACGGGACGAGGTGGCGCGTGCCCTGTTCGCCCTGACGGCGCCGACTCCGGGACCGAGCGTCGCGCGGTTCATCGCCAAGAAGGCGACCGTCCAGCAGGCCCGCGAGCTGCTGATGCACCGCAGCGTATACACCCTGCGCGAGGCCGATCCGCATTCGTGGGCGATCCCGCGTCTGACGGGGCTTGCCAAGGCGGCACTCGTCGAGATCCAGTCCGACGAGTACGGCGCGGGGGATGTCTCGCGCATGCACTCGCGGATCTTCGCCCAGACCGTGCGCGGGCTCGGACTCGATGACGCTTACGGCGCCTACGTCGACGTGGTGCCCGCGGTCACGCTCGCATCGCTCAACATGATGTCGCTGTTCGGCCTCAATCGGCGTCTGCGCGGCGCCATCGTCGGGCACCTTGCCGCGTTCGAGATGACGTCATCACTGCCCAGTCGTATGTACGCCGACGGTTTCCGGCGCCTGGGCTACGGGCCCGACGTCACCTGGTACTTCGACGAGCACGTCGAAGCCGATGCGGTGCACGAGCAGATCGCCGGCCGGGACCTGGCCGGGGGACTGGCCGTCGACAGCCCCGATCTGCTGCCCGACATCATGTTCGGCGCCGCCGCTTGTCTTGCCGTGGACGACTGGGTGGGCGACGAGATGCTGAGCGCCTGGGAGGCGGGGCACAGCTCGTTGCGCGACGCAGAGGCAGCGACCCGATGACGGTCGCCGACAGCCCCCGGCGGGCGTCGATCGAGTCCTATCCCGACGGTCCGCTCATCGTCCGCGGTGATGTCGAGGTGCTGAACGAGCGGGGCGACCCCATCGCGTCGCCGCGCCGCACACTCGCCCTCTGCCGGTGCGGGGCATCCCTCATCAAGCCGTTGTGCGACGGCACGCACAAGATGACGGGTTTTCGCACCGATCCGGCCGCCGCGGACTGAGCCCTCGCTGGCACGCACGAGGCCCCCGTCTCCTGCGGGGAGAGCGGGGGCCTCGAACGTACGTGTGCGTCAGCCCTGGACGGCGAGAGCGAAGCGGACGGACCCGTCCTGCTCCATCTGCGCGTCGAGGATCTTGTCGTCGAGCGCCAGTGCGGCTCCCGCGTCGAGAAAGACGCGTGCGCCCTCGACCTCGACAACGGCGTCCGTCGTCTCGGGCTGCGGCGATACGCCGAGCTCGAATCCCGTCTCGGCCGATCCCGTGTCCCGAATGCGCAGACCCCCGTCGGGGGCGTCGGGCACCTGACCCACGATGGACTTGACCGCCATACTCGCGTTCTCGGTGAGTGTCAGCATGCTGCTCTCCTTCCGTTCGTCGAGGTGGCCACGATTCCGAGAATCGGGACGGCACGCAACCTCACACGCCCATGTGGAGGAGATTCCCAAGGTTCGCGCGCACGCGGTCGGCGAACGGGAATCCGCGTGCGCGGTGCGGGCTCAGGACCTCTGCGCGGCCTCGAACGCCTCGATGACGCTCGCCGGAACGCGACCGCGATCGGACACCTGGTGGCCGTTGTCGCGGGCCCACTGGCGCACGACACCCAGGTCCTGCTGGCCGGAGCGCCGGCGGGCACGCGCGCCCGCGGACTGCGCGCCCGAGGCCCTCGACGAGATGGAGCGGCCCGCCGCGACGTACGGCTGCAGCGCATCACGCAGCGCCGCGGCGTTCGCCTCGGTCAGGTCGATCTCATACGCGATGCCGTCGAGCGAGAACAGGACGGTCTCGCCCTCTCCGGTGTCGAGGACGGTGCCATCGAGATCGTCGACGAGCTGATGTACGATTCTGCGGGCCATCAGGCCACTTTAGCGGGTGCGCCCCCGCGATCGCGGGGTTCGCGCGGTTCGCGGGACTGCATCCGAGGCATCGCGTGGATGGCGACGGATGCCCGGGGTCAGGGCAGCAGCCCGCTCCGGCGGGCCTTGGTCACGGCGGCGTGCCGGGTCGAGGCATCCAGCTTCGCCATCGCGCTCGACAGGTACGCCTTCACCGTTCCCTCGCGCAGCGAGAGCTGGGCTGCGATCTGAGCGTTCGTCGCGCCGATCGCGGCGCACGCCAGAACATCCGTCTCGCGCGGCGACAGCGACACGGACGACGTCAGCTGCGCCGTGTCGTCGTCACCCGAGAGCGCCGCCAGGCGCTGCTCGACATGCGCGAGCCGCGCGCGCACGGCGGGGTCGGTGATGGCCGCTGCGATCGTGCGCAGCTCGGCGTAGCTCTCGCGCAACTCCTCGCGGTGAGCCGCAGGGAGTGGGGGATGCGGCGCGGTGGGTGTCGTCGCGCTGCCCGGTGTATGGGGTGAGAGGGTCCCGATGGCCCCGCTCGTCGGCGCCGTCGCGCCATCGAAGGTCGCGAGGCGGCGCTCGACCTCGTCGCGCACGCGCAGTTCGGTGGCCAGGGCATCCGCCACCTGGAATGCGGGTTTCATCACCACGTCGCCGACGTTCGCGGACGCCCACGCACCCCCGTAGAGCAAGCCGCGCACCCGCCCGCTGACGATCACAGGGACCGCGAGAAGCGTCGAGATGCCCTCGCCCAGGATGTGCCGGTCGTAATCATGCGTGATGTGCCGCGCCGCGCCGTAGTCGGGCGTCGCCCGGGGCCGCACCTCCGCCATCACTCGGCCGCCGAGCCCGCGCATCACGCGCACGTTGAGTCCATCGAGGCTGCGCGTGCGGCTGCCGTGGACGGCGCTGATGTGCGCGTTTCCGCCGTCCACGAGTCCCCCGAAAGACACGGGAAAGTGAGTCCGTCGCGCCAGTTCGCGCACGGCACTGGTCAGCACTGCAGAGTCTGAGTCGTTCCGATCCTGGGTAAGCATCACTACCTACTTTCGGGGGTGACGGCATCGTCGCCGGCTTTCGTAGCGTCGACCCTACACCTGCCGGAGCCAAAGAAAAGCGCTCGGATCGGGCCAATCTGTCGCGCCTCCCGTGGCGGCATTCGGTCGTCTTTCTGGCTTCGTGTAGGACCAGCACTGATGGCAAGGAGGCCACATGAGTGATCCGAAAACCGAGACGATTCCGCCCGGCGGGATCGACTATATAGCGGTCGAGGAGTCCGCTCCGTTCCAGGAACTCAAGCGGACGCAACGCGGCTTCGTGTTCCCCCTCGCGGTCGCGTTCCTCGTCTGGTACTTCGTCTACGTCCTGCTGTCGTCGTTCGCCACCGACTTCATGGGCACGCGCGTCTGGGGCGACGTGACCGTCGGCCTGCTCTTCGGTCTGGGGCAGTTCGTCACCACCTTCGCGATCACGATGACGTACGTCGCGTTCGCGAACCGCAAGCTCGACCCGAAGGCCGAGGCCATCCGTGATGCCCTCGAGAAGCAGGAGCCGACCTCGTGAACGACATCTTCGCGGCTCTCGAGGCCGCCTCCACCACCGTCGAGAACAACCCCGTCCTGAACATCTCGATCTTCGGGGCGTTCGTCGCGATCACGCTGTTCATCGTGATCCGCGCGAGCCGCAACAACAAGACCGCGGCCGATTACTACGCGGCGGGGCGCTCGTTCACCGGGCCGCAGAACGGCTTCGCGATCGCGGGGGACTACCTGTCGGCCGCATCCTTCCTCGGAATCTGCGGGGCGATCGCGCTCAACGGGTACGACGGCTTCCTGTACTCCATCGGGTTCCTCGTGGCATGGCTCGTCGCGCTGCTGCTGGTGGCCGAGCTGATGCGCAACACGGGCAAGTTCACGATGGCGGATGTACTGTCGTTCCGCCTCGCGCAGCGCCCGGTCCGCATGGCGGCGGCGATCACGACCCTCGCCGTCTGCTTCTTCTACCTGCTGGCCCAGATGGCGGGAGCCGGCGGGCTCGTCTCGCTGCTGCTCGGCATCAACGACCAGCTCGGGCAGTCGATCGTGGTCGCCGTGGTCGGTGTGCTGATGATCGTCTACGTGCTCGTGGGCGGCATGAAGGGCACGACCTGGGTGCAGATCGTCAAGGCGTTCCTGCTCATCGGTGGAGCCATCGTCATGACGATCTGGGTGCTCGCGATCAACGGCTTCAACATCAACACCCTGCTGGGCGCCGCGGTGGACGCCTCGACCACGACGCCCCCGGACGCGATCCTCGCGCCGGGACTGCAGTACGGCGCCAACCCGTGGGACTTCATCAGCCTGGCGATCGCCCTCGTGCTCGGCACGGCGGGTCTGCCGCACGTGCTGATGCGCTTCTACACGGTGCCGACGGCGAAAGAGGCACGTCGCTCGGTCGTGTGGGCGATCTGGCTGATCGGCCTGTTCTACCTGCTGACGCTCGTGCTCGGTTACGGCGCCGCGGCGCTCGTCGGGCCGGACGCGATCCGCGAGGCCCCGGGCGGGGTCAACTCGGCGGCTCCGCTGCTCGCTCTCGCGCTCGGCGGTCCGCTGCTGCTCGGGTTCATCTCCGCGGTCGCCTTCGCGACGATCCTCGCGGTCGTGGCGGGTCTGACCATCACGGCGGCCGCGTCGTTCGCGCACGACATCTACGCGAACGTCGTGAAGAAGGGCAACGTGCCGCCGGATGGCGAGGTCAAGGTCGCGCGGCGCACGGTCATCGTGATCGGTGTGCTCGCGATCATCGGGGGCATCGGGGTGCAGGGGCAGAACGTGGCCTTCCTCGTGGCGCTCGCGTTCGCGGTGGCGGCCTCGGCGAACCTGCCGACGATCCTGTACTCGCTCTTCTGGCGCGGGTTCACGACCCGCGGCGCCGTGTGGAGCATGTACGGCGGTCTCGGCTCGGCCATCATCCTGATCGTGGCGTCGCCCGTGTTCTGGGGTACCGAGACGAGCGTGTTCCCGGTGGGAACGGCTCTCTGGCCGCTCAACAACCCCGGCATCGTGTCGATCCCGCTCGGGTTCTTCCTGGGTTGGCTCGGCTCGGTCACGTCGCGCAAGGCAGAGGACCGGCGCCTCGCCGCCGAGATGGACGTGCGCTCGCTCACCGGCTACGGCGCCGAGAAGGCCACGAGTCACTAGCGGCGCACCGGTCTGCCCCTGCCCCTGCCGCTGGCCTGGGGCGTCAGAATCCCCTTGGGGCGCGGAATCCCGCGCCCCAAGGGGATTTCCACGCCCCAAGTGACGGGGCGGTGGCATGGGTTGGCGCACTGCCGCGGGCGCCGCGGGCGCGTCGTGCCCGCGGGCGCCTCA
>CAYZEL010000113.1:0-7670 GCA_964477515.1 uncultured Microbacterium sp.
GTCGATGACGATCTCCGGGCCGGCGCCCGTCGCGCTCGCGATGTTCGTCGCCGCGCTCTGACCCGGGGTCTCCGAGCCCGCCGCGCCGTCGTGCCGACGCGCCGCGCACCCCGTGCCGGTCGCGTGCCGCCCCCGGTGGCGTGGGACGGATGCGGCAGGCCGGGAATAACCTGGACGGACGGGTGTTACACGAGATACATTCACTTGAATACAAGCGCGGACGAGATCCCAGACCGAGATCCCGGGCGCAGAGGGAGAAGGATCGTGGACGACAACACCACCGCACCCGCCGCATCGGCACCCGTGCAGTTCGGCATCTTCACGGTGAGCGACATCACCGAGGACCCGACCACCGGCAAGACCCCGAGCGAGGCGGAGAAGATCCGCAACACGATTGCGATCGCCAAGCACGCGGAAGAGGTCGGGCTCGATGTCTTCGCGCTCGGCGAGCACCACAACCCGCCGTTCTGGTCGTCGTCCCCGACGACCACGCTGGGCTACATCGCCGCGCAGACCGAGCGGCTCCTGCTCTCGACCGCGACCACGCTCATCACCACGAACGACCCGGTGAAGATCGCCGAGGACTACGCGATGCTCCAGCACCTCGCGGGCGGTCGCGTCGACCTCACGCTCGGGCGCGGCAACACCGGGCCGGTGTATCCGTGGTTCGGTCAGGACATCCGCCAGGGCGTCCCGCTCGCGATCGAGAACTACGCGCTGCTGCACAAGCTGTGGCGTGAGGATGTCGTCGACTGGGAGGGCCGATTCCGCACGCCCCTGCAGGGCTTTACGTCGACGCCCCGTCCGCTGGACGACGTACCACCGTTCGTGTGGCACGGCTCGATCCGCACCCCCGAGATCGCCGAGCAGGCGGCGTACTACGGTGACGGATTCTTCGCCAACAACATCTTCTGGCCTGCCGAGCACTACCAGCGCCTGATCGGGCTCTACCGCCAGCGCTTCGAGCACTACGGCCACGGCACCGCCGCGCAGGCGATCGTCGGCCTCGGCGGCCAGGTGTTCATGCGTGCGAACTCGCAGGACGCCGTGCGCGAGTTCCGTCCCTACTTCGACAACGCGCCCGTCTACGGGCACGGGCCGAGCCTCGATGACTTCGCGGAGATGACCCCGCTCACCGTGGACTCGCCGCAGCAGGTCATCGACCGGTACGCCGGGATGCGCGATCTCTTCGGCGACTACCAGCGTCAGCTGTTCCTCATCGATCACGCGGGTCTGCCGGTCAAGACCGTGCTCGAGCAGCTCGACATCCTGGGGGGCGAGGTCGTTCCCGTTCTCCGCAAGGAGCTCGCGAAGAACCGCCCCGCCGAGGTCCCCGACGCGCCGACGCACGCGGCGCGTGTCGCTCTCGCCGCGGCCGGCGGCCTGCCGGTACCCGGGGGCAAGCTCGCGGTGAAGAACTCCGAGCCGGTCGTCGCCGGGTCCGCGTTCGGTGCCGCGGCGACCCGTCGGGGGGCCTGACATGACCGCCCGTCGGATCGCGGTCGTGACCGCGGGCCTCTCGAACCCCTCGACCACACGCCTGCTCGGTGACCGGCTCGCCTCGGCGACGGTCCGCGAGCTCGCCGAGCGGGGAATCGAGGCCACGGTCGACACGGTCGAGTTGCGTGACTACGCCCACGACATCACGAACAACCTGCTGACGGGGTTCGCGCCGCCCGCCCTCGAGGCGGCCATCAACACCGTCGTGTCGTCCGACGCCCTGATCGCCGTCACGCCCATCTTCTCGACCAGCTACTCGGGGCTGTTCAAGTCGTTCATCGACGTGCTCGACCCGGACGCGCTGACGGGAAAGCCGGTGCTGATCGGGGCGAACGCGGGCACCCCTCGCCACTCGCTCGCGATCGACTACGCCATCCGCCCCCTCTTCGCGTACCTGCACGCGGATGCCGTCTCGACGGGCGTATTCGCGGCCTCGAACGACTGGGGTGCGCAGGGGGACGGTGTCGCTTCGCTCGGTGATCGCATCGACAAGGCCGCCCGCGAACTGGCCGACACGATCGCCCGTCGCGACCCCGCGGAGTCGGCAGACCCGTTCGACCCGGCGAACTACCTCGGCGAGGGCCGCTCGTTCGGTCACCTGCTCGGGGGTCTCGCGGGGGAGTAGCTCCGCGGGCGCCCGCGCCTGTCGCCGAGTGCACGACCTTGCGGCGAGTGCACGAACTCCGCACCGCGCGTAGGTCGTGCACTCGCGCGTAGGTCGTGCACTCGCGGATGCGGCGCTCCGTGAGGATGCGGCGGGTCAGCGCTGCGGAGCCCGGCGCCAGCGCGCGGCGAGGACGGCGTCGAGCGCAATGCCGAGCAGCAGTGCGACCGCGATCGAGGCCAGGATCGCCAGCACCGGCGCATCCGGCAGCAGCGTGGCGACGACCGTGCCGACGAGCGCCTGGTAGCACGCCCAGCCGAGTGCGGCCATTCCCGCGAGCGGCAGGTACCGCGGAGCCGCGACCCCGCCCGCACCGGCCGTGAGGTTGACGGCGAGCCGGGCGAACGGGATGAAGCGCGCGGTGAACACGATCGCGGCCGTGCTGCGCTCGAGGCGCGCCCGCGCCCACGAGAATGCGGCCGCGACGCGGGGCCGACGCATCCATGCCCACCTCTCCAGACCCACGCGCCGACCGACGACGTAGCAGATCGTGTCGCCGAGGAACGCGGCGAGTGCGGCGACGGCGACGATCGCGACGAGGGACGGATCCCCGGCCACGACGCTCAGCGCGGCCAGCGCCGTGACCGCGGTCTCGCCCGGGATCACGACGAGGAACGCGTCGCCCAGCACGAGCCCGAACATCGCGACGAGTGCCCAGGGACTCGCGGCGACGGCGGCGAGGACGTCGTCGATCACTCCCTGTGAGTACCAAGGCCGGATGAACGGCGAGCGAACGCCGCACTGCGCGGGCGGTTCGCGGTGCGCGACGCGCCGGCATCCGGTCGGTGACGCGGATGCGTGCGCTCGGTGAACTCTCGGTGCGCGGGGCGGTTTCGGCGCGTCGGGGTGATCCGCGGGCCCCACCCTGGACGTGTGAGAGTCGCCCTGCTGGCGGAATCCGCCCTGCCACACATGAACGGCGTGACCGGTTCGGTCGCGCAGGTGCTGCGTCACCTCCGCCGCGAGGGGCACGAGACCCTCGTCATCGCCCCCCACCCGGGCGGGATCCAACCGGGCACTCGGCCCATGCTGCCCGACTTCACGGACGTGCGCACCGAACTGCTGCGCTCCGTGCCGCTGCCCTCGTACCCCGACGTACGCGTGGTCTTCGCGCGTACCGCGTACCTCACGCGTCTGCTGCGCGAGTTCGCCCCGGACGTCGTGCACCTGGCATCGCCGTTCGTGCTCGGCTCGCAGGGGGTCGCCGCGGCGGATGCCCTGCGGGTGCCATCCGTTGCGATCTACCAGACGGACGTGATCGCCTATGCCGAGAAGTACGGAGTCGTCGGCGCCGCACCGCTCGTGGCGCGTCATGTCGCCCGCCTGCACCGACGCGCGACCCTGACGCTGGCACCTTCGTCGGCGGCGATCGCGCAGCTCGAGGCGCTGGGCATCGACCGGCTGCGACCGTGGGGACGCGGTGTCGACGCCGAGAGGTTCGCCCCCGAGCGCCGCAGCGAGGCATGGAGGCGGAGGATCGCGCCGGGCGAGATCCTCGTCGGCTACGCGGGACGTCTCGCGGCCGAGAAACAGGTCGAGGATCTGCGTGCCCTCACGGACCTCCCGGGAGTCCGGCTCGTGATCATCGGGGACGGCCCCGACCGTGCGCGCCTGCGCGCCGCGCTCCCGACCGCTTTCTTCACCGGATTCCTCGACGGTCTGGATCTGGCCGAAGCGCTCGCGAGTCTCGATGTCTTCGTCCATCCGGGCGAGAGCGAGACCTTCTGCCAGACCGTGCAAGAGGCGCACGCGAGCGGCGTCCCCGTCGTGGCGACCGGACGCGGCGGCCCGGTCGACCTCGTGCGCAGCAGCATCGACGGGTGGTTGTACGAACCGGGTGATCTGCGTGATCTCCGGGCGCGCGTCGCCGACCTCACGGGCGACGAGGCGAAGCGGCGCTCGTTCGGTGTCGCCGCGCGCGAGGGGGTGCGTCACCGCACCTGGGAGGCGCTGTGCCGCGACCTGGTGGACCGGTACGACGAGGCGCGCACACTGCGGCCCATCGACGACGCCCTGCTCGCGCGCGGGATCACGCGTCCCGAGCTGCCGCCCGCCCCGACGGCGCCGACGGCAGCGGCCCCCGGATGGCGACGGTACGTCGCGCTCGGCGACTCGATCACCGAGGGGCTGTGCGACATATCGCGCGCCCCGTCGGGGCAGTACCGCGGGTGGGCGGACCGCCTGGCGCTCATGCTCGCGTCGGCTACGGCCTCCGCAGGGGGCGCGGGTCGCGGGTCCTTCCGTTACGCCAACCTCGCGATCCGCAGCAGTCGGATCCGGGATGTCGTCACCCGGCAGCTTCCGGTGGCCCTCGAACTCCGCCCCGACCTCGTATCGGTGCTGATCGGGGCCAACGACCTCGTCAAGCAGGGGGCGAACCCCGTGCGCCTGGCCGCCGAGGTCGAACAGGTGGTGCGCACCCTGCGATCCGCGGGCAGCGAGGTGCTGCTCGCGACACCGTTCCTGCCGCACCGTCGCGCCGCGCGGATCTTCGCCCGCCGGTTCGCCCGCTACAACTCCGAGCTGCGCCGCATCGCCCGCGCCACCGGCGCTCTGCTGCTCGATGTCGAAGCGCTCCCCAGTGTTTCGCACCTCGACCTCTGGGCCGAAGACGGCGTGCACCTGCGCTCGGCGGGCCACCGCCTCCTCGCGTACCGGGCCGCAGACGTGCTCGGCGTTCCCGATGCCGAACAGCTCGGCGCTCTCGAGGCCGCGTTGCACGCGGACGAGGCGGGCGACGAGGATGCGTCGGGCCCGACACGACCGTGGTTGACGGCGCACGCCCTGCCGTGGGTGTGGCGACGCCTGCGCGGAAAGACCGCCGGTGACGGCCTCTCGGCCAAGCACGCCGACTACGTCGTGCTGCCGGGGCGCGCTCGCCGCCGGACACCGGCGACCTGAGCGGTCGGCGATGGGGGTCGCAGCGACCCCGGTGTGGCGTCGAACCGGTCCCGGAAGGCGTGGTGGAAGTGCGCGATATCGCGGAATCCGGATGCCGTCGCGACCGCCTCGATGGAGCGTCCCCGCCACGCGGGCGAGCGGAGCCGCTCCCGGGCCGCCTCGAGTCGAGCGTCGAGCAGCCAGTCGCGGAAGGTCTCGCCCGCCGCCCGGAAGTCGTTCTGGATCGTCCGCACCGAGACGTTCACCGATCGAGCGAACTCGTGGACATCGAAATCGGGGTCGTGGATGCGCGTCGATGCGGCGCGCTTGCCGGACTCGAGCCGGGAGGGCGCATCCGTCTCCGAGTCCGCACCGGTGAGAACGCCGCGGAGCATCGCGATGACCGCCCGTGTCATGGCCGAGGCCGCTTCCCATCGCCTCGCGTCGAACTCCGCCGTCAGCAGGTCGCACTGCGCGCCCAGCCGTGCGCCCGCTCCCGATGCCACGAGGCGGCGGTTCAGCTCGGCGATGTCGCGGCCGGTGGGCTCGATGCCGGCGAATGCGCGGGGCACGCGGAGCGAGTACAGACGGAATCGCCGCCGGGGGTCGAGGTGGAGGGTGAAGGGTGCCGAGTTGTCGATCAGGATCGGCGCCCCCGCGGGCATGCGCCAGGTCTCGTCCAGATGGCGGAGCCGCGCCGACGAGTTCGGTGACACGTTGACGAACAGCGCATCGTCCGGCACCCGGGCGAGCGACGCCGCGTCGCGCCGAGCCTCGTGTCCGGGGGCACGCATCCGCGACAGGATCACGCCATCCCATTCGTAGGCGAGGAGGTCGGCATCGAACGCGCCCGAGGAGGTTCTCTCGGGACGGATGCCGAGATAGACGTCGCACAGTGCGTCGCGAAAGCTGTCGAACCGGTCCGACTCCCGTTGATCCGTGGTCGACGCCGCAAGGACCGGCACCGGCTCGTTCCGGACGGGGATTGCGCTCATCGCCATCGACTTTCGTTCTGCGCCAGTGTGCGCGGGGACGCGTGAACCTATCTTCTTCCCTAGAGGTCCGAGCCTCAAGCGGCGCTGCCCGAACCGAGGTCGCCCGCGGTGGCATCATCCCGACGACGAAGACGGAGTACACCATGACCGAACGCCCCACACTGCTGCTCGTCCACGGCGCCTGGCACGGCTCGTGGGCATGGGCACCCCTCCGGACCGAGCTCGAGGCGCGCGGCTGGGACGTACGCACGGTCGACCTGCCGACGGTTCACGCCGACGACCCGCGCGGTCTCCACATGACGGATGACGCGGATGCCATCGCCGCCGCGATCGACGAGATCGCCGGCCCCGTGGCGGTCGTGGCCCACTCCTACGGCGGCGTCCCGACCACCCAGGGCGCGACATCCGATTCCGTCGTGCACATCGTCTACATCGCGGCGTTCGTGCTGGACGAGGGCGAGTCGCTGCTCGGATCCGTCGGCGGCGTCGCCCCGTCGTGGTGGGTCGTGGACGGACCCCTGGCCACCGCGGGCACCGAGGCGGAGCCCGCGACCAGCCTGTTCTTCGCCGATGTCGACGACGAGGCCGCGGACGCCGCCGTTCGTCGGTTGAAGGCTCAGAGCAGCGCCGCGTTCAGTGACGAGCTGACGGCGGTCGCGTGGCGCGACAAAGACACGACCTACGTCATCACGGAACAGGATGCCGTGTTCCCGCTGCCGGCCCAGGAGGCTCTCGCCGCGCGCTCGGGATCGACCGCGGTGCGGATGGATACCAGCCACTCGCCATTCCTGTCGAAGCCGATCGAGCTGGCCGACGTCATCGAAACGGCGCTCCGCTGATCGTGTGATCCGCCCGGCCGCCGTTTCGGCGGTGGCCGGGCCGGGCCTCAGCCCTCGATGCCCTGCTCGTACTGCTCGATCTCGAGTTCGAGCTGCCGGCGTAGTTCGGCCGTCTGCAGGGCGCTCAGCTCTTCGGACTCGTCGCCCGGCGCATCGCTCATGGCGACCTCGTCCCCGTCGTCTTCAGTGGTGTTGTCTCGTCGATCGGACATCGTCACTCCTCGCCGTACGCGGGTAGGTCATCTGCACTGACCTCGCTGGCGAGAGCGGCATCCGCCTCTCCCTCGAGATCCGAATCCAGGTCGTCGTCCGGCACGACGCCCGCCGTGTCCGCGGGGGCCTCGGGGTCGATGGCGTGCATCGCGTCCACGACCGTCTCGGGGTCCACACCGTTCGAGAGAGCCGCTTCGCGAGCCGCCGCGTCTGCGTCGATCTCCTCGAAGGTTGGTTCAAAGACCATCAGATGCTCCTCCTCAGCCGCTCTTGCGCCGGAATTCACGCTTGACCGAGGCGGGCCCCTGTGTCGCATGGACCGCCGAGTCGCCGTTCAGGTGAGCCTCGCCCTCGCGGTGCTTGGCGTTCTTCTTCTCGAGCGCTTCCTTGAACTTGCGCTTGACATCGTCGGATGCCGTGGCGGGTGCCTTGTCGTCGGTACTCATGGCCGTCAGCCTACGCGTGGTCTCGGGGACGGGGGAGTGCGTTGCGGGCGATTCCCGGGGCCCGGCTGATAGGGTTGCTGGTGATGACGTGGCATTCGTCGCGTCATCAGACAATTTCATACGCATCGCGAAC
>CAYZEL010000114.1:0-7595 GCA_964477515.1 uncultured Microbacterium sp.
CTAGCTTGAGGTGCTAGTGCCCTTTATCGGGCGTGGGGGTTCAAGTCCCCCCTCGCGCACAGCGGTAGAGAAGGCCCCGGATCTGGGATTTCAGATCCGGGGCCTTCTTCGTTGTCGGCTCGTACGCGACACGCGACAGCCCCCGCGTCGCCTAAAATCGGAGCATCGTGACATCTGAACAGAACATCGGCCGTGCCGATCATCGCGTGGTCGAAGAGGCGAAGCGGCGACGGACGATCGCGATCATCTCGCACCCCGATGCCGGCAAGTCGACCCTGACGGAGTCACTGCTCCTGAACGCGCACGCCGTCTCCGAGGCGGGCGCCGTGCACGGCAAGTCCACCCGACGCTCCACCGTCTCGGACTGGATGGAGATGGAGAAGGCGCGCGGAATCTCGATCAGCTCCGCCGCGATCCAGTTCACCGTCGATGACGTCGTCGTGACCGTCGTCGACACCCCCGGCCACGCCGACTTCTCGGAGGACACCTACCGTGTTCTCTCGGCCGTCGACACGGCCGTCATGTTGATCGATGCGTCGAAGGGCATGGAGGCCCAGACGCTCCGGCTCTTCGAGGTCTGCGCGAACCGGGGCATCCCGATCATCGTCATGATCAACAAGTGGGACCGCCCCGGGCGCGATCCGCTCGATCTGCTCGACGAGCTCCAGCGCGTCACGTCGCGCCAGCCGATGCCCCTCAACTGGCCCGTGGGCGAGGCGGGGCGTTTCCTCGGACTGCGGGACGTCACCTCCGGCGAGCTCCTGACGTTCGATCACATCGACGGCAACGCGCACCTTCCCCAGACACTCCTGTACTCCGCGACGGATGCGGCAGGCCTGCTCGGCGACGACTGGCAGACCGCGGTCGAAGAGGCCCAGCTCGTGGAACTCGACGGCGGGGATTTCCGCGCCGCGGCGTTCGAGGATCTCACCGGCATGCCCGTGTTCTTCGGCGCGGCCGTTCGGAACGTCGGTGTCGAGCAACTGTTGCGATTCGTCTGCCGCGCCGCGCCCTGGGCGACCCCGCGCGTCAGCGTGAACGGGATGCCACGACCCGTCGACGCACCGTTTTCGGCACAGATCTTCAAGGTCCAGGCGAACATGGACCCCGCCCACCGCGATCGCGTCGCTTTCATGCGCATCTGTTCGGGTGTGTTCACGCGAGGGATGTCGGTCGTGCACGCGCAGACAGGACGCCCGTTCGCAACGAAGTACGCCCTGCAGATGTTCGGGCGGGAACGCGACACCGTCGACACGGCCTGGCCGGGCGACATCGTCGGACTCGTCAACGCGACGCACCTGCGCCCGGGCGACACGCTCTACTCCGAAGACCGGGTCGAGTTCGAGGGCATCCCCTCGTTCACGCCCGAGCTCTTCGCCCTCGCGTCGCCCGTCGACGTCAGCACCGCGAAGAAGTTCCGCAAGGGCATCACCGCACTCACCGAGGAGGGCGTCGTGCAGCTGCTCGACTCGGAGAAGCGCGGACCCCAGAACCCCGTGCTCGGCGCGGTGGGTGCCATGCAGTTCGAGGTGCTGTCGGGTCGGATGGCATCGGAGTTCGGCGTCGAGATCCGCCTGACCGATCTGCCCTACACCGTCGCCCGGCTCGTCGACGCCGACACCGCTGCGGTGCTCGCAACCCGCCGCGACTGCGAGATCGTGATGCGCAAGGCGCAGCGACTCGCCCTGTTCCGCACCGAGTGGCAGCTGCGCTCGCTGGAGAAGGACGTCCCCGGGCTCGCGCTGGATACGGACCGAGTCGTCGTCGGGCGATAGGGCGTCAGCCCATCGAGACGCCGAACGCGAGACCGAGCACGTAGGTGACGGCCGCCGCGCCGAACCCGATCAGAAGCTGCCGGAGCGCGCGCCGAAGCGGCGGTCCACCCGAGAGAAGACCGACCATGGCGCCCGTCGCGAGCAGCGCGATCCCGACGAGTGCGAGGGCCAGCACGACCGCGGCCACCTCCGACAGTCCGAAGATCCACGGGAGAACCGGGATGATCGCGCCCGAGGCGAAGAACAGGAAGCTCGAGCCCGCCGCAGCCCACGCGCCGCCCACGACCTCGTGCTCCCCGGCGGCCTCGCGCGGGACCGAGAACGGAGTCGACCGATCCGCGGCGCGCGCGGCTTCGACCGTCATCCGGGCGCGCTCGAGCGCCTCACCGATCGGCATCCCGCGTGTGCGGTACACGAGCGCGAGTTCGTTCGCGTCGAGGTCGAGGTCCGGCAGCACGTCATCGGCGTAGCCGTTGGGTTCGGTCGCGGCGAGCAGCTCGCGCTGCGACCGAACGGAGACGAACTCCCCCGCCCCCATCGAGAGGGCACCCGCGAGCAGACCCGCGATCCCGCTGAAGAGCACGAACTGGGGCGCGACGCCGGTCGCGCCGATTCCCATGACCAGCGCGAGGTTGCTGACGAGGCCGTCGTTCGCGCCGAAGACGGCGGCGCGGAACGTGCCCGAGAGTCGCCGTCGTCCGCGGGCCGCGAGTCCGCGCACGACCTCGTGATGGATCTTCTCGTCGGCGCGCATCGCGGGCGTCGCCGAGGCCTCGCTGTCGTAGGGTGAGCGGCCCTCGGCGTTCTGGGCCAGCGCCAGCACGAAGATCGAACCGAAGCGCCGAGCCATCCACCCGAGCACGCGCGTCTCGATGTCGGCCTTCGGAAGGCGGGCGGGCTCGCCGCCGAGCAGGGTCAGCCAGTGAGCCTCGTGGCGCCCCTCGGCGTCCGCCAGCGCCAGCAGGATGGCGCGCTCTTCGCCCTCGCGACGCTCGGCGAGGTGCCGGTAGACGCTCGCTTCGGCGCGCTCGTTGACGAGGTAGCGGATCCATCGGCGACGATCGGCGGCGGTCGGGGAGGGCGCGGGCGCGCTCATAGGGCCTCCAGGGCGACGAGGACGATGGAGTGGATACGGTGGGGACCCGTCCACGCTATCCACCGAGCGGAGCCGCGAGCCTCAGATCGCCGTGATTGCCAGCATTTCGGGCCTCCGAAGCGCGGGTCGGAACGAGTGCTCGATCGACCTGGCCTGCTCAGGAGTGGACGCGCCGACGCAGCACCTCGATGCGCGCCTGCAACTGGGCCACCGTCGCGTGCGAGACGGCGGGTCCGCCGCAGATCCGGCGCAGCTCCGCGTGCACGAGTCCGTGCGGCTCCCCCGCCTGCCGGGCGTACAGGCCGACGAGGCTGTTCAGCAGTTGGCGCTGCTCGCGGAGGGTGCGGTGCAAGGCCGGCGGAAGGGAATCCGCGGCGGGCTCCTCGCTCGACGTCGCCTCGGCCGCCTCGCGCACGCTCCGGTGTCTGCCCTGCCGCGCCTGCCGCTGCATCAGCAATTCGTGAACGTGCTCCGGTTCGAGCAGGCCCGGCAGGCCCAGGAACTCTTCTTCTTCGGGCGTTCCCGGTACCGCGAGCTGGCCGAACTCACGCCCGTCGAACATGACCCGATCGAAGTGCGCCAGCGACCCGAGCGCCTGGTACGTGAACTCTTGCGTGAGTGCGTCGGAAGCGGATTCCTCGCGCTCGGCCGCATCCATAGCGTCTTCGTCGAGCGCCCACTCGTCCTCGGCGTCGCTGTCGCGGTCGAGCGCGTGGTCGCGCTCGCGCTCGAGTTCGCCCGCCAGCGCGATGAGCTGCGGCACGTTCGGCAGGAAGATGCTGGCCGTCTCGCCGCGACGCCGTGCCCGCACGAAGCGTCCGATTGCCTGCGCGAAGAAGAGCGGGGTCGAGGCCGAGGTGGCGTACACACCGACCGCAAGGCGCGGAACATCGACGCCCTCGGACACCATGCGCACCGCCACCAGCCACCGCGAGGTCGAGTTCGCGTACTGCTCGATGCGCGCGGATGCCTCGGCTTCGTCCGACAGCACGACGGTCGGAGCCTCACCGGTCAGTCCCTCGAGGATCGCCGCATACGCTCGCGCCGCGGTCTGGTCGGTCGCGATGACGAGGCCCCCGGCATCCGGTATCTGCTCGCGCACCTCGGTCAGGCGTCGATCGGCCGAGCGCAACACGGCAGGGATCCAATCGCCGTTCGGATCGAGGGCGGTCCGCCACGCCTGTGCCGTGATGTCCTTCGTGTTGTCTTGCCCGAGATACGCCTCCATCTCGTCGCCCGCGCGCGTGCGCCATCGCATCTTCCCGGCGTACACGAGGAACATGACGGGACGCACGACGCCGTCTTCGAGCGCACGACGGTAGCCGTAGTTGTAGTCGGTGCGCGAGAGCCGGATGCCCTTCTCGTTCGGCGCGTACTCGACGAACGGGATCGGGGCCGTGTCGCTGCGGAACGGCGTGCCCGAGAGCAGCAGCCGACGGGTGGCTCGGCCGTACGCCTCGCGCAGGGCGTCGCCCCAGCTCAACGCGTCGCCGCCGTGGTGCACCTCGTCGAGAATTACGAGCGTGCGTGCGTCCATGATCAGGCGTTCGTGAACGGATGCCTTGACCGCCACCTGTGCGTAGGTCACCGCCACGCCGTGGTACTGGCGGGACGGCATCGCATGGCGATTGCTGAAGTTCGGATCGAGCCTCAGCGAGACGCGGGCCGCGGCATCCGCCCACTGCGTCTTCAGGTGTTCGGTGGGTGCCACGACGACGATCCGCGAAATGACCCGGCGGCGCAGCAATTCGGTGGCGAGGCGAAGGGCGAAGGTCGTCTTGCCGGCGCCCGGGGTGGCCGCGGCGAGAAAGTCGCGCGGACCGTTGCCGACACCCTCGGGCCCGTCGAGTCCGAAGTAGATGTCGCGCCCCCCGGCCTGCCAGGCGCGCAGCCGCTGAGCGGGGCCCCAGGGCGCGCGCTGCGGATACGAGGGCGACAGGTGTTCGGCGGCGAAACTGCCGACGTGCGCACCGGATTGCTCCTCGCTCACCTGCACACCCCTCCCGCGTCGGCATCCGCTCGCCCGAACGCACGACTGACCACGATAGACGACACCGAGGACACCGGACCCCACGCCTTGCGCGTCGACGGGAGGGTGGTGTCAGGACCGCGCGGTATGGTCGAAAACGGTCGACAAGCGAGGAGGTCCGATGCCCGGTTACGAGAGCACGTCCGAAAACGCAACCGACGCAGCCGGTCCGCCGACGCACCCGTGGCGGCGATTCGTCGCGATCGGCGACTCGTTCACAGAGGGTGTCGGCGACCCCGAGCCGCGGCTCGAGGGGGGCTATCGCGGATGGGCCGATCGCGTTGCCGAGGTGCTCGGTTCGCAGGTCCCCGACTTCGCGTACGCCAACCTGGCCGTGCGCGGACGCCTGATCGCCCCGATCATCGCCGAACAGGTCGAACCGGCCCTCGCCCTGAAGCCGGACCTGATCACCTTCTGCGCGGGCGGCAACGACATCATCCGCCCGGGCGCTGACCCCGACGCAGTGGCCGCACAGTTCGAGGATGCCGTCGCCCGCCTGTCGCAGAGCGGCGCGACGATCGTCGTCTTCACGGGGATCGATGTGCGTTGGCAGCCGGTGTTCCGCAGCATGCGCGGCAAGATCGCGATCTACAACGAGAACCTGCGCGCGATCGCCGACCGGTACGACTGCGTGGTCGCCGACCAGTGGGGGTTGAAGGAGATCCAGGACGCGCGATTCTTCGACGCGGATCGCTTGCACCTCAATTCGCTCGGGCACCACGAGGTCGCACGCATGGTGCTGAGAACGCTCAACGTGCCGAACGACCTCGTGCACATGCAGCCCGACCCGCTGCCGACGACGACGTGGCGCACGGCTCGCGTCGGCGACCTGGTGTGGGCGCGGACGCACCTGGTCCCCTGGGTGCTGCGGCGCCTCCGGCACCAGTCCTCGGGCGACAACGTCACCGCGAAGCGCCCCGAACCGCTGCCGATGACGATCCTCGCGCCCGGGCAGGATCCCGACGACCGGCCCGGACGGGCGGTCTAGTTCCGTCGAGGCCGCGTATCACGAGCGGCCGCTCGCGACGAGCGCATCAGCGTCACGAACGGACGCGCAACGCCCAAAGGGCGACAGCGCTCGCGGCCGCGACGTTGAGGGAATCGACGCCCCCGGCCATGGGGATCGTCACGATCGAGTCTGCCGCGGCGATCGCCTGGCGTGACAGTCCGTCGCCCTCCGCACCGAGCACGATGGCGACGCGCTCGGGCGGATCGGCGACGAAGTCATCGAGCGAGACGGCGTCCTCCGACAGAGCCAGCGCAGCGATGTGGAACCCGGCTTCGTGCAGCAGCTCGGCCCCCTCGCGCCAGGCCGGTAGGCGGGTCCAAGGCACCTGGAACACCGTCCCCATGCTGACCCGGATGCTGCGCCGGTAGAGCGGATCGGCGCACCGCGGCGAGACGAGCACGGCATCCGCTCCCATCCCCGCCGCCGCTCGGAATACGGCCCCGACATTCGTGTGGTCGACCAGATCCTCCAGCACGACGACACGGTGAGCCCGCGCGAGGAGCTCGCGCACCGGTGGGGTGACGGGCCGATGCATCGAGGCGAGCAGACCGCGGTGGACGGAATACCCCGTCACCCTCTCGGCTAGCTCGGCATCGACGACGTACACCGGCGTGGCGGCCGGCTCCGCGTCGAACTCGTCGCCCAGCAGGCGTTCGACCTCGTCGAGCCATTTCTCCTGCGTGAGCACCGAGCGGGGTCGATGCCCCGCGGCCAGGGCGCGCGCCAGAACCTTCGCGGATTCCGCCAGGTACAGCCCACCCGCGGGCTCGAGCACCCTGCGGAGTGCGACGTCGGTCAGGTCGCGGTAGTCCGCCAGGCGCGGGTCCGAAGCATCCGTCACGCGCTCGACTGTCACGATCCCAACCTACCGACCGTGTGGAGCGTGTTCGGGTCGACCCCACCGATCGATATGATGGATTCATCATGTCACTATCCCCCGCACAGCGTCCGCTCTACGAGGTCAAGGCCGGGCTGTTCAAGGGTCTCTCGCATCCGCTCCGGATTCGGATGCTCGAGCTCCTCGCCGACGGTGGCCAACACACCGTCGCGTATCTGCAGACGAGCACGGGGCTCGAAGCATCCCATCTCTCGCAACATCTGTCGGTGCTGCGCCGGCACCGCCTGGTGACGTCCGAACGCCGGGGAAGCAACGTCTACTACCGCATCGCGGGCCCCGAGGTGGCCGAACTTCTGGCCGTTGCCCGTCGGCTGCTGGCGACGCTGGTCGCCGAAGACGGTGCGCGCGCGGACGACGTCGCCGACCTGCCCGCGTTCGGCGCGTCGTCATGATGCGTGCGCTGCGAGCCATCCGCGCCCTGCTGCCCACGCGCGACGATTACCGGGGTTTGCGGACCAGTTGGCGGCGTGACCTGCTGGCGGGGGTCACGGTCGGCATCGTCGCCCTGCCGCTCGCTCTCGGGTTCGGGATCTCGTCGGGGGCGGGCGCCGCGGCGGGACTCATCACGGCGATCGTCGCGGGTGTCATCGCGGCGGTGTTCGGCGGCTCGAACGTCCAGGTGTCGGGACCGACGGGCGCGATGGTCGTCGTGCTCGCGCCCATCGTTGCCGCGCACGGCATCGGTGCCGTCGCCGCCATCAGTCTCATGGCGGGCGTCATCGTCGGCATCGCCGGCATCGCCCGGCTCGGCCGCGCCGTCTCGTTCATCCCGTGGCCGGTCATCGAGG
>CAYZEL010000115.1:0-7455 GCA_964477515.1 uncultured Microbacterium sp.
TCCGCCGCGATAGATCTCGTCACCCTCGATGCCGCCACTCCGCAAGCCACCCTGCCGCCAGCCGACGCGGCGACCGAGGGGGCCATCGCGGAACGGGCCTTCACGAGTGTCGCGTCGCTGGGCGACATCCTGATCCAGTCGTTGCAGGCGCCTTTCGCGCGCCTGGGTTCGGGCGCTCTCGCCGCCGCGGATCGCCGCCGGATCACCGAAGACCTGCAGCGGCCCGACGACCTCGATGCCCTGACCGCCCTCGCGCAGACCGCGGGGCTGCTGAATGTCGAGGGGCGCTGGTTGCTGCCCACCGCCCAGGCGGAACTGTGGTTGCGCGAACCCACCGTGCGGCGCTGGTCGATCGTGGCCACCGCGTGGCGCGACGAACTGCCCCGCGGTATCCGCGCGGGCGGCGCCTGGACCGACCCGTCGACCTGGAACGCGACATTCCCCGCGGATGCCTCGTGGCCGGCGCGTGCCGATGCCCTGCACTCCCAGGCGCTCGTGTGGGGCCTGGTCGCGCCCGACGGCTCCGCGCCCCCATGGTCGCGTGCCCTGCCATCCGGCGCCGCGGAGGCCGAAGCGCGGCTCGGGGCCCTGCTCCCCCACGAGGTCGACCGCATCTATCTGCAGAACGACCTGACGGCGATCTCGCCCGGCCCTCTCGCGTCCGGGCTCGATGTGCGCCTGCGCCAGCTCGCCCACCGCGAGTCGCACGCACAGGCGTCGTCGTACCGCTTCACCCCCGAGACCATCGCCGCGGCCCTCACCGAGGGAGAGACCGCCGAGTCGATGCTCGAGTTCCTCGCGGGACTCTCGTTGACCGGCGTGCCGCAGCCCCTCGAATACCTCGTGCGGACGACCGCCGACAAGCATGGACTCGTCCGCGTCGGGTACGACCCGGACGCCCCGCCCGAGACTCCGCGCACTCTGGTCACGAGCACCGAGACGCAGGCCCTCGAGACGATCGCCGTCGACCAGTCGCTGCGGCCCCTCGGTCTGGTCCGCACCACGGACGGTTCGGCGCTGACGTCCCGCGCACCCCGAGACACCGTGCTCTGGGCGCTCATCGACGCGCGCTATCCCGCCGTCGCCGTCGACCATCAGGGAAATGAAGAGCCCATGCGACGTCACCGCATCGCGGCGAGCGCGCTGGCGCCGGGGTCCGCCCCGCCCGAGTCGTACACGACGCTCATCGCGACGCTCCGCGCATCCGTCTCTTCCAACGCGGACACGGCCTGGCTCGAGCGCGAGATCGAGGCCGCCGTCCGCGCCCGCTCGATCGTCGACGTCGACGTGCAACTGCCGGATGGCTCGACCCGCACGTTCACTCTCGAGGCCAGCGGCCTGGGTGGCGGTCGCCTGCGCGGCCGCGAACGCGGAACGGACGTCGAGCGCACGCTGCCCGTTTCGAGCGTCCGCGGCATCCGACGCGTGTGAGGCGCGCCCGGACACACGCGGGCACCGGTAGAATTGGCCCTTATGTCTGATGGCCCCCTGATCGTGCAGAGCGACCGGACCGTGCTGCTCGAAGTGGCACACCCCGACGCCGAGACCGCGCGGCACGAGCTCGCGATCTTCGCCGAGCTCGAACGGGCGCCCGAGCACATCCACACCTACCGGATCACGCGACTCGGCCTGTGGAACGCCCGTGCCGCCGGACACCACGCGGAAGACATGCTCGCCACGCTCGAACGGTGGTCGAAGTTCCCCGTGCCGCCGTCGGTCTCGATCGACGTGCAAGAGACGGTCGGCCGCTACGGCAGGCTCGTGATCGAACGCGACGACGAGGGGGCGCTCGTGCTGCGCAGCACGGATGGCGCCGTGCTGTCCGAGGTCGCACGGAACAAGCGCATCCAGCCGCTGCTGACGGGTCAGCCCGTCCCGGGCACCTACACGGTCGACGCCTGGGCGCGCGGGCACATCAAGCAGGAGCTCCTGAAGATCGGTTGGCCGGCCGAGGATCTCGCCGGCTACACCCCCGGCACGCCGCACGAGATCGCGCTCGACGAGAGCGAGTGGAACCTGCGCCCCTACCAGCGCCAGGCGGTGGACAGCTTCACGGATGGCGGATCCGGCGTCGTCGTGCTGCCCTGTGGCGCGGGCAAGACCCTCGTCGGTGCCGCCGCGATGGCCGACACCAAGACCACCACACTGATCCTCGTGACCAACACGGTCTCGGCGCGGCAGTGGCGCGACGAGCTGCTCAAGCGCACGACCCTCACGGCGGAGGAGATCGGCGAATACTCCGGTCAGGTGAAAGAGGTCAAGCCGGTCACGATCGCGACGTACCAGATCCTCACCGCCAAGCGGAAGGGCGAGTACGCGCACCTCGCACTGCTCGACGCGCTGGACTGGGGCCTGATCATCTACGACGAGGTGCATCTCCTCCCCGCACCCGTGTTCAAGCTGACGGCCGAGCTGCAGGCGCGTCGTCGCCTCGGCCTCACCGCGACCCTGGTCCGCGAGGACGGGCGCGAGGGCGACGTGTTCAGCCTGATCGGCCCGAAGCGATTCGATGCCCCGTGGAAAGAGATCGAGGCGCAGGGCTTCATCTCCCCCGCCGCCTGCTACGAGGTGCGCATCGACCTGCCGGCCTCCGACCGGCTCGAGTACGCCGCCGCGGCGGACGACGAGCGGTACCGGCTCGCCGCGACCGCGCACGCCAAGATCGACGTGGTGCGCCAGCTCGTCGACCGCCACGAGGGCGAGCGCATCCTGATCATCGGGCAGTACCTCGACCAGATCGACATCCTGGCCGAAGAGCTGAATGCCCAGAAGATCACGGGCGCGACACCCGTCGACGAGCGCGAGGTGCTGTTCCAGGCGTTCCGCGAAGGCTCGATCTCGGTGCTCGTGGTGTCGAAGGTCGCGAACTTCTCGATCGATCTGCCCGACGCATCCGTCGCCATCCAGGTCTCGGGATCGTTCGGCTCGCGCCAGGAAGAGGCGCAGCGCCTCGGGCGACTGCTGCGGCCCAAGTCCAACGGCCACACCGCGAGCTTCTACACGCTGATCGCCCGCGACACGGTCGACCAGGACTTCGCGCAGAACCGCCAGCGCTTCCTCGCCGAACAGGGCTACGCGTACACGATCCTCGACGGTTCGGCGATCGCCGCCTGAGTCGCACGAGCCGCCCGATCGCGCGCCGAACGCGCCGATCAGGGCGGTATTCAGCGGATGCATCACTCCAGCGGCGATAATGGGGTAATGACTGCACCGCGCATCCTCGTCGTGGACGACGAGCCGAACATCCGCGATCTTCTGATCACGAGCCTGCGATTCGCCGGTTTTCAGGTCAGGGCCGTCTCGAACGGCGCGCAGACGATCTCGGCCGTTCTCGAAGAAGAGCCCGATCTGATCGTGCTCGACGTCATGCTGCCCGACATGAACGGGTTCAGTGTCACCAAACGCCTCCGGAGCGCCGGCTACACCGCTCCCATCCTGTTCTTGACCGCCAAGGACGAGACCGAAGACAAGATCGAGGGCCTGAACGCCGGTGGCGACGACTACGTCACCAAGCCGTTCAGCCTCGACGAGATCGTCGCGCGCATCCAGGCGATCCTCCGCCGCACGATGCAGGCCGACGAAGAGGCCGTCATCCGCGCGGGCGAGCTGTCGATGGACCAGGACACCCACGACGTCAAGGTCGGCGAGGTCTCGATCGACCTCAGCCCCACCGAGTTCAAGCTGCTGCGCTACCTCATGCTCAACCCCAATCGCGTGCTGTCGAAGGCCCAGATCCTCGACCACGTCTGGGAGTACGACTTCAACGGTGACGCGGGCATCGTCGAGAGCTACATCTCGTACCTGCGCCGCAAGATCGATCCGCACTCGTCCGAAGCGCTCATCCAGACCAAGCGAGGCTTCGGCTACATGCTGAAGGCCGGCAAGACCGCGTAGGGGGACTCCCTGAGCGATCGTCACAAACCCGACAAGGTCACCCGGTGGTGGCGGGGCGTCAGCCTCCGCGCCAAGGTCACCGGCGTCACCGTGGCGATCCTCGCGATCGGCCTGTTCGCGTCGGGCATCGCGACGATGGCGTTCGTGCGCAACGCACTCGTCGCCGCGCAGGATGAGCAGCTCGTCGCCCGCGCATCCTCGAACCTTGCCGCGGGCTTGCTCGACGTCACGATCGACGATGCCTCGGGCACGGTGAAGATCTCGCTTACGGACCAGGCCATGGCCGGCGACTACTACATCGCCGTGTACGAAGCGGAAGGCGATTCGCTGGGTGGACGCCCCACGGGCGGCGGTCCGAACTGGCCCAAGGAGTACACGCTCGAGAAGACCATCTCGCTCGGCACGAACCCGTTCACCCTCTACGACGACGACGGCGGGGTGTATCACGCCAGCGCCGGCACGCTCGAACCCGGGCTGAACGGGCAGCTCTACACGCAGATCATCGCGCAGCCCCTCGCACCGATCGACCGCACGGTCGCGACCTTCTTCGGGGTCTTCACGATCCTCGGCCTGATCACGATCGCCGCGGGGGCGCTCACCACCCGCCTGCTGGTCACGCAGACGTTCCGTCCACTGGGCCAGGTCGAGCGCGCGGCGATGTCGATCTCGTCCGGAGACTTCGGCCAGAGGCTGGCGCCCGGCGATCCGCGCACCGAGGTCGGCAAGCTCACAGGGGCCCTCAACACGATGCTCGACCGCGTGGACGCCCTGCTCAGCCAGCGCGAGGCGACCGTCCGCCAGATGCGGCGCTTCATCGGCGACGCGAGCCACGAGCTGCGCACGCCCCTCGTGACCGTCCGCGGCTACGCCGAGCTGTACCGCATCGGGGCCATCCGCGGGGACCACGACATCGCGCAGGCCATGGAACGGATCGAGAAAGAGGCGATCCGCATGGGGGTGCTGGTCGAAGACCTGCTCGCCCTCGCGCGCCTCGACGAGCGCCGTGAGGTCGAGATCACCCCCATCGACCTGCGTCCGATCGCGAGGGACGCCGGAATGGACCTCCGCGCCGCGGCACCGCAGCGCACCGTCACCGTCATCGACCTCGGTGCACCGGGGTCGCGCACCGGGACGGACGCTCCTGAGACGCACCCCCTCGGTCTTGGCGACGGTCTCGACACGGATGCCACCGCGAAGGATGCCGCGTCACCTCGACGCCGTGGCGGTGGCGGATCGGGCGCTCGGGCACGCTCACTCCTCCGACGCATCCCCCGCCCTCTTCCGTCACCTCGGTCGGCGTCCGGGTCCGGGTCCGGGGACGGCGGGGCCGATGAACCCGCTCAGCTGTCGTTCCCGACAAGGCCGATTCCCGTCGCGGCGAACCGCCCGCCCGTCGTGCTCGGCGACGAGAACCGCATCCGTCAGGTCGTGGCGAACCTGCTGGGCAACGCCCGCCGGTTCACCGCCGACGACTCGCCCATCGAGATCGTCGTCGGCACGGACCTCACCGCGGTGAGCGAGACCGCACCCCTGGGTATGGGGTGGGTTGCGATCGTCGACCACGGCGAGGGCATTCCCGAGCAGATCCGCGACAACATCTTCCAGCGCTTCTGGCGCGCCGACTCCTCGCGCACCCGCGAGACGGGCGGCTCGGGCCTGGGGCTCGCGATCGTCGCGTCGATCGTCGCGGCCCTGAACGGCACCGTCGCCGTCGAGGACACCCCGGGCGGGGGCGCCACCTTCCGCGTCTCGTTCCCCATCGCGCCCGAGTCGACCCTTTACCTCGACACCCAGCCGCTCCCCGAGCTGCCGCCTCGGCCGCCGCTCCCCTGACGCCGTCTCGTCCCGGGCGGATTCGCTCCGCCGACCCGTCCTCCCCAGGGGCGGCGATGAGGGGAGAGCAGAGAGGATGGATGCGGGGGCGGCGGCGCGCACGACGCAGCACATAACGTCGGGACAGCCGCCGACCATCCGGCGGCACCGATCCCTCGAAGGAGCCCCCATGGCCGTGTTCACCGTCGATTCCGACGCCGTCCTCGCCCAGTCCGCCGCGATCCGCGGGACGACCGACCGCATCCAAGCCGAATCGCAGGCGATGCTCGGGCAGCTCGTGCAGCTGCAGTCCACGTGGACCGGGCAGGCATCCGCGGCCTTCCAGGAGACCGTCGAACGCTGGCGCGCGACGCAACGGCACGTCGAGGAGAGCCTCGCCGCCATCACCCTGGCGCTCGAGTCCGCCGGGCGGCAGTATGCGGACGCGGAAGTCGCGAACGCCGCCCTGTTCCGCTGACCCGGCGTCGAGACCGCCCGTCGAAACGGAAAGCGCCCGGGCCGTCGATCCCCTCGATGGCGTCGCCCTGACCATCGACGGTAGGTTCTGGATGAGACTCGCCAGCGGCGCCGAGCGGAAGGGAATGGCGATGGACGCAGATCCGACCGCGCGAACGATCAGCGGCTCCACACGCGGCCTGGCACCGCACGAAGGATACGAGTACTTCTGTGACGCGGTCGCCGATGTCTATGTCGGTGTCACGCCGCGCCGCCCCGAGACCGGCGGGTTCGAAGCGCACTTCGCGCTGCATGACCTCGGCGGCATCTCGCTCGGCATCATCGACACCCCGGGCGTCAGTGCGGATCGCGGTGCGCGCTCCCTGCGCCAGGTGCCCGACGATGCCTTCTTCGTGAACTACAGCTCGGGCGCGTGGGGACTCGGTCAATCGGGTTCGCAGTGGACGGCGGCGGGCGGAACATCACTCGTGCTCGACAACGCGCGGCCGTTCACCGTCGTCGCCGACCCCCGTCGCCGCCTCCACCTCGTCTCGTTGCGCATTTCGCGCGACCTGCTCGACCGCCGTACCGTCACCGACATCGCGGCCGTGAACGACGCACTCTCGCGGACGGCGAGCGGAGCCATCCTGGGACGTCAGATGTCGCTGCTCGCATCGTCGGCCCGGAGCGGCATGACCCGGGTCGTCGCATCCATGACCGAAGCGGTGATCGACATCATCGATTCGATTCCCCACGGGAGCCAGCCGAGCGTGCGGGTCGACAGGATGATGCGGTTCGCCGAGGCGCGGTTGGGCGACCCGGCGCTCGATGTCTCAGCGGTGGCGCGCGCGTTCGGATGCTCCGTCCGTACCGTGCAGTCGGATTTCACGCGCGCGGGGTCCACCTTCTCGGAGTGGCTGCGTGCGGCGCGGCTCGATCGAGCGCGAGAGGCACTGCTGGATCCGCTAGGCGGTGGGGCGTCCGTCGCCGCCATCGCGCGCCGCAACGGTTTCGCCGACGTCGGGACCTTTCATCGCGCGTACCGGAATCGTTTCGGTCGCACGCCGCGTTCGGATCGTGGCGGCGGACCCTCGTCCGGGAACGCACATGGGGCGCCTCCCGAAGGAGACGCCCCATGAGTTGACGAGCCGGGCAGTTTCCCGGACGGCCGCTACGCGGCCTTCTCGATCAGCTGGATCAGAAGTCCATGCCACCCGTCGGGTCGCCCGCCGTAGCGGAGACTTTCTCGGGCTTGTCCGCAACGACGACCTCGGTCGTCAGGAACAGACCGGC
>CAYZEL010000116.1:0-7411 GCA_964477515.1 uncultured Microbacterium sp.
CGCCCCGCGAACTCGACATGCTGCTCTCGAGCGGCGAACGCATCTCGATGGCGCTGCTGGCCATGGCGATCCACTCGATGGGTTTCGAGGCGCGATCGTTCACGGGCAGCCAGGCGGGCATGATCACGGATGCGACGCACGGCGCCGCCCGCATCGTCGACGTCACCCCGGTCCGCCTGCGCGAGGCTCTCGACGAGGGCGCCATCGTCATCGTCGCGGGATTCCAGGGCTTCAACCGCGACACCCGTGACATCACGACCCTCGGCCGCGGGGGATCGGACACAACGGCGGTCGCGCTCGCCGCTGCGTTGAAGGCCGACGTGTGCGAGATCTACAGCGACGTCGACGGGATCTTCACGGCCGACCCGCGCATCGTGCCTCGCGCCCGCAAGCTCGACACGGTGACCACGGAAGAGATGCTCGAGCTCGCGGCCAACGGCGCGAAGGTGCTCTACATCCGTGCCGTCGAGTACGCCCGCAGGCACGGCGTGCTCATCCACGCACGATCGACGTTCTCATCTTCCGAGGGCACCTATGTGCTCGACGAGACGCGCCACGCGGCGCTGCAGCAGCAAGGAGATGGCATGGAAGAACCCATCGTCGCGGGAGTCGCGACCGACCTCGGCCAGGCCAAGATCACGGTCATCGGTGTTCCCGATGTGCCCGGCAAAGCCGCCGAGATCTTCAAGATCGTCGCCAAGTCCGGCGCGAACGTCGACATGATCGTGCAGAACGTCTCGGCCGCGGCGACCGGTCGCGCCGACATCTCGTTCACGCTGCCCAAGGCGGATGCCCCGCTGGCGCTCAAGGCCCTGTCGGGCGAGCAGGGCTCGGTCGGGTTCGAGAGCCTCGTGCACGACGACCAGATCGGCAAGCTCTCGGTCGTCGGCGCCGGCATGCGCACCCACTCGGGGGTATCGGCCACGCTGTTCGAGGCGCTGAGCGTGCTCGGCGTCAACATCGAGATGATCTCGACCTCCGAGATCCGCATCTCTGTCGTGGTCCGCGCCGACGACCTCGCCGAGGCGGCGCGCGTCGTGCACAGCGCGTACGGGCTCGATGGCGAGACCGAGGCGACCGTCCACGCCGGCACGGGTCGCTGACCGGCCGTAGAATCGTCCGAACCCGCCGTCACCAGAAAGTTTCATCATGACCCGCATCTCAGATTCCGGACTCTCCGTCGCCGTCGTCGGCGCCACCGGCCAGGTGGGCACGGTGATGCTCGAGATCCTGATCGAGCGTTCGTTCCCGATTCGCGAGCTGCGACTGTTCGCCACGGCACGCTCGGCGGGCACGTCGCTCGAGTTCGGCGGGCACAGCGTCGTCGTGGAGGACGTCGCGACCGCCGACCCCGCGGGCATCGACATCGCCCTCTTCTCGGCGGGCGCGACCGGAAGCCGGGCGCACGCGCCGCGGTTCGCCGAGGCCGGGGCCGTCGTGATCGACAACTCCAGCGCCTGGCGCATGGATCCCGAGGTTCCGCTGGTCGTCAGCGAGGTCAACCCGCACGCGATCGCCGAGGCGCACAAGGGCATCATCGCGAACCCGAACTGCACCACGATGGCCGCCATGCCCGTCCTGAAGGCGCTCGACGCCGTCGCCGGGCTCGAGCGCCTCATCGTCAGCACGTACCAGGCCGTCAGCGGCTCGGGAATCGCGGGCGCCGAAGAGTTGCTCGGACAGGTCGAGGGAGTCCTCGCCCAGGGCGACACCATGCGACTCGTGCGCGATGGTTCGGCCGTCGACTTCCCCCAGCCGGAGAAGTACATCGCCCCGATCGCCTTCGACGTGATCCCCTTCGCCGGCAACCTGGTCGACGACGGCGACAACGAGACGGACGAAGAGAAGAAGCTCCGCAACGAGAGCCGCAAGATCCTCGAACTGCCCGGCCTGCGCGTCTCGGGTACCTGTGTCCGGGTTCCCGTCTTCACCGGACACTCGCTCAGCATCAACGTCGAGTTCGCGAACGAGATCACACCGGCTCGCGCGCGTGAGGTGCTCTCGGATGCACCCGGTGTGCAGCTCGAAGAGGTTCCGACGCCCCTCCAGGCCGCGGGCAAGGACCCGAGCTTCGTGGGACGCATCCGTGCCGACCAGTCCGCCCCCGAGGGCCGCGGGCTCGCGCTCTTCATCAGCAACGACAACCTGCGCAAGGGCGCCGCCCTCAACGCGGTGCAGATCGCCGAGCTGGTCGCGGCCGGGCTGACCGTAGACGCGTGAGCGTCGAAGCCCGAGGTTTGTCGGGCGCGTAAGAACGCGAGAGTTTTCGCTCACAGCGACGCCCGCACGTCGGACCATCCCGAACCGCAGAACTAGACTTGTCCGGTGAGCGAAACAGTCGACGTCGTGCTCATCGGTGGCGGCATCATGAGCGCCACCCTTGGGACCCTCCTGCATCAACTCGAGCCCGACTGGAAGATCGTCCTGCTGGAACGGCTCCCCGATGTCGCGCTCGAGAGTTCCAACGCCTGGAACAACGCGGGCACCGGCCACGCAGCCCTCTGCGAGCTCAACTACATGCCGCAGGCGCCGGACGGGTCGGTCGACGCAGCCAAGGCGGTCTCGATCAACGAGCAGTTCCAGCAGAGTCGGCAGTTCTGGGCGAACCTCGTCCAGCGCGGTGTGCTGAGCGAGCCCAAGACGTTCATCAACGCCACACCCCACATGACGTTCGTGCGCGGCGAGAAGGATGTCGAGTACCTGCGTCGTCGTTACGAGGCTCTGAAGACCCAGCCGTTGTTCGCGGGCATCGAGTACAGCGAAGACTCCCGCGTGATCAACCAGTGGGCGCCGCTCCTGATGCAGAAGCGCCTGAAGAGCGATGAGCCGTTCGCCGCGACGCGTGTTCCGGCCGGCACGGATGTGGACTTCGGTGCTCTCACGCGCCAGCTGATCGATCACCTGCGTGACGATGGGGTCGAGGTCATCACCGATCGCGAGGTCCGCAAACTGAAGCGGCAGAAGGACGGGTCGTGGCTCGTCAAGACCCGTAATCTTCTCGGCCGCACGCCCGGCGAGCTCAACGCGAAGTTCGTCTTCGTGGGCGCGGGCGGATGGGCGCTCAAGCTTCTGCAGCGCTCGGGCATCCCCGAGATCTCGGGGTACGGTGTCTTCCCGATCGGCGGACAGTGGCTCAAGACGTCCAACCCCGCCCTCATCGCCCAGCACCGGGCCAAGGTCTACTCGCAGGCATCGGTCGGCGCACCGCCCATGTCGGTGCCGCACCTCGACACGCGTGTCGTCGACGGTGAAGCATCGCTGATGTTCGGCCCGTTCGCGACGTTCAGCCCGAAGTTCCTCAAGAACGGTTCGGTGTTCGATCTGGTGACCCAGATCCGGCCGGGCAACCTGCTGCCGATGCTGAAGGTCGCCGTCGACAACCCCGGGCTCCTCAAGTACCTCATCGCCGAACTGCTGAAGAATCACGCACGGAAGATGGACTCCTTGCGCGAGTTCGTCCCGACGGCGAAGGACGAGGACTGGCAACTGCTCAACGCGGGCCAGCGCGCCCAGGTCATGAAGAAGGATCCGAAGAAGATCGGCGTCCTGCAGTTCGGCACCGAGGTCGTCGCGGCGGAGGATGGCTCGATCGCCGGCCTGCTCGGGGCGTCCCCCGGTGCGTCGACGGCCGTGTCGATCATGCTCGGCCTGCTGCAGACGTGTTTTCCCGACCGGATCGAGGGGTGGAAGCCGGAGCTGCGCGAGCTGATCCCGAGCTACGGCGAGACGCTCAACACGCAGCCCGATGTCGCCCGGGCGACGATCGAAGAGACCGCGGCGGCCCTCGCCATCACGGCCGTCTGACCCGGCCCCGCTTTTCCGTAGACTCTGCGCGTGGCAAAACTGTACTTCCGCTATGGCGCGATGAACTCCGGAAAGTCGACCGCGCTCCTGCAGGCGGCGTACAACTACGAGGAGCGCGGCCAGCGTGTGCTGCTCGCCAAACCCGCGATCGACACGAAGGCGGATGACCAGATCGCGTCACGCCTCGGCGTCTCGCGAACCGTCGACTTCCTGATCGAACCCGCGGCCGACGCGGGGGCGCTGTTCCGGGAACAGCGCGATCGCTCGCGCGCCGCGTCCGTTGTGGATGTCTCGTGCCTCCTGATCGACGAGGCACAGTTCCTGACTCCCCGGCAGGTCGACGACCTGTTCCGGATTGCGATCCACGACGACATTCCCGTTCTCGCATACGGCATCCGATCCGATTTTCTCACGGCGGCCTTTCCCGGCTCGCGCCGTCTGCTCGAGATCGCGCACACTCTCGAAGAGCTGAAGACCATCTGCCGATGCGGCCGCAAAGCGGTCTTCAATGGGCGCGTCATCGACCGACGGTTCGTCTTCGACGGCGACCAGGTCGCGATCGATGAGGCGGGACAGCCGTCGGATCATGTCGTGACATACGAATCGCTGTGCGGTGCCTGCTACCTGGAAGAGTCCGGCGACCGCCTCGGCCGTTGACCGGACGGGGACGACTCGCCGCCCGGTTTAGGCTGAGAGCATGCGTGTTCTTCTCGCCGGCGGTGCCGGTTATATCGGTGCCCACACGGCCGTCGCCCTGCTCGAGGGCGGACACGAGGTGGTCTTGCTCGACGATCTGTCGGGGACCCACGCCGAGGCGGCCGCGCGCATCGAGAAGATCACGGGCCGTCCCGCGCCCCTCGTGATCGGGGACGCCGCTGACGACGCGATCGTCGAGCGCACCTTCGACGAGTTCGGGTCGTTCGACGCGATTCTCCAGTTCGCGGCGCACAAGGCGGTCGGCGAATCGACGCAGAAGCCGCTGCAGTATTACGCGAACAACCTCGGCACCACGTTCGCGCTCCTGCGCGTGGGGCTCGCCCGAGGCATCCGTTCGTTCGTGTTCTCCAGCACCGGCACCGTCTACTCCGACCCGGCAGATCTGCCGTTCCGCGAGACGTCGCGCACGAGCATCGACCTGTCCAACCCGTACTCGAAATCGAAGCGGATGAACGAGGTCGTGCTCGAGGACGTGGCCCGCGTGAATCCCGAACTCGACGTGACGGTGCTGCGCTACTTCAACCCCGTGGGTGCGCACGAGAGCGGACTGATCGGCGAGGACCCGGCGGGCATCCCCAACAACCTGATGCCGTACGTATCGCGTGTCGCGATCGGTTCGCTGGAGCGGATCGGCGTCTTCGGGGACGACTACGACACTCCCGACGGCACGGGGCTGCGCGACTACATCCACGTCGTCGACCTGGCCGAGGGGCACGTCGCGGCACTGGAGCAGGCCAAGCCCGGGTACGCGGTCTACAACCTGGGCACGGGTGAGCCGGTCAGCGTGTTCGGCCTCATCGCTGCGTTCGAGAAGGCCGTCGGGCACGAGCTGCCGAAACAGATCCTCGACCGCAGGCCCGGGGATGTCGCGGCAACCTATTGCGACCCCGCCAAAGCGGCCGAAGAACTCGGCTGGACGACGCGGCTGTCCATCGACGACGCCTGCCGCGACTACTGGCGCTGGCAGCAGCAGAACCCCCGAGGCTACGCCTCCTGACCCCGAGGGCTACGCCTCCTGAGGTCCTACGCCGGGCGCGGAGACTTCTCTTCTGCGCGCCTGCGCGGGGGAACGGGCACCAGCATCGATGTCGTCCGCTGGTACTCGGCGTACGCCGGGTACTTCGCCGACGAGATCGACTCGGTGAAGATCGTCGAGCCGATGAACAGCACGGTCAGCAGGACCGCGCCGATGATCGTCCAGTTGATGGCGCCGCCCCAGAAGCCGAGCCCCGACGCCACGGCCGCGGTCGCCCCCAGCGCATAGAACGCCCACCACTGGGTCTGTTCGAAGAAGAAGTTGGGGTGTCGGCTGAGGCGGAACAGCCCCGCGGTGACGAAGCCCTCGCCGAAATGGCCGCCCGCCCGCGCCTTGGCGCGGTGGAAGTTCCACTGTTGCTGGTCCGCGACGGTCTCGCCGAGCAGCAGCACGAGGAAGAGGATCGCGAACACCGCATCCCACACGCCGAGGGGGGCGTCGTACTGCCACGCGATCTGGGCGGGCAACGTGATGAGAACGAGAAGGGCGTTCTGGTAGAGGACGATGAAGAACAGATTGAACAGCTGGAACTGCCACGGCGTCATGCGTGCGCGCAGGATCGCCCAGCGATAGTCCTCCATGCCGGTGTACCCGCCCTTTCGGGCGAAATTGAAGGTCAGCCGGGCCCCCCACGCGGTGACGAGCACCCCCATGATCACCAGGCGTGTGGCATCCTTCCCTTCGGCCAGGGCTGCCCCCGCGAAGATCCAGACGTAGGCGATCGGAACGATCGACCAGATCCGGTCGACCCACGAGGTGTCCTTCGTGATCAACGACAGGATCCAGCACGCGGCGCTGACGATGGCGGCGACGATGACGACGAGGGTGAGCGGTTCCACGCCGTCAGCATAGCTCTGGCGGGCGGTCGCGCTCGGTAGCGCGGGCGTGGAACCGGATCAGATGCGCGGCGGCAGAGTCGGAAGAAGGGCGTCGAGGTACGCGACGGTTTCTTCCCACCCCTCGACCGCATGGCACGGTACACCCAGCGCGAGCACGGGGTAGTCGTTGCCATCGGGGTCGAGCCGATCGCCGACGAACAGCATCTCGTCGAGCGGGATGCCGGTGTGCTCCGCGAGCCGCGTCATGCCGTAGGCCTTGTCGATGCCGCGATGCGTGATGTCGACCGAGGTGGATCCTCCCGACCGCACCTCGAGGTCGGGTATGCGCGCCGCGACGGCATCGCGCAGGGCAGACTTGCGCGATCCGGTCGGATCCCACGCCACCTTCGCCTCGAGCGGTGCTCGCTGGCCGAGGGCCGAGAAGGTGATCTGCGAACCCCGATCCTCGAGGATGTCGCCCCACGGCTCGGCTTCCCACAGCCCGAGTCGGCGGGCCTCTTCCTCGACGGCCCTGAGCGCGCGCGTCTTCTCGTCATCGGTCAGCGAGTGGGCGTAGATCGTGTCGATCTGGCCGCCCGCGTCGAACCGGTAGTACTGCGTGCCGCACGTGGGCATGAGGTGCACGTGCGCCAGGGAGACGGGGGAAGCATCCGGGAGTCGCTCGACGACCTGGGTGCGGAACTGTCCGAGCTGACCGCCCGAGATGATCGCGACCTCGACGCGCTCCGCGAGGGCGAGCAGGTGTGCGCCGATCGCGTCCGGAATCGGGCTCTTCGAGGGCGCGAGCGTGTCGTCCAGGTCGAAGGCGACGAGCCGGATCTTCGGCGTCCCCGTGGGAGGGGGCGTCGCAGTGGCGTTGGTCATCGTGCTCCAGCTTCGGATCGGGGAGGGAACGAAGAAGGAGGGCCGCTGTTGGCGACCCTCCTTCGTCTGTCGGGGTGACAGGATTTGAACCTGCGGCCTCGTCGTCCCGAACGACGCGCGCTACCAAGCTGCGCCACACCCCGTGGCAACC
>CAYZEL010000117.1:0-7317 GCA_964477515.1 uncultured Microbacterium sp.
ACACGAGATACCGCGTGCTGTTCGTCACGCGCAGCATCGTCAGCGGTGCACCGACCTCGTTGTTGAAGGATGCGTGGGGCCACACGGTCTCGCCCTCGTCCCGCAGAATGCGGGCGACCATGTTCTTCGTCGTGGTCTTGCCGTTCGAGCCCGTGATGCCGACGACCGTGAGCTCTCCCCGGTCGCGGACGGCGGCGACCACATGGCGAGCCAGGTCGGCCAGCGCGCCGACGATGTTCGGCACGACGACCTGGGTGATCGGGGTGTCGACGGGGTGTTCCACGAGTGCCAGGACGGCCCCGCGCTCGTGCGCCATGCCGACGAAGCGGTGCCCGTCGGTCTCGGCGCCGGGCTTGGCGGCGAAGATGCCCCCGGGCTCGATCAGGCGGGAGTCGGTCTCGACCGTGCCCTCGACGACAGAATCGGGAGTGTCGGATCCGGCCGTACGCAGATCGCCCCCGGTGACTCGGGCGATCTCGGCATACGTCAGCGCGATCATGGACACTCTCCCTGGACGGTGGGCTGTGGGCGGCGCCCGCGGGACGTCAGTACTCGGTCGTCAGGGTTTCGCGGGCAGGATTTACTGGTATTTGGGCAGGATTTCGGGCCCCGGTGTGGTGGACGGCAGCACCCGATAGGTCTTCAAGACCTGGGTCATCGCCTTCTGGAATCCGGCGGCATTGGCCGAAGACATCCTATTCTTCTTCGGCTCGTCGAGCGTGAAGATCACCACGTACTTCGGGTCGTCTGCGGGTGCGAACCCGGCGAGCGTCGTGTAGAAGATGCCCTTCTTGTACCCGCTGCCGTCTTCGTTCGCCTTCTCGGCCGTGCCCGACTTGGTCGCCATCCGATAACCCGAGACCGCCAGAACCTTGTGGTTCGTCACCTGCTGGAAGACGTTCTCGAGCATCAGCGTGACGTCCGCCGCGGTCTGCGGCTTGATGACCTGCTCCGGTGCCGGAAGCTCCGGCTCGATGACGTCTCCGGATGCCGTGGTGCACGACTCGACGAGACGCAGAGGCATCCGTACGCCGCCGTTCGCGATCGTCTGGTAGACGCTCGCGACCTGGGGAACGGTCACCGTGAACGACTGGCCGAAGGTCGACGTGTAGTGGGATGCCTGATCCCAGGGCGCGTCGTGCAGGATGCCGTCGCGCTCACCCGGAAATCCGACCTCGGTCTTCTCGCCGACGCCGAACCGAGCGAGGTAGTCGTGGCGCACCTCGTCCGACACCAGCGTGCCGAACTTGGACAGCGCGACGTTCGATGAGTCCACGAGCGCGCCCGTCATCGTGTAGTTGTACGACGGGTGCGAGAAGACGTCGTTGACGGTGATGTCGCCCGGGAGGGTCTCCCGACCGGCCGCCGGGAGCGTCGGGGTGAGCGGGGTGACTCCCGCCGAGTCGATGATCGTCGCGGCCGTCACGGGCTTGAACGTCGAGCCGGGCTCGAACTCGTAGGTGAAGATGCGGCTGCTGCGATCGGCCTCGGCGGCGGCGTTGACGTCGTTGGGGTCGACCGTCGGGTACTCGGCGGCGGCGCGGATCTTGCCCGTCGCGACCTCGAGGACGAACGCCGTGCCGTAGTTTGCCTGCTGGTTCTGGACCTCTTCCGCGACCATCTGCTGCAGGTACCACTGCAGGTCGCGGTTGATCGTCAGCTGCAGGGTGCCGCCATCGACAGCGGGCGTCTGCTGGAGCGTGCCCGGGATGACGACGCCGTCCTTGCCGCGCTCGTAGGACTCGGAGCCCGGTGTCGCTTGCAGGCAGTCGTTCTGAGCCAGCTCGAGACCCGCGAGGGCCTCGCCATCCGATCCGACGAAACCGACGAGGTTGCCGCCGACGGCGCCATCCGGATAGCTGCGGGCCGGGTGCGGCGTCGTGTACAGGAAGGGGAGCCCCAGCGCGACGAGCGCCTGGTACTGGTCCGTGCTGAGCTTGGTGGCGATCTGCGCCCACTGCGACTCGGAGTTGGCCGACAGCACGTCGGCGACGATCTGCTGCACCTGCTCCGGCGTCTGACCGGTGACGCCCGCGATCTGCGCGGCCTGCTCGGGCCACACCTCTTGCACCGTACGGCCGTCGCTGAACTTCTGGTTGAGGATGTTCTGCGGGTCGACCTGCGCGTCGTAGAGCATCGTGTTGCCGGCCAGGACGGCGCCCGTCTCGTCCACGATGGTGCCGCGCGCACCCTCCAGTTTGTTGCTCGCGAGCATTCCGACCCCGGCGGAGTCGGCCCGGTGCTCATCGGCGTTGACGACCTGGATGTCGACCAGGCGCACGACGAACACTCCGAGGATCGACAGCACGACGGCGAGGGCGACCACGGTGCGGCGGCGAGGGGAACGTGTGGTGCGTGTGGTCATGTGTGCGGCGCTGCGTTTCGTATGTCGATTCAGGGGATTCTGGGCGGCTCGGTGGCGAGTGGCAGTGGTCAGCGGGTCTGCGGGGCGGGCAGCCCCTCGGAGAGGGCGGGTGGTCCGGTCACGACGGCGTCGGCCGGCGCCACCGGAACCTCGGGCAGCCCCTCGATGGTCGCGTCCGGCGCCGTGACGAGCGGCGCCGTGGCGACGAGGGCGTTCGGAACGCTTCCGCGGCCGATCGCATCGACGGTGGACTGCCAGGGCGCGGCCGCGCCGCTGCCGAGGATCGCGCCATCCGACAGCCGAAGGTACGACGGCGCCTCGTTGATGACCATGCCGAGCGCCGAGGCGTTCGCGGCGAGGTACTGGGGCGAGCTCAGTCCGACGAGCTGCTGCGTCAACGACTGGCTCTCGTACTGCAGCGCTCGCACCTGCTGGGTGAGTGCCTGTTCTTCGTACACGCCCTGGGTCATGGCGATCGAGATTCCCATCTGCGCCGCTGCGATGGCGAGAGCACCGCTGAGCGCGATGATCGCATACGCCAGCCGCGGACGGCGACGGCGCGCGGGCGCGCCCTCGACCGCGCGGAGCCGACTGCGGGCCGGTCGCGTCGGGCGGCCCGGGGCGAGGGGGGCGACTGTTGCGAGGCTCATGCGGCCCTCGCTCTCTCTGCGGCACGGAGGCGGACGGGGGTGGCACGCGGGTTGCGTTCGCGCTCGTCCTCGGGGGCGAGCTCGGCACCCTTGACGAGCAGACGGAACCGCGGTGCGTGCTCGGGGAGCTCGACGGGAAGCCCGGCCGGCGCGGTCGAGGCCGAGGCATCCGCGAACGCTCGTTTCACGATCCGGTCCTCGAGCGACTGGTACGCCAGCACGACGATGCGGCCCTTGACGGCGAGCAGGTCGAGCGCGGCCGGGATCGCCCGCTCGACGGCGACGAGCTCGGTGTTGACCTCGATACGCAAGGCCTGGAAGACCCGCTTCGCCGGATGTCCGGCGCGCTGAGCCGCCGCGGGGGTCGCGGCGACGAGCACCTCGACGAGCTCGCCCGACCGCAGGATCGGAGCCTTGTCGCGGGCCGCGACGATGAAGCGGGCGTAACGGGCGGCGAGCTTCTCTTCGCCGTACCGTTCGAAGATCGCGCGGAGGGCGCCCTCCGGGTACGTGGCGATGACGTCCGCGGCCGTCGGACCGTCGGTCTGATCCATCCGCATGTCCAGGGGCGCGTCGCGCGAATAGGCGAATCCGCGATCGGACTCATCGAGCTGCAAGGACGAAACGCCCAGGTCGAAGAGGATCGCGTCGACACGGTCGTAGCCCGCGGATGCCGCAGCCTGCGCGATGCCGTCGTAGACGGTGTGCACCAGGGTGACCCGGTCGCCGAAGCGCGCCAGACGTTCGCCGGCGAGACGAAGGGCATCGGTGTCGCGGTCGAGCCCGATCAGGTGAATGTCGGGAAAGCGCTCGAGGAAGGCCTCGGAGTGTCCGCCCATCCCGAGCGTCGCGTCCACGAGCACCGCGCCCGGCCGCTGCAGGGCGGGGGCGAGCAACTCGATGCAGCGCTCGAGCAGGACAGGGGTGTGGCGGTCGCGGGTTTCCATGATGAGAGGGGCGGGACCCCGGGTCCTGATCCCCATCCGCTCCGACCTGGCACCGGGGAAGTGTGTCAGGGCGTGGCGGCTGGGAGTCAGGACCAGGGGGCGTCAGAAGAGGCCCGGGATCACCTCCTGCTCCAGATCGGAGTACGACTCCTCGTTGGCGGCGGCGTAGGCGTTCCAGGCATCCGCGTTCCAGATCTCGGCGTGCGCGCCGACACCCGTCACGATGAGTTCCTTCTCGAGACCCGCGTAGGCGCGGAGGTGTGTGGGGACCGTGATGCGGTTCTGCGAGTCGGGCATCTCGGCACTCGCGCCCGAGAGGAACATGCGCAGGAAGTCTCGGGCCTGCCGGTTGCTGAGCGGCGCTTCTCGGATGCGCTCGTGCACGCGCTCGAACTCGGCGGAGCTGAAGACGTAGAGGCAGCGTTCCTGGCCGCGGGTGATCACGATGCCACCGGCGAGGTCTTCGCGGAACTTTGCGGGAAGGATGACGCGTCCTTTGTCGTCGAGCTTGGGGGTGTAGGTGCCGAGAAGCATCGACGTGTACCCCCCTTCGCCCGGCCCGCCTCAGGTTTGTCCCCACTTTACTCCACTTCCCTCCACTTACCTACGCTTTCGCACCACCAATCCGAGCGAGTGTTCGCTTCTCGGACGAACATCCGGAAGGAACGACCTCGCCCGAGCGTCGAGAAGCGCACTCGATGGGGCGCTCGGGGAGGCGTCGTTCCTCCCGGATGTCCGCGGAACGACGCGGAAGTTCGAACCCGAATACGAACAGTGCGCACAAAAAAAGGGGCCGACCCGAAGGTCGACCCCGAAGAGTGGAGGGAGGTGGAGGGTTAGTGGCCGTCCTGGCGGCGGTCCCAGCGGTCGTTCATGCGATCCATGAAGCTGACCTGGGCCGTGCGGCGCGGGGCACTCGTGCTTCCCGGCGCGGGCATCCGCGTGATGTCGGTGCGCGTCGGCGTGAGAGCGAGAACGACTCCCCCGAGCATCGCGGCGAAACCGAGAATTCCTACGACGATCAACTGCGTGGCAACACCTGCGACGAGTGCACCGATTCCGACGAGCACCAGGATCGCTCCCAGCGTGACGTTGCGGTAGTTGATGGTGCGTCCCTCACGGTCCGCGCTGACGACATCGGCGTCGTTGCGCAGAAGGTGGCGCTCCATCTCATCGAGAAGGCGCTGCTCCTGTTCAGAGAGTGGCATCGGTCCCCCGTGGGTTCTAAAGATTGCGTCACAGTCTACTCGCGGCGCCGGTTACTAGGCTAGGCCCGTGCAGGGATCCCCAGACGCCATCCAAGCGGTTTCACAGCGACTGGAGAGATTCGTCTCGGCTCGTCTCGCCGAGGCGGCCGACGCCGGCCCCCTGGCCCGTCCGATCCTCGATCTCTCCGCCGCCACCCTGCAGGGCGGAAAGCGGCTGCGCGCGGCCTTCTGCTACTGGGGGTGGCGGGCGGTGACGGATGCCTCGGACACGGACGAGATCGTCGCGGCGTCCGCGGCCCTCGAGGTGTTCCACGCGGCGGCGCTCGTGCACGACGACATCATCGACAACTCGGACACGCGCCGCGGTCGGCCGGCGACGCACCGCGCGTTCGAGGCCGCCCATCTCGCGGGCGGGTGGACGGGCGACGCCGCCGCCTACGGTCGCTCCTCCGCGATCCTCGCCGGCGACCTCCTCGTCGCCTGGAGCGACGACCTGTTCGAGGAGGGCATCGCGGATGCGCCCGCCGACCGCGCGCGGTCGGCCCGACGCCAGTACGCCGAGATGCGGCGCGACGTGACCATCGGTCAGTACCTCGACATCGCGGCCGAGACGGTGCCCGCCCCCGAGGACGAGCAGCTCGACCGGGCCCTGCTCGTCGCCTCGTTCAAGTCGGCGCGCTATTCGGTGCAGCAGCCGCTGCTCATCGGGGCCGCGATCGGCGGCGCCCGCACCGAGCAGCAGCAGGCACTGCGCGCCTTCGGTCACCCCGTCGGCATGGCCTTCCAGCTGCGGGACGACGTGCTCGGAGTCTTCGGGGACTCGGCCGCGACCGGCAAGCCCAGCGGCGACGACCTGCGCGAGGGCAAGCGAACGGCGCTCATCGCGTTCGCACGTCAGGCACTCCCGGCATCCGTCCGCCGTACGCTCGACGAACTCGTCGGGGATCCCGATCTCGACGACGCGCAGGTACGGATGCTCCAGAGCACCATCCGTGACAGCGGAGCCCTCGACCGCGTGGAAGAGCTCATCGCGTCCTACGCGCACGAGGCCGACCGGGCGCTGTCGGGCGCACCCCTGGACAACGCATCGGTCGGGGCGCTCCGCGACCTCGCGCGGGCGGCCGTCGACCGGGTGGCATAGTCTCGTCGCCCTTCGAGGCGTGTGAGCCTCCGTAGGCCCACCCGCGTGGTTGGGGCGTCGAATCCACGTTGGGGCGCGGCAGTCCGCGCCCCAACGAGGATTGGACGCCCCAGCAACATCGGCGGGGAGCGTGGGAGCGCCCCGCCCAGCGATTGGGCCACGCGGCGGACCTCGCCCTTGCGCCCGGAACGCAGGCCCGCGATCGGCGCATCGCCCATCGTCTCTTCGGTCTCGAAGAGCCACTCCATGATCTCGTCGGTGGAGAACCCGCGGTCGAGGAGCACCATGATCGTGCCGCGCAAAGACGGCAGGGGACGCTCGTCGACGAAGAAGTCGGCGGGGATCTGGAGCACGCCGTCCACGCGCATCGCGACCAGATGATGGTCGTCGAGCAGGCGGCGGACGCGGCCGGGCGTTTCGCCCATCAGCTGGGCGGCAGCGGGAAGGGGCAACCACTCGATGGATGCGGCCCAGGCGGGTGTCTCACTCACCAGAACAGTCTGTCACGACAGCGGGTGCGACTTCACGGGTGGTCGTGGATCACTCACTCCAGTCACATTGACAACACTGTCCCCACATACCACTTCTGTTGACTTTCATTGACAGGCGTGACAGCGTTTCAGAAGTTCGATCGAGGGGAAAACATCCGTGCGCAAGTCACTCAAGACGCTCGTTCGTCCGAGCCGTGCGCACTTCACCGTGCCCGCCGCCCTGATCGGCACGCTCGCGGCGACACTCGTCGCGCCGCCCGCCGCGGCTGCACCGCTGGCGAGCGAGCGCGAGCCACGGCCGCACTGGCGCGGCGTTCCCGCGACCGTCGTCCCCACGTCTCCGCCCGCCGCCACGCACGTCGTCGCCGCCGGAGAGAGCGTGTGGTCGATCGCGAGCGCGCACGGCCTGCGTCCCGCCGATGTCCTCGCGTGGAACGGCCTCGACTGGTCCTCCGTCATCCGCCCCGGTCAGGTGCTGAAGCTGAGCGCCCCCGCCGCGCCCGCGCCCGCCGCCC
>CAYZEL010000118.1:0-7192 GCA_964477515.1 uncultured Microbacterium sp.
GGGGAAGGGTGAGGAGGGTCAGGCGCGGGGCGCGGGACCGGACTGCTGCTTCTCGAGCAGGTCGCGGATCTGGACGAGGATCTCCTGCTCGGTGGGGAGCTTGGGCTCGTCCTCGGTCTTGCTCAGTCCGGCCCTCGCTGCGGCGCGCGCCTTCATGTGGTTCATCGGGTAGACGAACACGAAGTACACGATCGCGGCGATCGCGAGGAAGTTGATGACCGCGCCGATGATGGCGCCGATGCCGATCGTCGATTCATTGCCGGCGAGGGTCGGGATGGTGATGACCCAACCGCTCAAGTCACCGACCTGGAAGATCGCGCCGATGAGAGGGTTGATGAGCTGCTCCACCATCACCGCGACGATCGCGCTGAAGGCGGCGCCGATGACGACGGCGACGGCGAGGTCGATGACGTTGCCGCGGAGGATGAACTCCTTGAATCCCTTGATCATGCGCTGCTCCTTACCGCGGGCCGGGGCCCGGTTCACGAACCCGTCGAGGCGGGCGAGGACTTCGTCCCCGATGTCGATCCTGACGAAGACGTCGACGATCCGCCACCCGAGCTCGATCCCGAGTCCGACTTCGTGCCGGAGCTCGATCCGGAGTCGGACTTCGATCCGGAGTCGGACTTCGACGCAGCACCGGACGTGCCGGACGCGCCCGAGGCGGCCTTCGCATCACCCGAACGCGAGTCCGTGCGGTAGAAGCCGCTGCCGTTGAACGTGACACCGATCGTGCCGTACTGCTTGCGCAGCGCGCCGCCGCACTCGGGGCACTCGGTCAGGGTCGGATCGGTGAAAGCCTGGACGGCGTCGAAGCGGTGGCCGCAGGACTTGCAGGCGTAGGCATAGGTGGGCATCGTGCTCCTGGTTCAGGCGTGAATCAGCGCGCGGGGCGCGCAAAGGTGACGGTTCGGGACGGAGTGACGACGCCCGAGACGGGCTGGTCGTGCACCTCGCTGGGCACCTCGTCGACGAGCTCGGAGTCGAAGATGACGGCGTAGACGGGCGGGCAGCCCTCCATCGAGCCGATGGTCTTGTCGAAGTATCCGCGTCCCCAGCCCATGCGCATGCCGGATGCGTCGACGGCAGCTGCGGGGATGATCATCAGATCGACATCGTTGACCGCGATGGGGCCCAGGAGTTCGCCCACGGGTTCGGGAAGCCCGAACATCCCCTCGGTGACGTCTCCACCCTCGACGGCGACGGACCAGTCGAGCAGGCCGTCCGCGCGTGTGACCGGCAACAGGACGCGGATGCCTCGGGCTACGGCACGATCGACGAACTCACGCGTTCCCGGCTCGGTCGACATCGACAGGAAGCAGGAGATCGAGCGTGCACCGAGCTGGTCGACCAACTCGTCGAGACGGTCCGCGATGGCGTGCTCCGCTTCGGCTCGTTGCGCGTCGGATCGCAGCTGACGACGCTCGCGCAGATCTGCGCGAAGCGCCCGCTTGACGTTATCGACGTCTGATGACACGCGCACCATCTTAGGCGGGGGCGTGGGGGAGTCGGCGCTGCAGCGGACCCGGTGTCCCACCCGGCCGGGGGAGAATTCGCCTCCCTTCCCGTTACGATGGCCGACATGCCTCCTATGAAGTTCAAAGCCGTCATCCCTGCCGCCGGTCTCGGCACGCGCTTTCTTCCCGCCACCAAGGCGATGCCGAAAGAGATGCTGCCTGTCGTCGACAAGCCCGCCATCCAGTACGTCGTCGAGGAGGCTGCTCAGGCGGGTATCGACGACATCCTCGTCATCATCGGCCGTAACAAGAACGCCGTCGCGAACCACTTCGATTCGGTGCCCGAGCTCGAGGTCAAGCTGAAGGACAAGGGCGACCACGATCGTCTGCGTCGCGTGCTCGAGTCGAGTGACCTCGCCGACATCCACTTCGTGCGCCAGGGTGAGCCGAAGGGTCTCGGTCACGCGGTGCTGCGTGCCAAGGCGCACGTCGGCTCGTCGTCGTTCGCCGTGCTGCTCGGTGACGACCTCATCGACGAGCGCGACGTTCTGCTGACGACGATGCTGGCCGAGCACGAGCGCACGGGTGCCGCGATCATCGCCCTGATGGAGGTCGACCCCGACCAGATCCACCTGTACGGCGCGGCCGACGTCGAGGCCACCGACAACCCGGATGTCGTCAAGGTCAAGGGTCTCGTCGAAAAGCCGAAGCGCGAGGATGCCCCGTCGAACCTCGCCATCATCGGCCGCTACGTCCTCAGCCCCGCCGTCTTCGATGTGCTCGAGCACACCGAGCCGGGCAAGGGTGGCGAGATCCAGCTGACGGATGCCCTGCAGGAGCTCGCGGCAGACCCCGACGGCCCCGGCGTGTACGGCGTCGTGTTCCGCGGTCGTCGCTACGACACCGGCGATAGGGTGGACTACATCAAGGCCATCGTGCAGCTCGCCGCCGACCGCGAGGATCTCGGACCCGAGCTGCGACCCTGGTTCAAAGAGTTCGCGGCGACTCTCTAGCGCCGCTCGTTCGGGGGTGTGGCGTGGATCCGCCGACTCCTCGTCGGCATGAATAAGAGGCGATCAGGCCCGTGCGCCCCCGGGCTGCCCCGCCGCCCCAGCGCGGCGCGGGGCTGGCCCTTCCGGGGCGGGACGGGCCCGTTTCGGGTCCGGTGGTTAAAGTCCCGGGCGGCCCGCGTGCTGGGGCAGGCCCTGCTCGGCAACCGGGGCTGGCTCGAGCAGTGGGAGGCGACGAGCCCCGACGGAGTCGTCTCTCTCGACATGAGGCTCGGCATCCGTCGACTCCTGCAGCAGTATCGCGACGGTCTCGGCGTGCCGCTGGTGATGGAGTACGACGGCGAGGTAGCCGGTCAGCTGAACGTGTGGGGTATCGCGCGCGGCTCGCTCGCCTCGGCGACGATCGGCTACTGGGTCAGCGAGAGTTTCGCGGGACTCGGGATCACCCCGACGGCGGTCGCCCTGGCGACCGACCTGTGCTTCACCGAGTTGCGCCTGCACCGGATGGAGATCTGCATCCGTCCCGAGAACGCGGCCAGCCTGCGGGTGGTCGAGAAGCTCGGCTTCCGCTACGAGGGACTGCGTCGCCGGTACATCCACATCGACGGCGACTGGCGGGATCACTACGCGTTCGCGCGGACGCGGGAGGACGTGCCCTACGGGGTGCTCGAGCGGTGGGTTACGGGGCAGACGCCGCGCGACGCCGCGAACATCCCTCTCGCCGACCGGCATGCCGCCGCTCCGGAGGCATAGGGGCGGTCACCTCAGCGACGCGACACGCCCGAAGCATCCCGATCTTCGACGCGCCGTCGCATACCGTTGTCGGCATGGGTGGGCAGGTATTGGGCGGCGGAGTGATCCTCCTCGTCGCCGTCGCGCTCTGGCTCGTCTATCTCGTGCCGACGTGGCACAGCCGACACCAGTACTACTCGGCCGAACGCAACGCGGTTCGACTCAACCAGGCCATCCGCGTGCTCGCCGAGACGAGCGAGACGCCGGGTGAAGTCCACCTCGAACTGAACGCCCGCACGGCCCTCCAGCAACAGCGTCTGGCCCGCCGCCTGCAGGCCGAACATCAGTCAGCCGAGCTCGAGGGTCTGCGCGAGCAGGTCGCACAAGCACGGTCGGCGCCGCTCGCCCGCCGCGCCCGAGCGCGTCGACGCGCCCGGCTCGTGGCGACGAGTCTTGCGCTGATCGGTCTCGGTGCCATCGGGTTCGGCATCTGGCAGGTCGTCCAGGGCGGCGCGCAGACGTTCCTCTGGACCGGCGCTGCGTCGACGGGCCTCGCGATGATCGTGCTGCAGCGGATGGCGAAGGTCGCGGCGAAAGCCGCGGTCGCCGTGGAGCAGCCGGTCGTGGTTCGGCGCGAGGCATCCGTTCAGGACCTCGCGCCCATCGTGCCGCAACGCCAATGGACGCCGCGGACGCTCCCGCAGCCCCTGGTGTCGTCCAACGGCTCGCGCGCCGCCGCCCAACTCGACGCGGCGGAAGCTCGAGAGGCGTTGCGCCAGGCCGCTCGAGAAGAGGCCCTGCGCACGTCGAGTGCACCCGAGCGCCCCCAGCGCCTGCGGCCGACAGCGCAGCCCGCGCCACAGCCCGTCGCGCCGGCCGCCGCTGCCGCGGCGAGTCCGGGCGCAGCACGCTCGCCCTACGCGGGCATGGGGGTCGTCGATGACGCCGAGATCGAGGCGCACGTGCGCGCGCTCCTGCGTCAACGTTCCGCCTGAGTCGTCGTTCGTTCGTCGTCGGCCGCGCCGCACGCGAAAGCGGCCCGCTCCGTTGTCGGTGCGGACCGCTTCCCGCGTAGGCCGCGTCTGCGGGGCCTACGCTGCGGGGGCTAGTGGTTGAAGGCGTCCTTGACGTTGTCGCCGGCCTTCTTCACGTCGGCCTTGGTCTGGTCCGCCTTGCCCTCGGCCTCCAGCCTTTCGTTGTCGGTCGCCTTGCCGGCGGCCTCCTTCGCCTTGCCGGTGAGGTCTTCGGCGCCGTGCTTGATCTTGTCTCCGATACCCATGAGGGGCTCCTTTCGGTTTCCGTTCTCACCCTGCTCCCGTCGGGATCGAGATGTCAGTGGGTTGTCCTGAGCCGGGCAGAGGTGCTACACACAGTGCTCGTGCCCGACGACCGTCGGCCGGCGGCGAGCGTGGCCGAAGGACCGTGATAATCTGTCGGAGGTTCTCGGGCCTGTGGCGCAGTTGGTAGCGCGCTTCGTTCGCAATGAAGAGGTCAGGGGTTCGAATCCCCTCAGGTCCACGAGCAGGAGTCAACAGCCTGCGACTTACTACCCAGGAAACCCCCGCTATCCGGGGGTTTTCTGCATTTGGGCATCGCCGGGGTGCGCGCGGATGACTTCGATGCCGATGAGGTGGCCCGGTCCATCGAGCGGCAGACCGTTCCGCGCTCGTCGGTGATGCTCGGCCGCATCGTCTCCTGCCTCACGAACGACCAGCCGCTTCCACACTGACCGGAGGTTTGTGGAACTCGCCTGCCCATTTACAGGTGGAGGGGTACTTCGGCCCCTCCACCTTCCGAAGTGGAGCAACATGCTGGAACGCCTGAAGGCCAAGAAGGCCGGAATCGAACGCCTGCGCGAGGAACGCGGCGCGACCGACCCCATCCTCATCATCGCGGGTATCGCCATCACCCTCATCCTGCTCGTCGGCGGCTCGTTCGCCATCAGCGGGTTCATCACGAACGCGAACAACCTGAACGCGAAGGGCGACCTGGACCGTGTCGCCACCGCGCAGGCTGCGTACATCGCAGAGAAGGATGTCTACGCGACCACATCCGCCGCGCTCCAGAACGCCTCGCTCGGCTTCACGCCGACCGCGGGCAACGCCATCACCATCCTCGCGAGCGGTGCGAACGGCTGGGTCGCCGTGACCAAGTCGGCATCCGGCGCGAAGTTCGTGCGCACCTCGCAGGCGACCGTCATCGCGGAAAGCAACGCGGCGGGTACGACGTTCACGAACGGCTCTGCCGCCTACACGCTCGTCTTGCCGTCCGGCATCACGCTGGCGCAGGTCACCACGGCCATCGCCGCGCTCTGACCGACTCTACGAACGGCCCTCATCCTCCGGGGTGAGGGCCGTTCTCGTCCGCGCTCGCTCCCAGAGCACCCATACCGCGGTCGCGATGAAATCCACGTCGCCCGGCGGGCCGTAGGTGATGGTCGAGCCGTCGGGGGAGACCGCATACATTGCCTCGCGATGCCGGATGTGCACCCTCTCGATGGTGCACACGACGGTCCGTCCGTCGTATAGGGTCCAGCCCGTAGGCGTCCTCATCAGTGCATGCGTCGGTTTCCACGAGTTGCCCACCGGCTGAGCCTACGAACGACCCACGACACGAACGGTGGCATGCGGCAGGATTGCGGCATGGGGAACGCATGGACTCGATTGGTGCAGGAAGCGTCGAAGCACGGGGGACCACTCGCGATGCGGCAGCATTACGCGAATCTCGGCGCGAACGCGAACAAGAACGCCGGGATGAAGGGGTTCGCTATCGGTGTGGGAACGGTCGTCTTCTCCATCGGGGCGAGCTGGCTCGCGACGAAGGCTTTGGACCGCGCGAACGCCAAGAAGGCGGCGCCAGAGACCGGCGCGTCCGCACCGCCGGACACTGCTCCGGATGGCTCGGCCGTAGCGGACCCCGCGTAACCGCATGGATTTCGACCCGATAGACACGACCGACGATGCGATGTGCCTGGCGCACATCACCGACGAGCACCTACGCCGCCGAGTCGAGGAGTATGCCACCCCCGGTGATTGCGCCGCCTGCAAGGCCGAGGGGCTGACACCCTCCGGTCCGGTGGTGAACCTCGAACACGTTGCTCGCGTCGTCGATGCGTTCACAGGGCGGTCCTACGACCATGAAGGCTTCGTGGTGGACGGTGAGCAGGCGTTCGACCCCGTGGATATCGAGGAAATCACCGCTAACCTCCTCGCTGACTCGGTCGAGCCGGAAGTGCTCGACTACGTGAGCACAGCGACCGCTGCGCTGATTCACGTTGCGCAGGACTGGTACGTCCCTTTCGACTCGGACCGGGAGGCTGGGGTCGAGATGGAGTGGGACGGGTTCGAGGAGAGCATCAAGCACGAGTCACGTCTGCTCTCGCAGCCGACGAAGCCTCAGCCGGACACGGCGCCTGAACGGAACTTCATGTTCGTGGAGTCTCTTCTCGTTCTCACCGAGGAGCGCAACGGACTCGTCAAGACCATGCGTCGGGGAACGAAGCTGTACCGGGCGCGTTCGGAGCGGGACTCGCGCGAGCTGGAGAAGCAAGCGCAAGACGCGCCCGCCAGTCAGCTCGGTCCCGCGCCTCGGGAGAAGGCAAGCGCGGGCCGTATGAACGCTCAGGGCGTGCCGCTGTTCTACGTCGCCGAGGACGCAGAGACGGCATGCGCCGAAGTGGCATCGCACAGCCCGTACGACGAGGCGGTCGTCGGCACGTTCATCCTCCAGCAGCCGCTTCGCATTCTCGACCTGACCACCGTGCCACCGCCGCGCAGCATCTTCGATGACGCGCCGTACGAAGCTGGCGACGAGCACCTGACCGCGCTCGGGTACTACGTCGAACGCATCACGCGCCCCGTCATCCTCGACGGGAATCACCCGGTGGACTACGCGCCGACCCAGGTGCTCACCGACGCCATCCGGCACTGGTCCCGACCCGCGCTCGACGGCATCGCCTATCCGTCGCGCGTTCGCGATGGGGGAGTGAACGTC
>CAYZEL010000119.1:0-7157 GCA_964477515.1 uncultured Microbacterium sp.
TCGTGCGCCATGGGTCCCATCCTGCCGTCCGCGTGGGTGCGGGTCGAGGCATCCTTGCGCTCCGAACTCCTAGACGGCTTCGGAGCGCTTCTGGCGCGCCCAGCGTGCGGGCTTGTCGGGGCCGTCCCACACCTGGATCGCGCCCCACGCGACAGCCGTGATCGGCACCGCGAGCACCGCGCCGAGCACCCCACCGAGGACGGTTCCGATGGTCAGGGCGATGAGGACGACGAAGGCGTGCAGCTTGAGCGTGCGCCCCATCAGCACGGGCTGGAGGAAGTTGCCCTCGAGCTGGTTCACCGCGACGACGATCGCGACGACGGTCAGGGCGTTGACGAGTCCGTTGGAGACCAGTGCCACGAGGGCGGCGAGGATGCCGGCGAGAGTCGCACCCACGATCGGGATGAACGCGAGCAGGAAAACCAGCACGGCGAGGGGGAGCGCGAGGGGCACCTGCAGGATCCAGAGGCCGATGCCGATGCCGACGGCGTCCACGAAGGCGACGGCCGCGGTCCCGCGGATGTACGAGCCCAGGGTGCTGACCGTCTTGTCGCCGATACGGCGTGCGCGGGCGTAGTGCTCGCCGCGGAAGGGGCGGAGGAGGAACTCCCAGAGCTGGGGCCCGTCCTTCAGGAAGAAGAAGAGCACGACGACCAACAGGACGAACCCGGTGATGAAGCTCGCCACGGCGCTCACTCCGGCCAGGGCGCCAGACCCGAACTGCGCGCTCGTGACGAAGTCGGTCGCGGTGGCGATCCACTCGTCGATCTGCGCCTGATCGAACTCGATCGGCAGGGTGCCGATCCACGCCAGGACGTCCTGCAGGCCGTCCTGCGCCTGGCTGTAGAGCGAATCCCACTGGTCGCGCACGGCCCAGACGATGAGCCATCCGATGCCGCCCAGCACGACGACGATCGTCAGCAGCGTGATCAGGGTCGCGAGAATCGAGGGCACACCGCGGGTGCGCATCGCCCGCATGATCGGGTTGAAGGCGGAGGCCAGGATCAGCGCGAGAACCACCGGAATCGTGACGAGCGTCAGCTGCTGGATTCCCCAGATGACGCCGATCACCACGACCAGGACGACGATGATCTGCACGGCGCGGATGGCGAGCCGACCGAAGCCGTCCGACCACAGGCTGACCGGGGTCGCGATTTCGTCGAGCACGCCCGGAACATCGGGCCGTTCAGGTGCGGGTGCGCGGCGGCCGAAGATTCCCATGGCACGACGGTATAACGGGAGACGAGGATTTTCCGGGCCTTGCGCGATGGGGCACGAGATGCTTAGCAGCGCCATTCAATACCCTCTGGGGTATAATTTCGCGCATGGCGACGACAGAGATCACCCTCGACAACCTCGAACCGACCATTTCCGGCGAGGGGATCGTGCTGCTGGACTTCTGGGCCGAGTGGTGCGGCCCCTGCCGCATGTTCGGTCCGGTCTTCGAGAAGGCTTCCGAGCAGCATTCCGACATCGTCTTCGGCAAGATCGACACCGAGGCCGAGCGGCAGCTCGCGGCCGGATTCAACATCACCTCGATTCCGACCCTGATGGCCTTCCGCGACGGCATCATCGTGTTCGCGCAGCCCGGGGCGCTCGCTGCCCCTCAGCTGCAGCAGCTGATCGACGGAGTTCGCTCGCTCGACATGGACGCCGTGCGCGCGCAGGTCGCCGCACAGCAGTCGGCGGCACCGCCCGACGCTGAATGACGGCGGACGGCGATCACGGGCCGGTGCCCGAGCGCGGACGGGTCAGACGAAGGCGCTCATGCCCGTGATGTCGCGACCGATCAGCAGGGCCTGGATCGACTCCGTGCCCTCGTAGGTGTGGATCGCCTCGATGTCGGCCAGGTGCTGCATCACGACGTTCTCGAGCAGGATGCCGTTGCCGCCGAGCAGATCGCGCGCGGTCGACGCGATGCGGCGGGCGGCGCGAGTGTTGTGGAATTTCGCGAGGGACGCCTGCGTGGGACGAAGGGCGCCGGATGCCTCGAGATCGGCCAGGTAGCGGCAATAGAGCTGCATCGCGGTCAGTTCGTCGAGCATCTGGGTCAGGCGTTCCTGCACCATCTGGAACTTCGCGAGAGGCTTGCCGAACTGCATGCGCTGCAGGGAATACGACAGCGCGGCTTCGTAGCACGCGGTCGCGTGCCCGAGCGCCGACCAGGCGACACCGGAGCGCGTCGCGTACAGGACGGTCGATGCATCCTTGAAGCTCTTCGCGCCGGGCAACACCGCGTCGATCGGCAGACGCACGTCGTCGAGCGTGATGTGAGCCTGATGGATGCCGCGCAGCGACACCTTGCCGAGGATCCGGGTGCCCGTGTAGCCCGGGCGGTCCTGCTCGACGAGGAAGCACCGGACGGCGCCGTGCTCGGCAGCATCCGGATCGTCCACCCGCGCCCAGACGAACGTGATGCCGCCCGATGCGCCGTTGCCGATCCACTTCTTCGTGCCGCGGAGCACCCATTCGTCGGTTCCGTCCGCTGCGGTCTCGCGACGCGCGGTCGTCTCGAGCGAGACCGAGTCGGATCCGTGGTCGGGTTCGGTGAGCGCGAAGGAGCCGAGCGTCTCGACGGTCGCGAGGGGGCGCAGCCACCGTTCCTGCTGTTCGGGGCTGCCGAAGAGCGCCAGCGTTCGCAGCGCGAGGCCGCCCTGCACGGCCAGGATCGTCCCGAGCGAACCGTCTCCGCGGGAGAGCTCCATGTTGATCAGGCCCGCCGCGAGCGGCGAGAAGGGCGTGACGCCGGGGTGGTCGACGCCGTCGCCCGTGAGGTCGAGTTCGCCGATGCGACGCGCGACCTCGAGGGGATATTCCGCGCGATCCCAGGCCTCGCGCATCGTGGGTGCGACCTCGTCGACGAGCGTCTTCGCACGATCCCATGCCGCGCGATCCGCGGGCGGGATGTCCGCGAACACCGCGTAGTAGTCGGTGTCGAGGCGCTGCGTGACGTCGTAGTGCGTAACGCGCTCGCCGGGAAGCGTCGCGGTGCCGGGTGTTGCGTCGGGTGCGTCGGGTGCGGTGCTGCTCATACGCACACGGTACTCCCGAGACATTCGGTTCCACCACTCACGGGACGCAGTCCCACGCCCCGAACGGGTCAGTCGAGGGACGTGCGGATGCGCCGCGCCACCTCGGCCGCCGGCGTCGAGCGGGGGAACACGGCGATCACGACGTCGTCCGCGGCGGCGGGTGCTGGGTCGGGATGCACCCCGTAGCGGCGAAGCGCGCCATCGAGAGCGTCCTGCAGCTCCGACAGCGGGACGCGCCTGGTGCCCCGCAGCAGTCGGCGCAGCACGTGATTGTGCAGCGCCGTCACGAGCGCCGCGAACCCGACCGCGTCGAGCGGGTCGATTCCCGGGAGCGCCGAGCGCAGGTACTCGTCGAACAGGCGCTCGTAGCGGAAGACGGTCACGATCTCGCGATCGCGTAGGGCCGGGACCCGCCGCACGATCTCATAGCGGCGGCGTGCGACCTTCGGATCGCTCGCGAAGTGTCGGAACACGCGCTGAGTCGCCTCACAGACCGCGACCCACGGATTCTCGTGGCCGAGCTCCAGCCAGGTGCGCAGGTCCGCGAGCAACACCTCGTGGTCCGCGAACACGACGTCCTCCTTGCCGCCGAACTGGCGGAAGAAGGTGCTGCGCGAGACCCCCGCGGCGCGTGCGATCTGCTCGACCGACGTCGCTTCGAACCCCTGCTGGGCGAACAGCTCGAGGGCCGCGGCGACGACGACGGTGCGCGCGGCGGACGGTGACGGTGTCTCGCTCATGTCGACAGAAGCCTAGACCCGCGGGCCGGGGCTCCCCGGCGCGGGGGAGTCCGACACCGGATCCCACGGCATCCGCTGTCCACCGGCCGTCCCGCACGGCGCGAGCGTCGGACGGCTGTCAACCCCGTTGATCGATCCCGAGTCTCGCGGTCAGCTGATGTCATGCCCCCGCTCTGGAAGCTCGATCGCGCAGCGCCGTCCCTGTCCGTGCCGTTCGTTCCGGCTCGGCACGAGGTCGTGATCGTCGGGGCCGGCATCACCGGGCTCGCGACGGGCGTCATGTTGGCGGCCCTCGGGCGCGACGTCGCGATCGTCGAGGCGGGCGAGATCGCGGAACTGGCGACGGGGTCGAACACGGGCAAGGTGTCGCTGCTGCAGGGCAGCACGATCTCGTCCCTGCGCCGCCATCATTCCGCGGCGTTGGTGCGTGCCTATGTCGACGCGAATCGCGCGGGTGCGGAGTGGCTCGCCGGTTTCGCGGAGGATGCCGGGGTCGGCACCACCATCAGGACCGCGTACTCGTACACGCCGTCGCGCTCCGGTCTCGACATCGTCGAGGCCGAGATCGAGGCGGGACGCGAGGCTGGTCTCGACGTTCGCCGCGCAGAAGAGGCGGAACTCGCGACGCCGTTCCCCGCGATGGCTGCCGCGGCCCTCGACGGTCAGCTCGCGGTCGACCCGGTCGAGCTCGCCGACGCTCTCGCCCGGGTCTTCGTTGCGGCCGGCGGCACGCTGCATACGGGTACGCGCGTGCGGGATGTGCACGCGGTTCCCGAACCGCTCGTGCGGACGGATGCGGGGGTTCTCCGCGCCGATCGGATCGTGCTCGCGTCCGGCACGGCCATTATGAACCGCGGGCTCACGTTCGCCAAGACCCGCGGCCTGCGGTCGCACTGCGTCGCGTTCGCGTTCGACGGCGAGGTCCCGGACGGCATGTTCCTCTCGGTCGACGGGCCCGCGCGGTCGGTGCGCTCTGTCGCGGCCGCTGACGGCCCCGCGGACATCGCCCGCCTGATCGTCGGCGGCAACGGGCATCCGGTCGGACGATCGATCTCGGATGCCTCCGAGATCGACGAACTCGTCGCGTGGACGCACGAGCACTTTCCGGGATCGCGCGAGGTCGCGCGGTGGTCGGCGCAGGACTACGAGTCGCACAACCTCGTGCCCTTCGTCGGGGTCATGCCGCGCACGCTCGGGCGCGTGCGGTTCGCGACGGGCTATGCGAAGTGGGGTCTGACGAACGGTCCGGCCGCCGCCATCCGTCTCACCTCCGAGATCATGCGCGTGCCCTTTCGCGAGCGTCCGGCCTGGATGATCGCACTCGGCACGCGTCTCACGGTTCCGGCCGACCTGGCCCGCGGCGCGCGCGAGAACGCCCTCGTCGGTGCGGAAGCGGCGAAGGGTTGGCTGCGGGCTGAGAGCACAGCGGTGCCCGTGCCGCGCCCCGCCGAAGGCTGTGGGGTCGTGGCGCAGCGTGCGGGCCACCCGGTCGCCGTTTCGAGCGTCGACGGGCAGACCCGCGCGGTCAGTGCCGTCTGCCCCCACCTGGGTGGGGTCGTCGCGTGGAACGATGCCGACCGCACCTGGGATTGTCCCCTGCACGCCTCGCGGTTCGCGCCCGACGGCACCCGGATCGAGGGGCCCGCGGTCGACGACCTCACTCCACTCGGGGCACCGGGCGACGGGGCGGCGGGCGCGGGCCCCGCGTACACCGCGCATTCGACCAAGTAGTAGGCTCGTTGACTGGTCGATATCTCTCGACATCAAGACTCTTTTTCGAAGAAATCCCCCGGCGCGACAGCGAAGGACTGCAACGTGGATCTTTACGAGTACCAGGCACGTGACCTATTCGAGAAATACGAGGTGCCGGTTCTTGCGGGCATCATCGCCGACACCGCCGAGGAGGCGAAGGTGGCCGCCGAGAAGATCGGTGGCGTCGTCGTCGTCAAGGCTCAAGTCAAGGTCGGCGGCCGCGGCAAGGCCGGCGGTGTGAAGGTCGCCAAGACCCCCGAAGAGGCGTACGAGGCCGCGCAGCAGATCCTCGGCCTCGACATCAAGGGCCACGTCGTCAAGCGCGTCATGGTCGCGGCCGGAGCCCGCATCGCCACGGAGTACTACTTCTCGGTGCTGCTCGACCGCGCCAACCGCTCGTACCTGAGCCTCGCGAGCGTCGAGGGCGGCATGGAGATCGAGCAGCTCGCCGTCGAGAAGCCCGAGGCCCTGGCTCGTATCGAGGTCAACCCGCTGACGGGCATCGACGCCGCGAAGGCGCTCGAGATCGCGCAGGCGGCCGGCTTCGACGCCGAGCTCGCCCCGAAGGTCGCCGACGTGTTCGTCAAGCTCTACGACGTGTACAAGGGCGAGGACGCGACGCTCGTCGAGGTCAACCCGCTCGTGCTCACGGAAGAGGGCGACATCATCGCGCTCGACGGAAAGGTCTCGCTCGACGAGAACGCCGCGTTCCGTCACCCCGACCACGAGGCGCTCGAGGACAAGGACGCCGCCGACCCGCTCGAGGCGAAGGCCAAGGAGAACGACCTCAACTACGTCAAGCTCGACGGGCAGGTCGGCATCATCGGCAACGGCGCCGGGCTCGTCATGTCGACCCTCGACGTGGTCGCCTACGCGGGTGAGGCGCACGGCGGAGTGACGCCCGCGAACTTCCTCGACATCGGCGGCGGAGCATCTGCGGCCGTCATGGCCGCCGGCCTCGACGTCATCCTCGGCGACCCGCAGGTCAAGAGCGTCTTCGTCAACGTCTTCGGTGGAATCACCGCGTGCGACGCTGTCGCCAACGGCATCGTGGGCGCGCTCGACACGCTCGGCGCGACGGCATCCAAGCCGCTCGTCGTCCGACTCGACGGCAACCGCGTCGACGAGGGCCGCGCGATCCTGCGCGACTACGCCCACCCGCTCGTGACCCTGGCCGAGACGATGGACGAGGGCGCCGACAAGGCTGCCGAACTCGCCAACGCCTAACCCCTCCCGGATCAAAGGACTGTAGAGAAATGTCGATCTTCCTCAACAAGGACTCCAAGGTCATCGTCCAGGGCATCACCGGCGGCGAGGGCACCAAGCACACCGCGCTCATGCTGAAGGCCGGCACCCAGGTCGTCGGCGGCGTCAACGCCCGCAAGGCCGGCACGACGGTCTCGCACACGGATGCCTCGGGCAACGCCGTCGAGCTGCCCGTGTTCGCCTCGGTCGCCGCAGCCATGGCCGCGACGGGTGCGGACGTCTCGATCGCCTTCGTTCCCGCCGCCTTCACGAAGGACGCGATGATCGACGCCATCGACGCCGAGATCCCGCCGCTCGTCGTGATCACCGATGGCGTCCCCGCCGGGGACCGCGCCGAGGCCAGGGCGGACGGGCAACGCGCGGGCAA
>CAYZEL010000120.1:0-7130 GCA_964477515.1 uncultured Microbacterium sp.
GCGGCCGGAACGCGTTGCGCACCTCGGGCCGGTCGAACGCGACCCGCGCGATGCGTCCGTCGACCGAGACGTGCGCCGTGATGTCCGTGTAGGCGTCCGCGCCGGGCGCGAGGCGCCACTCTGCCGGATCGAAGATCTCCGAGACCATGAGACTCAGCCTAGGCACCCACAGGAGCAAGATGGGGTCATGACGGATGCAGCAGCCCTCCCCTCGTTCGACGATCTCCGCGAACGCGCCGTCGTCGTCGCGCTCCCCCTGCGCGTCCGCTTCCGCGGCCTGGACGTGCGCGAGGCCGTGCTGATCGAGGGACCCGCGGGCTGGACGGAGTTCTCGCCCTTCGCCGAGTACGACGACGACGAGGCCGCGACCTGGCTCGAGGCGGCGCTCGACTACGGCTGGAACGAGCCGCCCTCGCCGCGCCGCACCGAGATCGTGGTCAACGCGACGATCCCGGCCGTGCCCGCGGCATCCGTCCCCGACGTCCTCGTGCGCTTTCCCGGGTGCCGCACCGCCAAGGTCAAGGTCGCGGAACCGGGGCAGCGGCTCGCCGACGACGTCGAGCGGGTGCGCGCCGTGCGGCACGAGCTCGGGGCCGAGGGGCGCATCCGGGTGGACGCGAACGGCGGCTGGAACGTCGACGAGGCCGAGCACGCCGTGCACGCCTTCGCCGAGTTCGACCTCGAGTATTTCGAGCAGCCCTGCGCATCCGTGGACGAACTCGTACAGCTGAGGCAACGCATCCGCTACCTCGACATCCCGATCGCGGCGGACGAGAGCGTGCGCAAGGCCGAGGATCCGGTCGCGGTCGCGCGCGCCGGGGCCGCCGACCTTCTCGTGATCAAGGCCCAGCCGCTCGGCGGCATCCGTCGCGCTCTCCACATCGTCGAGCGAGCGGGGCTACCGGTCGTCGTATCGAGCGCGCTCGACACCGCGATCGGGCTGTCCATGGGTGTCGCCCTCGCGGCGGCCCTCCCCGACCTCGACTACGACTGCGGGCTGGGAACGTCCGCACTCTTCGAGACGGATGTCGCGACCCTCCCGATGCGGGACGGCGCGATCACCGTGGGGCGCATCCGTCCCGATGCCGACGCGCTCGATCGACTGGCGGCGGCACCCGAACGGCGCGACTGGTGGCTCGATCGTCTCGAGCGGTGCCTCGCGACGCTCAGGACTCGTCGGGCGCGATGATGAGCTGCGCAACCTTGGCCAGCTCGGCACTCGTGTGCCGGCACAACTGCTCGTAGTCGAACCCGGCCATGACGGAGCGTGCCGAAGCACCCTCCCACGCCATGAGCAGCAGCCGTGCCGCCTCGTCCGCCGACACCCGCAGCACGAGCCGACGCGCGCGCACGATGTCGGCGACGATCTGCGCGACGCTCGCGACCATCTCGGCCTCCTGCGCCAGGTAGGCGTCGGCGAGCGCGCGGTTGCGGAGCGCGTGGATGCGGATCTCGCTCATGAGCAGCACTCCGAGCCGATCGTCGTTCGAGACGTCGAGGACGTCCTGGATGATCGAGAACGCGTCCTTGGCGACCGCGGAGGACGCGTGCGTGCGCTCGAGCTCGCCCACCCGCGCACGCACCGCGGCGACGCGCTCGCGCGCGACGCGTCCCGCGAGTTCGAGGAAGAGCTCTTCCTTGGTCTCGAAGTTGGAGTAGAAGGCGCCGCGGGTGTAGCCGGCGCGTTCACAGACGGCCTCGACGGATGCCGCGTCCAGGCCGACCTCGGCGAACACCTGCGCGGCCGCGTCGAGCAGCCGCTGCCGAGTCGCTTCCCGTCGGCGCGTGGTCGCCACTGCATCACCCATGCGCGCTCCCCTCGAGAATCCTCACACCCGCCCCACAGCCTTGCATCCGTGAGAGCTATTACGATACACCTATGTATCGGATACATCGGCGTATCGATATGACCGTTCGAACGCCCTGGAGGCCGTGTGTCCACTCTGCTCTATTCGCTGGGACGCTGGTCGTACCGTCACGGCTGGCGGGTGCTGATCACGTGGCTGCTGCTTCTCGGCATCGGCGGCGCCGGCGCCGTCCTGCTCGGCCAGGGCACCGATAACACCTTCTCGATCCCCGGCACCGAGGCGCAAGAGGGCCTCGCACAGCTGAGCCGCACCTTCCCCCAGGCGAGCGGCACGAGTGCGCAGTTCATCGTCGTCGCGGCAGACGGCGACCGCGTCGACGAGGCCCCGTACCTCGACGACATCCAGGCCTCCATCACCCGGCTCGAAGACATCGACGGCGTACTCGCCGTCACCGACCCGTTCAACGAGGCCGTTTCGGGACTCGTCACCGAGAACGGGTCGGCGGCGATCGTCCGACTGCAGTTCGACGGTCAGGCGACGGATGTCTCGGCCGAGACCCGCGAAGAACTCACCACCGTCGTGGCCGACCTGCGCAACGAGCTTCCCGCGGGATCCGAGGCCGAACTCGGCGGGGACCTGTTCTCGACCTCCGTCCCGGGGGTGACCATCACCGAGGCCGTCGGCATCCTGATCGCCCTGCTCGTGTTGATCGTGACCTTCCGGTCGTTCCTGGTCGCCGGGCTTCCCCTCGTCACCGCCCTGATCGGCGTGGCCCTGTCGATGGCGTTGATCCTGTTCGCCACCGTCTTCACGACCATCTCGTCGACGACCCCGCTGCTGGCCCTCATGCTCGGGCTCGCGGTGGGCATCGACTACGCACTCTTCATCGTCGCGCGACATCAAGACCAGGTGCGCTCGGGGATCGATCCGGAAGAATCGGTGGCGCGGGCGACGGGCACGGCCGGTTCCGCCGTCGTCTTCGCCGGCATCACGGTGCTCATCGCCCTGATCGGCCTGTCGTTCGCGAACATTCCGTTCCTCACGACGATGGGAATCGCGGCGGCCGTCGCCGTGGCCATCGCGGTGCTCGTCGCCCTGACGCTGACCCCCGCCCTGCTGGGCTTCGTCCGGGGTCGCGTGCGCGGACGGATGCCCCGGGTCCGCGCACCGCGCGCACGCCGGTCGGGCCCCGCCCGCGCCCCCCGAGGATTCGCGCAACGGTGGGTCGGCGGCGTGACGCGGCATCCGATCATCACGACCGTCGCGCTGATCGTGGGCCTCGGCATCACCGCCATCCCCGCAACGCAGCTCGCGCTCGCGCTCCCGAACGCCGGGATGCTCCCCGAGTCGTCAGAGGCGCGCAAGAGCTACGACCTGATCGCCGAGGAGTTCGGGCCCGGGTTCAACGGCCCGCTGATCATGACCGGCACGATCGTCACCTCGACCGACCCCGTCGCCCTGATGAAAGACCTCGCGGCAGAGATCGAGAAGACCCCCGGGGTCGACACGATCGCGCTCGCGACCCCCAACCAGACGGCCGACACGGGCATCATCCAGATCATCCCCACCACGGCACCGGACGACCCGGCGACCGCGCAGCTCGTGCGCGACCTGCGCGCCCAGCACGACCATCTTCTCGACGCGTACGGCGTCGACCTCAAGGTCACCGGGTTCACCGCCGTCGCGATCGACATCTCGGATCGGCTCGGCTCGGCGCTGCTGCCCTTCGCGATCTTCGTCGTCGGGCTCTCGTTCATCCTGCTGATGCTCGTGTTCCGCTCGATCGCCGTTCCGCTCACGGCCGCGCTCGGGTACCTGCTCTCGGTCGCCGCCGCCTTCGGCATCGTCGCGGCCGTGTTCGAGTGGGGCTGGTTCGCCGATCTGCTGCACATCACCCGCACGGGACCCGTGATCAGCTTCATGCCCATCGTGCTGATGGGCGTGCTGTTCGGGCTCGCGATGGACTACCAGGTGTTCCTCGTCACCCGCATGCGCGAAGACTTCGTGCACGCGTCGCGCGAGCGCCGCGGGCGCGCCGACCGGACGACCGCGATCGGCGCCGTGCGGTCGGGGTTCACCGCATCGGCACGCGTCGTGACCGCGGCCGGGCTGATCATGTTCGCCGTCTTCGCCGCGTTCGTGCCCGAGGGTGACACGTCGATCAAACCGATCGCCCTGGGGCTGGCCGCGGGTATCGCGATCGACGCCTTCCTCGTGCGCATGACCCTCATCCCCGCCGTCATGACACTGCTGGGCGACAAGGCCTGGTGGATCCCGCGCTGGCTCGACCGCGCGCTGCCGCACATCGACATCGAGGGCGACGCCGTGCGTCGCGAGATCGCCTACGCGGACTGGCCCGAGCCCGAGACGACGGCCGTCGCCGTCGCCCAGGATCTCTCGCTCGTCGAGGAGGACCGCATCCTGTTCACGGGTGTCGACCTGCGTCTCGAGCCCGGCCAGACCCTCGTGGTGTCGTCGGCCGAACCTGTCGCCGCGCGCAGCCTGCTGCTCACCCTCGCCGGACGCCTCGCGCCGAGCGACGGACTCCTCAAGGTGTGCGGGCACCTCCTTCCGGGGCGGAGCGCCTGGGTGCGTTCGCACGTGGGCGTCGCGCTCCTCACCGACCGGGACGACCCGATCACCGAACTGCGGCGTGCCCTCGACGGATCGCCGCGCCTCGTCGTCGTCGACGGGCTCGATGCGGTGATCGGCGATGCCGAACGAGACCAGGCATCCGCCCTGCTGCGCGACGCCGCCGACCGCTCCCCCGACGGGCGCCTGACGCTGGTGGTCTCCGCACGGCGCGAACCGGCCGCGCTCGCGCTCCTCGCCGAGGCGCGACGCCCCGACGTGGCCGGATTGACATTGACGACCGACGAGGCTCACACGAGCTCGAACGAGGTGAACGCATGACCCTGCCCATCGAGCGCGCGCGCTCGCGCCGCCCCGTGACCTGGCTGACCGTGCTGGGGGTGCTGCTCCTGCCTGCGGTACTCGGAGGCATCCTCGTCACCGCGCTCTACAACCCCACCGAGCGGCTGAACGAGATGAGCGCCGCCATCGTGAACGACGACGACCCCGTCACGGTCAACGGTCAATACACGCCCATCGGGCGCCAGCTGTCGGCCGGCCTCGTCGAGGGGTCGGACGACCTCGACTCGAACCTCGACTGGGTGCTCTCGAACGACGAGGATGCGGCGAAGGGCCTCGCCGACGGGACGTACGACGCCGTCGTCACGATCCCGTCCGGGTTCTCGGCCGCCGCGACCTCGTCGGGTCAGGCGCTCGCCGATCCCGCCACGACCACGCCCGAGAAGGCCGTCATCGAGGTGGCGACGTCATCCGAGTCGCTGCTGGTCGACGACGCGATCACCGCGCAGGTCACGCAGACCGCCGCGACCGTCATGGGCGAGCAGATCTCGACGCTCACGCTCGAGAACGTCTTCCTGAGCTTCACCACGCTCTCCGACCAGATCGGACAGGCGGCGAGCGGCGCCCGGCAGCTCGCCGACGGCGCGACCCAGGCGGCCTCTGGCGGCGCCGCCCTCCCCGGCGGCGCGACCGAGCTCGCCTCGGGCGCCAGCTCGGCATCGACGGGTGCCGCGCAGCTCGCGAGTGGGCTCGACACGATCGCGGGCGGCATCCGCAGCTCGTCCGGCGGGGCCGCCGGCATCGGCTCGGGGGTCACGCAGATCGCCGACAACCTCGCGGGGACGCAGCTCTCGCAGGCCGCGACCGGGGCATCGCAACTCGCCACCGCAGTCGATGGACAGAGCGCGGCTACGACGGCCGCCCTCAGCCAGCTCGTCGCGGACTGCGGGACGTCCGGCGCCTCCGGGGCGTTCTGCACATCGCTGCAGCAGGCTCTCGTGAGCTCGGGCACGACCGACGCGTATGTCGACAGACTCGCGCCCGCCGCCGCGGGCACCGCGGCCGGGGTCGGTCAGATCACCGGCCCGACCTCGCCCGTCGTTCAGGGACTGCGCCAGTCCGCGGCGGGTGCGACGAGCCTGTCGTCCGGGCTCACCCAGCTCGCGGACGGCACGACCGCGAGCGCGAACGGTGCGCGCGGCCTCCAGAACGGCACCGCACAACTCGCGACCGGGGCCGAACAGCTCGGCGCGGGGGCCCAGTCCCTCGTCGACGGCGTCGGTTCGCTCGCGACGGGAGCCTCATCGCTCGCCGACGGTCTCGACCAGGCCACCGCGGCCCTGCCGACCTACAGCGACAGCGAGGCGACGAGCCTCGCGACGGTCCTGAGCAACCCCGTCGGCACGGAAGGGTCGGGGGCGTCGCTCTTCGGCGCATCCGCGATCCCGCTGCTGTCGATGGCGGTGCTGTGGTTCGGCGGTCTCGCGACGTTCGTCGCCCTGCGCGCCGCGACCGGCCGCGCCCTCGCCGCACGCGAATCGTCGCTGCGTCTGACGCTGCGGGCGTTCCTGCCCGCAGCCCTGCTCGGCGCCGCCCAGGGCCTGCTTGTCGCGATCGTGGCTCAGTTCGCCGCCTCGTACGACTGGGGTCAGTGGTGGACGTTCGCCGCGGTCTCCGTCATCGCCGGCATCGCCTTCGCCGCCGTCAACCAGGCGCTCGTCGCGGTTCTCGGGGGCGCGGGCCGCTGGGTTGCGGCGCTCGTCGGCGTCCTGGCGCTCGCCACCGGGATCGTCTCGACCGTGCCCGGTCCGCTGGCCGCGATCGCGGGGCTGCTGCCGACCGCCCCGGCCTACCACGCGATGGTCGGTTCGCTCACGAGTGCCGGTGGCGTGACCGCCGGATGCGTCGGCCTGGCCGCCTGGGCCGTGCTGTCGCTGATCGCAAGCATGGTCGTCGTGGCACGACGTCGGTCCACGTCGGCACGAGCCCTGCTGGCGGCGGCGCCGGCTTGATGCTCCTTCAGGCGTGATCGGCTACGGCTGATTGCGGGTCGAGCGCGCGGCGAAGCGACTCCTTGGCGCGGGCATACCTGCTCCGGGTTGTCGTGGGCGGTTCGTCGAGGAGCTGCGCGACTTCGGCCAGGCTGAACCCGTCCCAGTGCACCAACCGCACCACATCGGCCTGGTCGGGGGGCAGTCTGTCGATCGCATCGCGCACGTCCGCCCCGTCATCCGGTGCCGAGGCGTCACCTTCGGTGCTGAGGAGCAGTCGCAGCCGATTCGCGAGCCTCAAGCGACGTCGTTCGGATCGCTGGGCGTTCGCGAGCACGTTGCGCGCGATGCCGAAGAGCCACATGCGCGCCTGCTCCTCGTCCACGGGAAGGGATGCGGCGCGGCGCCACGCGGCCATCATCGTCTCAGCCATCAGATCCGAGGCCTCGTCAGCCCCGAC
>CAYZEL010000121.1:0-7103 GCA_964477515.1 uncultured Microbacterium sp.
ATTCCGGGGGTGCTCACGGGTGTCGTGACGCGGCAGACGGAGGCGACCGCCGCCACACTGCGGGGCAACGCGGCCGGAACCGCGGACGTACGTCTGCTTCGGGACATCCCGCTCGCTGTGCGGCTGAGTGAGATTCAGGCGGCATCCTCATCGGCGCAGATCCTCGTCGGTGACGGCGAGGAGTGGTTGGCGCGCTGGGGTCTGCTGCAGGAGCTGAGGCCGCGGCATCCGTTGATCGTCGACGCGGACTGCCCGTCGGAGCTCCGGACGGTAGCGGGTGAGCGCTCACTCCCTCCTTACGCCCGCCCGGGTTCGGGACGAGCGTGGCTGTGCGCTCCCGCGGCCCGCCCGGTGCGGGTCGATGTGCGGGGATCATCGATGCGGTAGACGCGACGCGTGTCGCCGAGTCGGCGGAGCGGGTGCATCGCACGGGGGGAGGCGGCCGAAGACACGATTCTCTCTTGCGGTGGAGGCTCCGGCTCGGCCAAGGTGTGGACATGACCGCCACCACTCCGATCGACCTCCGCCGTCCCGAAGGCAAGGGTCTCGCCACCGGCACACTGGGGCTCTGGGGCTCGACCGTGATCGGACTGGCCTCGACCGCGCCGGTCTACTCGCTCGTCGCGACCCTCGGCTTCGTCGTGCTCGCGGTGGGTGCCCAGGCCCCGATCGCGTTCGTGATCGCCTTCGTCCCCATGCTCTTCATCGCGTTCGCCTACCGCGAGCTGAACAGAGCCGTGCCCGACTGCGGCACCACGTTCACGTGGGGTACCAAAGCATTCGGGCCGTTCGTCGGGTGGACGGGCGGCTGGGGCGTCGCGGTCGCCGGAATGGTCGTGCTGGCAAACCTCGCCCAGATCGCAGGCATCTACCTGTGGTCCCTCATCGGCGACGGATCGCTCGCCGAGAACGTGCCGCTCGTGACGGCCACCGGCGTCGTCTTCATCGCCGCGATGACCTGGGTCAGCTGGCGGGGCGTCGAGATCGGCGAACGCGTGCAGAACGTCCTGCTCGCGATCCAGTACCTCGCTCTCGCCATCTTCGTGATCGCGGCCCTCACCCAGTTCTTCTCGGGCACCGCACCCGGTGCGACGCCCTTCGACTGGGCGTGGTTCAATCCGCTCGGCTTCACGGACTGGTCGGGCTTCACCGAGGCCGTGCTGCTCGCGCTGTTCATCTACTGGGGATGGGACACCTGCCTCGCGCTCAACGAAGAGACCAAGGATCCCAAGCGCATCCCCGGGCTCGCCGCCCTGCTGACCACCGTCATCCTGCTCGTCACGTACGTCACGGTCACGGTCGCCGCCATGATGTACGCGGGCCTCGGCACCGACGGCACGGGCCTCGGCAACGAAGCGAACGCCGACGACTTCTTCCTGGCGATCAAGGACGGGCTGCTCGGTCCGTTCGGGTGGGTGCTGGTCGTGGCCGTGCTGATCTCCGCCGTCTCGTCGACGCAGACCACCATCCTGCCCACGGCGCGCGGCACCCTCGCCATGGCCGCGTACAAGGCCCTGCCGCGGCGCTTCGCGACCGTGCACCCGCAGTACAAGACCCCGTCGTTCTCCACCCTCGTGATGGGTGTCGTCGCCTCGCTGTACTACGTCGGCATGACCCTGATCAGCGACAACATCCTGCAGGACTCGATCCTGTCGCTGGGGCTCGCCATCGCGTTCTACTACGCCATCACGGGCTTCGCCTGCGTCTGGTATTTCCGCCGAGACCTGTTCCGTTCCGGTCGGGACTTCTTCTACAAGGGTCTCTTGCCGCTGCTGGGCGCGCTCATGCTCACCTACGCGTTCGTGCAGTCCGCGATCGACATGTACGACGTCGACTACGGCTACACCGTGCTGTTCGGCATCGGCGGCACCTTCGTGATCGGCATCGGCGCCCTCGCGATCGGCGTCGTGTTGATGCTGATCTGGTTCGCCTTCCCGCGGTCGAAGCCCTTCTTCCGGGGGGAGACGCTCAACCGCGACTCCGAGGTGCTCGTACCGGAAGACCCGGCCGACTACGGACGGTCGATCGACGGCGGCCTCGTCTAGGCACCGTGCGCGCGCCGGGTGATCCCGGCCCGTCGCACGCGGTGATGACTCAGACGGAGACGGTCGCGCGGATACGCCCGACGACCTCCGTGCCTCCGCGGATGTCCAGGTGCAGGTCGTCCGCGACGAGCGCGACGTCGGCGGCGCTCAGGGCACCCGCCGTCTGAAGCAGCGTGAGCGCCACGATCGGCGCGGCACGCTGGCCGCCGTCGAGCATCTTCAGCGCCACGGTCGTCCCGTCGGGGGCGACCGCGACCTGGACGCCCTCGGCGCCCAGCTTCGCGAAAACCCCGAGGCGCTCGCCGAGAAGCGTGTCGGGCTGGTCGGGTCCGGCGATCGTCCACGGGTTCTCCCGCACGGCACGAACGACCGACGCCGCGTGGCGGTGCAGGGCGAACGGTGAGCGTTCGGAGGCGGTCCCCATGCGGTGGATGCCCCGCGCGAGGCCGGTCAACGTCACCGCGTGCACGGGCGCGCCGCATCCGTCGATCACGCTCGCCTGGACCTTCTCGCCCGCGAGGCGCTCGATCGTGTCGCGCACGTGACGCTGCAGCGGATGCTCGAGGTCGAGATAGGTCGCGGTGTCCCAGCCGTTCGCGACGCAGGTGAGGAGCATCCCCGCGTGCTTACCCGAGCAGTTCATGCGGATCGACGATGCGGGATCGAGGTCCCGGATCTGCCGGTCGCGCGTCTCGGGGTCGGAGGCGCGTGCGGCGGGGCAGCCCAGGTCGTCCTCGGTCAGTCCCGCCTGGTGAAGGATCGCGCGGACGACCTCGACGTGCCGGTCCGTTCCGGTGTGACTGGCGGTGGCGAGGCCGAGGCGCTCACCCGCGAGGTCGGCGTTGGCCGTGAGCATTCCGACCGCCTGGAGCGGCTTGAGGCTCGAACGGGGCAGCAGCGTAGCCTCGGCATCGCCGAAGGATGCGCGGACCGTCCCGTCGGGCGAGAGCACGACAGCGGCACCGCTGTGACGAGACTCGACGAATCCGCCGCGATCGACGGTCGCGAGTTCGACGGCGCCCGGAACAGAGAGGGGTTTTGACACCCCGTCAGCCTAATCGCGTCACCGCGAGGCGCCCGGCCGGAATACCCGCCGCCGTTCGCGTGCGCGGCGTGCGACACTTCCGGTATGAACGGCGAGCACGTGTACCGCGCGGCAACGACCTGGACGGGCGACCGGGGCACCGGCACCAGCGGGTACCGCGACTACGACCGGGCGGTGACGATCGAGATCGCGGGCAAACCGGTGCTCGAGGCATCCGCGGATCGTCCTTTTCGCGGGGATCCCGCCAAGTGGAACCCCGAGGACCTGCTCGTTTCTGCCCTCTCGGAATGCCACCTGCTGAGCTACCTGCACGCCTGCGTCACGCTCGGGGTGGTGGTCGTCGGGTACACCGACGAAGCGGTGGGCACGATGGTGCTCGACGGTCGCGGGGGTGGCGCGTTCACCGAGGTCGTCTTGCGACCGCGCGTCGTGGTCGCGGACGCCGCCATGCTCGACGAGGCTCACCGCGCGCACACGCTCGCCCACGAGTGGTGCTTCATCGCAAACTCCGTCAACTTCCCGGTCCGCCACGAGGCGATGATCGAGGTCGCGCGCTGACGGATGCCGCGGGCACGCCGACGGTCGAGGCGTCAGAGTCGCTCGTGGGGAAGCGCGCGCTTGATCTTCTCGACGGCTCCCTGCGCGGGGGCCTCGTTGTAGATCCCGGCGAGTTCCTGACCCGTGAGTGCATGGATCGCCGCCATGATCTCGTCGGTCGCCCCGCGCCGGGCCCGGCCCGATTCGGGCGCGCCGTGATGCGACAGGTCCAGGGGCTCGCCGAACCGCACCGTCACACGTCGGCGCAGTGACGGCATCCGCGCGCCGACGGGCATGACCTCGGCGGTGCCGATCAGCCCGACGGGAACGACCGGGGCCCCCGTCTGCAGGGCGAGGAACGCCGCGCCCGTCCGCCCGCGGTACAGGCGTCCATCGAGGGATCGGGTGCCCTCGGGATAGAGCGCGACGGCACGGCCGGCCGCGAGGAGCGCCCTCTGTTGGTCGAGCGCATCGAGCGCGGCCTGGCCGGCACCGCGCTGGACCGGCACGGCGCCGATCGCGGAGAAGAACTCGCGGGTGAACCATCCCGAGATCCCCGTGCCCTCGAAGTAGGCGGACTTCGCCAGAAAATGCACCGGGCGGGGTGCTGCGACGGGAATCGCGATCGAATCGATGAACGACAGATGGTTGCTCGCGAGGATCACGGGGCCCTCGCGCGGTACTCGCTCGCGGCCCTCGACGATGGGCCGGTAGACGAGCCGGGCCAAGGGGGCGACCACGATTCGGCCCATTCCGTAGGTCAGTCCCATGCCACCCGGTTCGCGGCGATCCTGGGGGGTCGCGGCGGGCGCGCCCGCGGGCTCCGGTTGTGCGGGGGTCATTGCCCGAGGGTATCGCGCGACGCATACGCGTCGCGGAATCCAGCCCCGGAGGCGCGTTCAGGTGAGTCAAAGGAATATCCGACAGGATGGGCCTCTCTCCCCGAACAGCATCGAGGTCTATCCGTGCGCATTCGCCCGCTCGCCGCCCTGTCGGCGCTCGCCCTGTCCGCCATCGTCCTGGCCGGATGCTCCGGCGCGGGCACGCCCGACGCTTCCGCCTCCGGCTCGTCGGCGTTGTGCGATGCCGCGGCGTCGTCCGGCAAGGCATCCGACTCGGTCACCGTCGAAGGTGACATCGGCACGGTGTCGACGGCAACGTTCACCCCGGGGCTCGAGGTCGCAGCGCTCGAGCGCACGGTCATCACCGAGGGCGACGGCGACGCGCTCGAGGAGGGCGACTACGTGCGGTACGCGCTGAGCGCGTTCGCGGCCGACACCGGCGAGCGCCTCGGCGACGTCGGGTACGTCGACGGCGAACTCCTGCCCCAGCCGGTGACCGCGGGCCAGAGCATCGCCCAGATCCTGGGCTGCGCGAACGTCGGAACGCGGCTCGCGCTGACCTTCCCCGCGAGCCAGGACCAGTCCGGTGCCACAGTGGGCGCCCAGGTGTACGTCGTGGACGTTCTGGGTGTCACGCCGCTCGCCGCCTGGGGTGCCGAGCAGGACCCCGTCGATGGCTTCCCGACCGTCGAACTCGCGGACGACGGTGCCCCGACGATCACCCTGCCGGAGGGCGAGGCCCCCACGACGGTCGACATCGAGGTGCTCAAGAAGGGTGACGGTGCGACCGTCGACCCGGGCGACACCGTGCTCGTGCAGTACACGGGCGTCAAGTGGTCGGATGGCACGGTCTTCGATTCCAGCTGGGACAAGGGTGCGCCCGCGAGCTTCTCGACCTCGGGGGTCGTCGACGGATTCCGTCAGGCACTCGAGGGTCAGACGGTCGGCTCGCAGGTGGTCGTCGTCATCCCGCCCGAGTTCGGCTACGGCGCGGTAGAGGGAAACGAGCTGCAGAAGGAGACCCTCGTCTTCGTCGTCGACATCCTCGCCACACAGCACGCCGCGGGCTGACCCGACGCACGGTCGCCGAGTCCGTCCAAGCGATCCGTCGTGCCCCGGCGGTCACCGAGCTCGTCGACGTGGCCCGTGATGCTCGCTCGATAGGCTGACCGGATGCGCCGCATCATCATCCTCGGATCCACCGGCTCGATCGGCACGCAGGCGCTCGACGTCGTGCGCGCCAACCCGGGTCGCTTCGAGGTCGTCGGGCTTGCCGCCGGAACGGACCGGGCGACGCTCGAGGCGCAGGCCGCCGAGTTCGGCGTCGAGTTCACGGCGCTCGGAGCGGAAGAGGCCGAACGCCTCGTGCGCGATGTCGAGACGGACGTTGTGCTCAACGGCATCACCGGGTCGGTGGGCCTCGGGCCGACGCTCGCCGCGCTCGAGTGCGGGCGCACGCTTGCGCTGGCGAACAAGGAATCCCTCATCGTCGGCGGGGATCTCGTCGCGCGGATCGCCGCGCCCGGCCAGATCGTTCCCGTCGATTCGGAGCACTCCGCCATCGCGCAGTGCCTGCGCGGGGGCTCTGCGGCCGAGGTCCGGCGTCTCGTCCTCACCGCCTCCGGGGGCCCGTTCCGCGGTCGCTCGCGTGCCGCGCTCGAGAACGTCACCCCGTCCGAGGCTCTCGCGCACCCGACGTGGGACATGGGGCGCATGGTGACGACCAATTCGGCCACGCTCGTCAACAAGGGCCTCGAGGTCATCGAGGCGCACCTGCTGTTCGATGTCTCCTACGACGACATCGATGTGGTCGTGCATCCGCAGTCGATCGTCCACTCCATGGTCGAGTTCGTGGACGGTTCGACCCTGGCCCAGGCATCGCCGCCCGACATGCGGTTGCCGATCGCGCTCGGGCTGGATTGGCCCGACCGCGTCGGCGGCGTGGGTCGGCCCCTCGACTGGACACAGGCGACGGCTTGGACCTTCGAGCCGCTCGATGAGCGCGCGTTCCCCGCGGTCGCCCTCGCGAAGCGGGTCGGGCGCGCCGGAGGGACCTACCCCGCGGTTTTCAACGCCGCGAACGAGCAGGCCGTGGATGCCTTCCACGAGGGACGGCTGGGGTTCACGGGCATCGTGGACACGGTGGCGCGTGTCGTCGACGAGCATGAGGCGCCGGATGCGCTGACCCGCGAGAGTCTCGCGGAAGCCGAGGCGTGGGCGCGACGGACCGCCGATGCGGCGATCGCTCGCTGAGCGCGAGCGCGCCGACGAGCCGAACGTCGCTCTCAGTCCGTGTACGGCACGGGCCAGTGCGGGTCGGGCACGGGCCAGCCGCGCGCCTTGAGCGCACGTCGCGCCAACTCGCGCGCCGAGTAGGGCGTGCGGACCCCGCGGATGTCGCGATAGTCCTGGTGTCCGAGGATCACGTCCGAGGCGTCAAGATCCGAAAAGACGACCCGATCCGCGGCGCCGGTCGCGGCGCCTTCTCCGCGTGAACCTATGTAGACCAGGCCGGATTCGCTTCCGTAGACATAGGTGTCGTCTCCGCCCTCGCCGAAGCCCTGCTGGAACTCGCCGGCGACGCCCGCTCCGGCGTCGAGACGGTCCGCGCCCTCGCCGCCAACCAGCGTGTTG
>CAYZEL010000122.1:0-7098 GCA_964477515.1 uncultured Microbacterium sp.
TTCAAGAACAAGACTGGTTACAAGAAGCGCCAGGGGCACCGTCAGGACCTCACGCGCGTCAAGGTAACCGGCATCAAGTAACCGGGGGAGACTCGAGATGGCACACAAAAAGGGCGCAAGCTCCACCCGCAACGGTCGCGACTCCAACTCCCAGCGGCTGGGCGTCAAGCGCTTCGGCGGCCAGGTCGTCAGCGCCGGCGAGATCATCGTCCGCCAGCGTGGAACGCACTTCCACCCGGGCGCCGGTGTGGGTCGCGGTGGCGACGACACGCTGTTCGCGCTGCAGGCCGGTTCGGTCGAGTTCGGCAAGAAGGGCGGCCGCAAGGTCGTCAACATCGTCATGGCTGCGGAGTAGTCACACGACTAACGCGGTTTAGTTTTCGGTCAGGGGGCGGGCTTCGGCTCGCCCCTTGATCATTCCCGGAAGGAGTTCACGATGGTCTCATTCGTTGACCGGGTGACGCTCCATCTGCGCGCCGGAAAGGGCGGCAACGGCTGCGTCTCGGTCCGTCGCGAGAAGTTCAAGCCGCTTGCGGGACCGGATGGCGCGAGTGGCGGCAACGGCGGCGACATCGTTCTCGTCGCCGATCCGCAGGTCACGACCCTGTTGTCGTACCACCACTCGCCGCACCGCACGTCGAACAACGGTGCCTTCGGCGCCGGTGACCTGCGTCAGGGTGCCGCCGGCGAAGACGTCGAGCTGCCCGTTCCGGTCGGCACCGTGGTGAAGGATGCCTCGGGCGAGACGCTCATCGACATGGTCGAGCCGGGTATGCGCTTCGTCGTCGCGCCCGGGGGCATCGGGGGCCTCGGAAACGCGGCCCTCGCCTCGCCCAAGCGCAAGGCGCCCGGTTTCGCGCTGCTCGGCACGCCCGGGTGGGAGGGCGATGTCCTTCTCGAACTCAAGGTCGTCGCGGACGTCGCGCTTGTCGGATTCCCGTCCGCCGGCAAGTCCAGCCTGATCGCCGCGATCTCGGCCGCGCGACCCAAGATCGCCGACTACCCCTTCACGACGCTGCACCCGAACCTCGGTGTGGTCCAGGCCGGTGACGTGCGGTTCACCGTCGCCGATGTGCCCGGACTGATCGAGGGCGCGAGTGAGGGCCGCGGCCTGGGGCTCCAGTTCCTCCGCCACGTCGAGCGCTGCACCGCGCTCGTGCACGTGCTCGACTGCGCCACGCTCGAGCCCGGACGCGACCCGCTGTCCGACCTCGATGTGATCCTCGCCGAGCTCGGCGCGTATCCCGTGCCCGAGGACCAGCTGCCCCTGCTCGAGCGTCCGCAGCTGATCGCCCTGAACAAGATCGACGTACCCGAGGGTCGTGAGCTCGCCGCCTTTGTCCGGCCCGAGCTCGAGGCGCGGGGATACCGCGTGTTCGAGATCTCGACCGTCGCCCACGAAGGACTGCGGGAGCTGACGTTCGCGCTGGGCGAGGTCGTCGCCGAGCATCGTGCCGAGATGGCCGCCAAGCCCGCCCCCGAGCGCATCGTGCTCCGTCCGCGCGCCGACAAGGAGAAGGACTACACGATCCGTGTCGAAGGCGGCACATACGGCAACATCTACCGTGTGCTCGGCTACAAGCCCGTGCGCTGGGTGCAGCAGACCGACTTCCAGAACGAAGAGGCCGTGGGTTACCTGGCCGATCGCCTCGCCAAGCTGGGTGTCGAGGACGGTCTCGTCCGTGCCGGTGCCGAGCCCGGCTCGACCGTCGTCATCGGCGAAGGTGACGGCGTCGTCTTCGACTGGCAGCCGACGCTCAGCTCCGCCGCCGAACTCATGACCGCGCCGCGTGGCATGGACCCGCGCCTGGACATGAACACCCGTCGGACCACGTCTCAGCGGCGCGAGCGTTATCACGATCAGATGGATGCCAAGGCGGAAGCCCGCGCCGAGTTCGAGGTCCAGCGGCTCGCCGCGGCGGAACGTCGCGAGGTCGAGGGGGAAGAGTGACCGCCCTGCACCGTGCCGATATCGCAACGGCGAAGCGCATCGTCGTCAAGGTCGGCTCCTCGTCGATCAGCGGCGACCAGGCCGCAACCATCGACGCCATCGTCGCCGCCCTCGCCGAGGTACACACCCGGGGCACGGAGGTCGTGCTGGTCTCGTCCGGTGCCATCGCGACCGCCCTGCCCCTGCTGAGCCTCGAGGGTCGGCCCACGGATCTCGCGACGCAGCAGGCGGCGGCCGCCGTGGGGCAGAACGTGCTGATGTGGCGGTATCAGACGAGCCTCGACCGCTATGGCGTGCTCGCCGGGCAGGTTCTGCTGACCGCCGGCGACCTCGAGAACTCGACGCCCCGCTCCAACGCGCGCCGGGCGATGGAGCGGCTGCTGGGTCTGCGCATCCTGCCGATCGTCAACGAGAACGACACCGTTGCGACCCACGAGATCCGCTTCGGCGACAACGACCGTCTCGCGGCACTCGTCGCCGAGCTGATCGGTGCCGACGCGCTCGTTCTGCTCAGCGACATCGAGAACCTGTACACCCGGCCCCCGGGCCAGCCCGGCGCACGGGCGATCGAGCGCGTGACCTTCGGGGATGACCTCAGCGGGTACGAGTTCGGCTCCGTCGTCGTCAACAGCGTCGGCACCGGGGGAGCGGCGACCAAGGTCTCGGCTGCCCGCCTCGCGACGGCTGCGGGGGTCGGGGTGCTCGTCACGAGTGCCGCGCGTGTCGCGGACGCGCTGAGCGGTGCCCCGATCGGCACCTGGTTCGAGCCGGACCCGCGCGCGACCCCCGCCACGCCGACCGGTCCCGTGCGCACCGCGGCTACGAGCGCACCGCTGCCCGCGAGCACCGATGCTCCCGCCGGTAGCGCCGAGCCCGTCGATACACTGGGCTGATGACCAGCACCGCCTCCAGCGCAACGCCGAGCACCCCCGCGGTGGGAGGGTCTCCGGATGCCTGGGGGGCCACGACCGCGCGCGACCGGATGCGTCTGGCGAAGTCGGCCTCGCGCAGCATCGGCCTGCTCGGCGACGCGGACAAGGCCGGGATGCTGCGGGCCATCGCGCACGCCATCGACGCGGCATCCGATCGGATCATCGCGGCCAACGACGAGGATCTGGCGCGCGGACGTGCGACGGGCCTGTCGGAATCGCTGCAGGATCGCCTGCGCCTGGACGCCCCGCGCGTGGCCGCCCTCGCCGATGCGGTGCGCGCCGTGGCCGAGCTGCCGGACCCCGTCGGTCGCCTGCTCGACGAGCGGGTCCTGCCGAACGGCGTCGTGTTGCAGAAGGTCAGCGTTCCGTTCGGCGTGGTCGGCTCGATCTACGAGGCGCGCCCCAACGTGACGGTCGACATCGCGGCCCTGGCGCTGCGTTCGGGAAACGCCGTCGTGCTGCGCGGCGGGTCGGCGGCCGAGAAGTCCAACGCCGCGCTCGTCGACATCATGCGGACGGCCCTCGCCGACCGGGGAATCGACGCCGAGGCGATCCAGACCGTCGACGACTTCGGTCGCGACGGGGCGCGTGAGCTGATGCAGGCGCGCGGGCTCGTCGACGTACTCGTTCCGCGGGGCAGTGCGCAGCTGATCGAGACCGTGGTGACCGAGTCATCCGTTCCCGTCATCGAGACGGGAGCCGGTGTCGTGCACATCGTGCTCGACGATTCGGCCCCCCTCGAGTGGGCGCGCGACATCGTCGTGAACGCCAAGGTGCAGCGTCCGAGCGTCTGCAACGCGGTCGAAACCGTGCTGGTCGTCGGCTCGGCCGCCGAGCGCGTGCTCCCCACGGTTGCCGCCGCGCTGCAACAGCAGGGTGTGACGCTGCACGGCGACGAGCGAACCGCCGCTCTCGTGTCGGATGTCGTTCCCGCGACCGACGAGGACTGGTCGACCGAATACGGCACCCTCGACGTCTCGATTCGCGTCGTCGACGACCTGAACGAAGCGCTCGCGCACATTCGCGAGTACTCCACGGGTCACACCGAGTCGATCATCACGGACGACGACGCCAACGCCGAGCGGTTCCTCGCCGAGGTCGACGCGGCCGTCGTCATGGCCAACGCATCCACACGATTCACCGACGGCGGCGAGTTCGGGTTCGGTGCCGAGGTCGGCATCTCGACCCAGAAGCTGCACGCCCGCGGACCGATGGGGCTGCCCGAGCTGACGACCATGAAGTGGCTCGCGCGCGGCGCCGGGCAGACCCGCCGATAGTTCTCTAGACTGAGTAGCCACGCCCACACCCGAACGGAGCACGAGAATGACGCTTGTCACGACGATCCTGGCCGCGGCCGAAGAGGGTCACCACGGCAACGTCGCGTTGGAGACGGTGATCTTCTTCGTCATCGCGCTGGCGGTCTTCTCGGCTCTCGCTCTCGTGGTCTTCTCGTATCGCGACGTGGCCAACCGTCACGCGGGCAAGGCGCAGGCCTACGCCCAGAGCCACGGCGCGGCGATCGAGCACGGGACAGTCGAGCACGGGACGGCGAGCGGCCACTAGGTCGGGCATGACGACGGACGCAGGGGAGCGGCCCCGAATCGGGGTGATGGGCGGCACGTTCGACCCCATCCATCACGGTCACCTGGTCGCCGCCAGCGAGGTCGCGAGCCACCTGGGCCTCGACGAGGTCGTCTTCGTTCCCACGGGTACGCCCTGGCAGAAGCAGAAGGTCAGCGACAGCGAACACCGCTACCTGATGACCGTCATCGCGACCGCCTCCAACCCGGGATTCACGGTCAGTCGCGTCGACATCGACCGTGCCGGTCCGACGTACACGATCGACACGCTGCGGGATCTGCGGACGCAGCGGCCCGACGCCGATCTTTTTTTCATCACCGGCGCGGACGCGGTAGCGCAGATTCTCAGTTGGAGGGACCATGATGAGCTGTGGAACCTCGCGCACTTCGTCGCCGTGAGTCGCCCCGGACACGTCCTGGACACCGGGGGACTTCCGAGTGAGGTGGTGAGCCAACTCGAGATTCCGGCGCTCGCGATTTCGTCGACGGACTGTCGCGAGCGGGTACATCGGGGCGACCCGGTGTGGTATCTCGTTCCTGACGGGGTCGTCCAGTACATCAGCAAGCATCATCTCTATCGGAGCAACGCATGAGCACACCCGAGCAGCCGCTGACGCGGAAGAAGCTCCGCGAACTGCACGCCACCGGATCCGTGCCCGTTCAGGGCGAGACGGCCTCTGCAGACGACGAGATCGACGAAGACACGTATGTCGCCGCCACCCCGGCGCCGTCGGCCCCGCTCGCGCGTCCCGCCACACCCGCTTTCACTCCTCCGGCGCCCATGCCCGACGCCCACGTCGATTTGGGTGTCTCGCCCCTGACTCGCCGTCAGGCGCGCGAACAGGAACGCATCCGGACCGCATCGGTGCCGGTCATCACCCCCGACGTCATCGCCGCGCAGATGCCCGTCTCCGCTCTGGGCGAGCCGGTCGCTCCGCGCTACACGCCGTTCGCAGCCCCCGCTGTCGCCGAGGCGGAGGCTGCTGAGACGAAGGCCGCCGAGCCCGAGGTCGACGGCAAGAAGTCCGGTCGCAAGAAGACCGACGCCAAGAAGGCGGATGCGGCGAAGGCGGATGCCCAAAAAGCGGATGCCCCGAAGGCCGACGTCGCCGAGGCATCCGGCTCCGTCCGCGACGATGCGTCGAGCGAGAACGCGCGCGGCATCGACGCGGCCCCCGTCGTGACGGTCGACCCGGAGTTCGGCGCCCATCTGCTGAAGGACGACGAGGTTTCGACGAAGCTCCCGGCATCGTTCGACGAGCTCATCGTGCGCAATGCGTCCTCGACGGGCGCGATCGGTGCGTCGAGCGCGCTGATCCTGTCGCAGACGCCGAACATGCCGCCGCTTTCGGGGCCGGTCAACGCGACGGGCGAGGTGCTGATCACGGGCACGTTCCACCTGCCCGACGGTCTCGGATCCGCCGGGGGCGATCCCCGGTCCACGGACGGCAAGGACGTCGACGCCGTGCTCGTCGACGGCGAGCTTCCCGCTTCGTCGTCGCCGACGCCGATCGCCGCCAGTGCCGCGATCAGCACGGTGCGTGGCACGGGCGAGATCATCCGTCCCCCCGCGCCGGAAAAGGGCGGTCGACTCCTCTTCTCCCTGGCGATCACGGCGGGCGTTCTGGCGCTCGCACTCGTGGGCGTCCTCATCCTCGCTTTTGTGAATGGTGCTCTCTGATGACTGCAACCGACCGAGCACGTGAACTCGTGCAGATCGCGTCGGCCATCGCCGACGCCAAGGGTGGCGAGGATCTGGTCGCCCTGGATGTCTCGGGCCCGCTTCCGCTCGTCGACGCGTTCTTGATCGTCACCGGGCGCAACGAGCGCAACGTCGGGGCGATCGCCGACGCGATCGAAGACCGCCTGCACGAGGCCGGCGTCAAGCGCCTGCGCCGGCCGGGTCGCCAGGAGGGCCGCTGGGTCCTGCTGGACTTCGGTGACCTCGTCGTGCACGTCTTCCACGAGCAGGAGCGCGTGTATTACGGGCTCGAGCGTCTGTGGAAGGACTGCCCCGTCATCCCGATCGAGCTTCCGGCCCCGGCCGCCGCGGGCGCCGAATAGGCTTCGCGGACGCCGCTCTGTCGAGGCATCCGTCTCGATTCGAGTGGGCGCTCCGGATGTAGTAATCTAGCGGGGTTGCCTTCGCTCGTTCGGAGCAATGTTTGGGCCTGTGGCGCAGCTGGTAGCGCACCTGCATGGCATGCAGGGGGTCAGGGGTTCGAGTCCCCTCAGGTCCACCCCACGAAAGCCTCCAACTCCTGGTGAGTCGGAGGCTTTCACTCTGTCTGATCGTCGCCTCCGGCGGGGTCCTTCGCGCTAGCGTCGGTGTTGTGACGATCCTCTCGAACGACGCCGTGACCCAGTTCGCCGTGCTCGACGCGCTTCTGGCGGGGGCGTACGAGACGGGTATGCCGGTGGCCGATGCGCTCCGCGCCGGAGACGTCGGAATCGGATGCTGCGACCGCCTCGGCGGTTAGGGGGTGATCGTCGACGGGCGGGCGTACGAGTGCACCGTCGACGGCCCGCCGACGCAGCTGGCCGAGTCGGACATCCCGCCGTTCGTCGACGTCGCCCCCGTCCAGGGCCTTGCGTCATCCGCCGACGCGTACGTGCACCCCCGCGCGCTGACCTC
>CAYZEL010000123.1:0-6993 GCA_964477515.1 uncultured Microbacterium sp.
GTGATCACGGTATCGCTGATCATGGGGCTCACCCGCCCCACCCTGATCACGCCTCGAGACATCACGAGTCCGCCCCGGGGTGCCCGCAACCTGCTCGGCGCGTTCCGGGCCGTCTGGGTGCCCGGGGTCGTAGCCGCGGCCGCCTGGTGCGGCGAGGGTCTCATCCTCGCCTTCTTGATCATCCATCTGCAGGGCGTCGGCGTTCCCGCCACGGGCCTGCTGGGCGCGGCATCCGTCTTCGGCGTCTTCGCCGTCAGCGTCATCGTCGCCCGCCTCGTGCTCGCGACCATGCCCGACCGCATCGGCCCGCTCCGCTCGACCGCCATCTCGCTCAGCGCCCTCTTCGCCGGCCTCACGACGCTCGCGTTCGCCCAGGACTTCTGGGTCGCGGCGGCCGGCGCGGCGCTCATGGGGGTCGGCTTCTCGCCGCTGTATCCCTCCCTCACGATGCTCGCGACCCGCGGCCTGCCCGCCGAGAACCGCGCCATGGGCCTCGGTCTGTTCTCGAGCTTCACCAGCGTCGGCTACGCCGGCGGGGCGCTCGTCGGCGGCTTCGTCATCGGGTTCGCGTCCTCCATGTGGGCGTTCCTGCTCGTCGCAGGCCTGCAGCTCGTGGCGCTGGCCGTCGTCACGATCTTCACGCGTGACGAGACGCCGCGCCCGGCACTCGACGCCGAAGAACCCCGCGACCCGGCCGCCTGACCCGCACGGTCGCGTCTCCCTCCGCTCGGGCCCGTCGGGTGTCCGGGCCACCCGGTTCGCAATTCAGTCTGCGCGGCTGGCCCGGCGAGGGTCTGCCGCAGAACGCGGCGCACCGCGCGCCGGTCCGGACGCCGGGAGACTGAATTGCGAACCGGCACACGCGGGTGTCGCGGAGACGCGATGGCGAACCCGGCACCGACGGGCGGCACACGGTTTGATCCCCACGCGGGACCGGACGCACGCGAAGAGCCGCGAGACCCCGCGGCTCGTTCGCCTGGCGAGGTCCCGCGGGGTTTCGTGCAGCTCGCGCGTCAGGCGGCGATCGCCTCGCGCGCCGGCTGGTCGGCCACCGGGATGACGTGGACCCGTTCGGGGTTGCGGCATGCGACGCGGGCGCGCGAGCCGACACCGAGCGTCGAGACATCCAAGGATGTGGGAAGCGAGCACACGACCTTGCGTCCCCCATCGGTCTGCAGCTCGAGGCGGAATCGCGTGCCCTGGAAGCTGAGCAGCCGGACCGTACCCTCCACCGACCAGGCCGGGGCGGCCTCGGTGGCCGACACGAGTTCGAGGTCCTCGGGTCGCAGCACGGCGGTCCCGTCGAGCCGCACCCCGGCCTCGTCGTCGAGGATGCGCCCGCCCGACGTGGGCAGCAGGTTCGCCTCACCGAGGAAGCCCGCGACGTAGGCGTTAACGGGGTGACGGTAGAGATCCTCGGGAGATGCGACCTGCACGAGTTGGCCGTCACACATGATCGCGACGCGATCGGACATCGTGAGCGCCTCGGTCTGGTCGTGCGTGACGGAGACCGTCGTGATCCCGACCTTGCGCTGGATGCGCGTGACCTCCACCTGCATGTGCTCGCGCAACTGCTTGTCGAGAGCGGCCATCGGCTCGTCGAGCAGCAGGATGCCCGGATTCGCGGCGATCGCCCGTGCGAGGGCCACGCGCTGGCGTTGACCCCCCGACAGGGAAGCCGGTGAGCGATCGGCCATGCCGGGCAGCTGGACGAGCGCGAGCATCTCGTCCGCGACGGCGCGGCGCTCCCGGTCGGGGCGGCGTGCGGCCAGCAGCGGAAACGAGACGTTCTCGCCGATCGACATGTGCGGGAACAGGGCGTAGGACTGGAACACCACGCCGACGTTGCGCTTCTGCGGCGGACGGCGCTCGACGTTCACCGCGTCGAACATGACGTGGCCGCTGTCGACGGCCTGAAGGCCCGCGATGACGTTGAGCAGGGTCGACTTGCCGCTACCGCTCGCGCCGAGCAGCGTCACGAACTCACCCGGGCGGACGTCGAGCGACACCCCCTTGAGCACGTGATTCTGGCCCAGGGTGACGTGGACGTCGGAGATGGAGAGGGCGATGGTCATTCGATGACTCCTTCCAGCACGGCCGGGCGGGGACGCCGGCGTGAAGACGATGAGGATGATGCGGATGAGGATCGACCGGCGCGACGCTTGCGGAGCGCGTTCGAGAGCGGGAGGAGGCCGAGGACGAGGATGGCCAGGAGCGAGACCAGTGTCGAGGCGGCCGTCAGCTCGGGCGAGAAGGCCTCTTGGGACGCGTTCAGCATGCGCAGCGGCAGGGTCTGCATGCCCGGAGGCAGCAGGAAGACCGCCAGGACGACCTCGTCGAAGACGATGATGAACGCGAACAGCGCACCCGAGAGCAGATACGGCAGGAGCGCCGGAAGCTCGATCTTCCAGAGGATGAGCGGCCACCGCGCGCCGAGCGTGCTCGCGGCCGGTCGGAGCGCCGGGTCGATGCGCGCGATGCCGCCCGACACGATGACGAACACATAGGGCATCGCGATGAGCGCATGGCCCACGATCAGCGTGACGAGAGTCCCCCGCAGGAAGCCGAGTTCGAGGTTGACGCCGTACAGGCCGACCGCGTAGGCGATGGGCGGCAGCGCGATCGGCACGATGAAGAGGGTGCGGATCCAACGCTGGGCCGTCCGGCTGCGCACGCGCGTGAGTCCGATCGCCCCCGCGGTACCGAGAGCGGCGGCCAGCACCGTCGAGATGGTGGCCGTCCAGAGCGAGAGCCAGAACGATCCCATCCATCGCCGATCGGACAGCACCTCGGCGTACCACTGCAGCGAGAAGCCTTGCGGCGGGAACAGGATGAAGCTGCCGGAGGTCCAGGACGTCGAGACGAGGACGAGGAACGGCACGATCAACAGCAGGCTGGCCAGGACGGCGACGAGGATGATCGGGCCGCGGTACCAGCCGAGAGAGCGGGCGAGAGGGTTCTTCATGCGGTCAGCCCCACTTCTCGCTCACCTTGAACAGGCGATCGGCGATCAGGTAGACGAGCATCGTCCCCGCGACGAGCAGGATGCTCATGGCCGCGCCGAGCTCGGGCCGGTTGGCCTGGTTGATCTGAGCGTTGATCACACCCGACACCGTCATGTTGCCGGGACCGCCCAGGAGGAGCGGGGTGACGTAGAAGCCGAGGGACATCACGAAGACGAGCACGCCCCCGCTGATGACGGAAGGCAGGATCTGGGGCCAGGTGACGGTGCGGAAGGTCAACCACGGTCCGGCCCCGAAGATCGTCGCGGCGTTGAGCTGTTCGCGGTCGTGCGATTGCAGGGCCGACATCACGGGCAGCACCGCGAACGGCAGCATGACGGCGATCATGGCGGGATACATCCCGATGGTGGTCTGGTACAACTCCACGGGCTCGTTCGTCAGCCCGAGCAGGTTCAGGAACCAGTAGATCGCACCCTTGGGCAGCTCGAGCAGCATCCAGCCGAACGATCGGACCATGACCGACGTCCACAGCGACAGGATCAGGGCCGCGAGCAGCACCAGACGCAGCCAGGTCGGCGACGCGCTGATGGCGAGGGCGTAGGCGGTGCCGAAGACCATCGTGAGGATCATGACGATCACGGCCAGGACGACCGTGCGGATGAGCGATGCCACGAACGCCGGCACCGAGAACATGCCGATGTAGGCCTCTCCGCCCGTCTCGAACGACTGCATCAGGAGTGCGATCACCGGCAGACCGAGTGCGACGCCGAAGAAGATCAGCGGTGGCCACAGCAACCATCGCGTCTCGGCGCGCGAGGCGCCGAGCGCCGCACGCGCGGAGTACTTGCTCCGCGTCTGCGGTAAGGCCAGGGTCGAGGTGCTCACTCCGTCATGCTCCCGGGTCGAGATTGCGGTGGTGTTTCCGTGGGCGACACGTCTTTCCGACAATGTACTCCCGTGGATCCAATATAGGAATACATGGATCCGATCCTGTTGCTGCCGTGTTTCGCGGATGTTACGTCGTGGCGGGAATCAGCCTCACGCCCCATCCGCTCACTCGCCGAAGAGGGCGCGACGAGCGTTGTCAGTGTGGATGCGGTGCAGCGTATCGCGCGGGATTCCCGCGATCTCCGCATGATCGGCGAACTCCTCGAACAGGAAGACGAAGCCCGGTCCGCCCAGTGCGGCCTGGTGACTGCGCTGGAAGACGTCGTGAGAGAGCAGGATCTGCGACTCGAACCCGGCGTCGATGAGGATCTTCAGGTGTTCGACGCGACGCCGCAGCTCTGTCGGCACGAGCTGGCCGCCGATCTTGCAGGCCATCATGCAGTCGTATTGGACGAACACCCCGCGGCGGGCGAGCGCGAGAGAGTATTCGACGCTCTTCACCGTGTCCGTGTGCCCGATCGCCAGGCGGCTCGGGTCCAGCCCCTCGTCGTCGACCAGCAGTTCGATCTGCGCCAGTCCCACGGCGAAGGTCGGTGCGTGGGTGCTCACCAGCGCGCCCGTTTCCCGTGACGCCCGGGCTGCGGCACGGAAGGACTTCTCTTCGCGCGGCGTGATGTGGGCGAAGTCCGAGGCGATCTCGCCGATGACTCCGGCACGCACACCGGTCCCGGGGATTTCGTCGACGAGATCCGCGATCAGGTAGTCCGCGATGCGGGACGTGCTGGTCTGATCCATCCAGTCGTGATCCATGTACGCGTCGTAGTAGTGACCCGTGCCGAGCACGACCTGCACCCCCGTCTCCTCGGCGAGCGCCCGCGTCGCGAGCACGTTCACGATCGACCGCGAGCCGGTGACGCGGTTCTGCAGCTGGTGCTCGGGGTCCGTGTCCCACAGCACGGGTGCCGCGTGGTTGGTCAGCTCGCCGCAGCTGAGGTCGACGAGGGTGCTGCCCCCGGACGCGAGGAACCGGGCGATGTCATCCGCCCGTTCGGCCCAGATCGTCGAGAAGCCGTCGCGGGGGATCATCCGGGTGCCGTTGGCGAAGAGGTGCTCGTGCGGCAGGGTGACCCCGAGCCGGTCCGCGGTGATGGGGCCGCTGACAGTGTTGAGCGTCTGCATCGATCTTCCGTTCCGTCATCGTCGAGGCGGAAAGACCGAGGGGTGGTCGGGGCGGTGAGGCCCCGGCCACCCCTCGGCGTCCGTCATGTGCTGTGTGCGGTGTCTAGCCGGCGAGCCACGCGGTGTAGTTGTCGACCAGGTCGGCCGTGTTGTCGGCTCGCCACTGGTCGTCGTTGTAGAGCACGTTGTCGTGATCCGGCGAGTTCGCGACCTTCGACGCGACATCCGCATCGAGGTAGTCGAAGACGTCCTCGTTCACGGGCCCGTAGAGGGTGCGCTCGACGAAGACTGCCTGGTTCTCGGGGTCGCGCATCCACGCGGCGAGAGCCAGGGCGGCATCCGGGTTCGACGCGTTCTTGGGGATCACGAAGCCGTTCGGGTTGACGAATGCCTGGTTCCACTGGATCGTGACGTCCTCGCCGGCCCGCTCGAGAGCCGTGTACTGCCCCGTGACGGTCACTGCGATGGCGGCGCTTCCGCTCGTCAACAGCTGCTGGACCTCGGGGTAGGACTGGTAGAACACCATGTCACCACGGAGCTCATCGAGCTTGGCGCGGGCGCGCTCGAAGTCGAGCGGGTACAGGTCCTCGGGAGCGACGCCGTCCGCGAGGAGGGCGATCTCGAAGGACTGGTCGTAGCTGCCCGGAGCGCCCGGCCAGGCCCGCTTGCCCGGGAACTTCTCGGTGTCGAAGAAGTCCGCCCAGTCCTCGGGTCCGCCGTTCGGGTACGTCTCGGTCAGCCAGCCCTGCGCGATGCCGATGAAGAATCCGCCGACGAAGTAGGGCTGCAGCGAGGGGTCGAGCAGATCGCCCTGGCTGTCCGCGGGGATCTCGACGAGGTTGTCTCCGTACGAGAGCACGTCGGCAGCGGCGACCTGGAACACGTCGTAGTCACCCTCGTCGCCGGCGAGCATCGCGTTGTAGATCGCGTCCTCGATCGACGTCGAGACGACCTCGACGCCCGTCTCGTCGTAGAAGCCGTCGAAGTAGGCGATCTGACGGCTCTCGTTGGTGGGCCCGCCGTAGTCGGCCCAGATCACGGAGCCGCTGATCTCGGCGGCGCTGGCGTCTCCGCTCGGGGTGTCGCCGCCGGAGCCGGCGCAGCCCACGGCGAGCGCCGCGACGGCGGCGAGGGCCAGGCCAGATGTCGCCAGGCGGCGAATGCGGATGGTGGATGTCATGTCGAATGCTCTTCCTCGGGATTTGGACGAAACATTGGTGCGTGGATCCAATGTAGCGATAACTGGATCCTCTTTGGTATCGATTGTGTTTCTTCCGTGTAACGCGCACCGGAGGGCGTCACGACGACGGCAAAGGGCGGGAGACGCGAGTCCCCCGCCCTTCGATGTTGCTCGTCCGTGCTCAGCCTGCCAGCCAGGCCGTGTACGAGTCGAGCAGCATCTGGAGGTTGTCCGCCCGCCACTGCGTGTCCCAGTAGATGCCGTCCTTCTCGTGCTCGGGCGAATTGACGAGTCCGTCGACGACATCGTCCGAGAGCAGGTCGAACACCTCGGAGTTGACGGGTCCATAGCCGGTGCGCTCCGTGAACACGGCCTGGTTCTCGGGCTCGTTCATCCACGCGGCCAGGGCGAATGCCGCATCGGGATTCGCGGACGACGCGGGCACCGTGAATCCGCTCGGCACGATGAAAGCCTGGTTCCACTGGACGGTCACGTCTTCGCCCGCGTTCTTAAGGGCGTTGTACTGCCCGGTCACGGTGACGGCGATGGCGGCGCTGTCGCTCGTGAGGAGCTGCTGCACCTCGGGGTAGGACTGATAGAAGACCATGTCCTCGCGCAGCGTGTCCAGCTTCGCCTCGGCCCGTTCGATGTCGAGCGGGTAGAGGTCTTCTGCGGCTACTCCGTCGGCCAGCAGCGCGATCTCGTACGACGCGTCGAAGCTGCCCGGTGCGCCCGGCCAGGCCCGCTTGCCCGGGAACTTCTCGGTGTCGAAGAAGTCCGCCC
>CAYZEL010000124.1:0-6988 GCA_964477515.1 uncultured Microbacterium sp.
GCCAGGCGCGACTTGCCGGCACCGCTCTGGCCGTCGATGAGCACGACGGGGTTGAGGGCATCGAGACCGCGTAGGTCGCGCACGATACGCGCGACCGCGGCTTCGGACGCCGCGGCAAGAGGGTCGTCCGGCGTCTGCCTACTTCTTGAGGGCGCGGATGACACGGCTGAGCGCTCGACCGGCGACCCACAGGAAGGGGATACCGACGCCGAGCAGTGCAATGATGTTCGGTTCGAACCGCAGGTCGTCACCCCGGCGGATGTACGCGCCGAAGGGCATCGAGTAGCCGCCACCGCCGCCACCCTCGTTGCCCTTCTCGTCCGACCCGCCGCCGAAGCCATGCCACGTCGCGGCGACGGGGATGATGCGCACCCCATCGACATCCTGCTGATCTCCGTATGCGGCGCTGGCGCCGAAGTGAACGGACTGCTTGGCGAGCTCCTGTGCAATGTTGGGCATGATCCCACGCTAGCGCGCGATCCCGCCAGTGACGAGGGGCTTGCGGACGCGATCAGTCGTGGGACGCGGGTGGACGGGGGTGCGAGGGAAGGGCCGTCGGCCGCTCAGACCGGCCGACGAAGGTGGCCCGCATGACGGCGGCGCCGCCGAATCGCGCGGACGCCGCATCCAGCGTGTCTTCGAGCTTTCGACGATCTTCGTCGTCGTCCCACAGCGACTGCCCTCGCGCCGCCGGCCGGAGGTTCTCTGCGCGCACGCCGAGCAGGCGAATCGGCTGACGTGCGTCGATAGAGGTGAAGAGATCGCGCGCCTCGTCACCTATCCGCTGACCGACGTCGGTCGGTTCCGACAGCGTGCGCGACCTGCTGATCGTCGTGAAATCCGCGAAGCGGACCTTGATCGCCACTGTCGCGGCGTCCCATCCCCCCTTGCGCAACCGCCGGGCGACGCGATCGGACAGGCGCAGGAGTTCGGAACGTAGAAACACCGCGTCCGAGACATCCTCGTGGAAGGTCTCTTCGTGTCCGATGCTCTTCTCGACGCGGGTCGTGGACACTTCGCGGGGATCGATCCCTCGAGCCAACTGCGAGAGCCGCTCGCCCGATGCCGCACCCACGATCCGGTCGAGCACGTCGCGCGGGGTTTCGATGATGTCGGCGATCGTGCGGATGCCGCGCGCCTCGAGCGCCTCGGCGGATTTGGGACCGACACCCCACATCGCGCGCACCGAGCGCGGACCCAGGAAAGCCGCCGTCTCTGTCGCCGAGACGATGAGCATGCCGTCGGGCTTGCTGATGGTCGACGCCATCTTTGCCACGTGCTTGGTTGCGGCGACGCCGATGCTGCAGGTCAGGCCCGTCTGTTCCTTGACGCGCTGGCGCAGCATCCGCGCGATCTCCCCGGGGGTTCCCCAGAGCCGGCGGGCGCCGCGAACGTCGAGGAACGCCTCGTCGATCGACAGCGGCTCGACGAGCGGGGTGATGTCGTGGAAGATGCGCATGACATCCGCGGAGAGCGCGACATAGCGGTCGAAGTGCGGCGGGACGACGATCGCGGTGGGACACAGACGGAGTGCCTGCGAGACGGGCATCGCGGATCGGACACCGAAACGGCGCGCCTCGTACGAAGCACTCGAGACGACCGATCGCCCCTCGGCTGCGCCGATGATGATGGGTTTGCCGCGGAGCGCGGGATTGTCGAGCACCTCGACGGCCGCGTAGAACGCGTCCATATCGACGTGCAGGATTCCCGTGCCCGAGTCGTCGGCGCCGTCGGCGGAGACGATCCGCCCACTCCCGTCGCCGCGTCCCATCCCCCTATTCTCGCCCGGGGCTCCGACATCGCGCGGCAGTCATGACGTGCCACGGCGAGTTGTACCGTGCGTGGTCGTGATCGCGGTTCCCCTTCGACCGCATCGCACAGGTCGCGCGGGCTACAGCTGGGCGGCGCGCTCCAGGACCAGCTCGCGCACGCGGGCAGCGTCGGCCTGACCGCGCATGGCCTTCATGACCGCACCGATCACGGCACCGGCCGCCTGAACCTTGCCGTCGCGGATCTTCTCCAGAACGTCGGGCTGCGCCTTCAGCGCCTCGTCGATAGCGGCGATCAGGGCACCGTCGTCCGAGACGACGGCCAGGCCGCGCGCGTCCACGACCTCTTGCGGGGTCCCCTCCCCCGCGATGACACCCTCGAGCACTTGGCGGGCGAGTTTGTCGTTGAGGGTGCCGGCATCCACGAGAGCCTGCACGGCCGCGACATCCGCGGGTGCGATCAGATCGGATGCCTCACGCCCAGCGACATTCGCGAGACGCGTGATCTCGCCCGTCCACCACTTGCGCGCGGCCGTCGGCGAAGCGCCGGCCCCGATCGTCGCCGCGACCTCGGCCAGAAGACCGTTGTTGGCGACATCCTGGAACTCGAGGTCCGTGAAGCCCCACTCGGCCTTCAGCCGGCGTCGACGCGCGGGCGGAGCCTCGGGCAGGGCCGCGCGCAACTCTTCGATCAGCTCTGGCGCGGGCACCACGGGCAGCAGGTCGGGCTCCGGGAAGTAGCGGTAGTCGTCCGCATCCGACTTCGGACGACCGGGCGACGTCGTGCCGGTGTCTTCGTGCCAGTGCCGCGTCTCCTGCGTGATCGTGCCGCCCGAGGCGAGGATCGCGGCCTGACGCTGGATCTCGTATCGCACGGCACGCTCGACCGAGCGGATCGAGTTGACGTTCTTCGTCTCGGTGCGCGTGCCGAGCTTCTCCTGGCCCCGCGGGCGCAGCGACACGTTCGCGTCGCACCGCAGGTTGCCGCGCTCCATCTTGGCGTCCGAGATGTCGAGCGCCAGCACGATGTCGCGGATCGTCTGGACGTAGGCCTTCGCGATCTCCGGAGCGCGGTGCTCCGCCCCGTAGATGGGTTTCGTGACGATCTCGACGAGCGGCACACCCGCCCGGTTGTAGTCGACGAGCGAATAATCCGCGCCCTGGATGCGTCCGGTTGCTCCCCCGACGTGGGTGAGCTTTCCGGCATCCTCTTCCATGTGCGCGCGTTCGATCGGCACGACGACCTCTGTACCGTCCTCGAGCTCGACGGTGACGCTGCCCTCGAAGGCGATCGGCTCGTCGTACTGCGAGATCTGGTAGTTCTTGCCGAGGTCGGGGTAGAAGTAGTTCTTGCGCGCGAAGCGGCTCGACGGCGCGATCTGGCAGCCGAGCGCGAGGCCCAGGCTGATCGAGTAGCGCACCGCCTGCTCGTTCACGACCGGGAGCGACCCGGGTAGCCCTAGGTCGACCGGGGCGAGATCGGTGTTCGCGGGGCGACCGAACGAGTTCGGGGCCGCCGAGAACATCTTGGTCGCCGTGTTGAGTTCGACGTGCACCTCGAAGCCCAGAACGGGCTCGAACAGTTCGAGAGCCTTGTCGAAGTCCATCAGCGGGGCCTTGGCCATCAGGAAACCCCTCCTCGGGTGGTGAGCGCGGGCGCTCGATCGAGCAACGGTCCGCCCCAGGCATCCTCGAGCAGTGCTTCGAGCGCCGCACCGACGCGGTACAGACGCGCGTCCTCGCGGACGGGTGCCAGGAATTGGATCCCGACGGGCAGGCCGTCCTCTTCCGCCAGGCCCGACGGGATCGAGATGCCGGGCACACCGGCGAGGTTCGCCGGAATCGTCGTGACGTCGTTCAGATACATCTGCAGCGGGTCGTCGACGCGCTCGCCGAGACGGAACGCTGTCGTCGGTGCCGACGGGGTGGCGATGACGTCGACGGCGCCGAACGCCGCGTCGAAGTCGCGCTGAATCAGCGTGCGGACCTTCTGCGCCGAGCCGTAGTAGGCGTCGTAGTAGCCGGCCGACAGGGCATAGGTTCCGAGGATGATGCGGCGCTTGACCTCGTCGCCGAACCCCGCCTCGCGGGTGGCGGCCATGACATCCTCGACCGTCGCGTTGGCGTGCGGCGTGACGCGCATCCCGAAGCGGACCGAGTCGAACTTGGCCAGGTTGCTGGAGGCCTCGGCGGGCAGGATCAGGTAGTAGGCGGCAACGCCATACTCGAAGTGGGGGGCGCTGATCTCGACGATCTCGGCCCCGTTCGCCTCGAGCAGCGCGAGCGATGCACGGAAGGATGCCGACACACCGGCCTGGAATCCGCTGTCGGGCAACTCGCGCACCACGCCGACGCGCAAACCCGTGAGAACGTCACCCCGGGCGCCGTCGCGGGCGGCCTCGGCGAACGACGGCCAGACGTCCGCCAGCGAGGTGGAGTCGCGGTGGTCGTGGCCGCCGATGACGTCGTGGAGCAGGCCCGCGTCGAGCACGGAGCGCGTGACGGGACCGACCTGATCGAGGCTCGATGCGAGGGCGATCGCGCCGTACCGGCTGACCCCGCCGTACGTCGGCTTGACGCCCACGGTGCCGGTGAGGTGCGCGGGCTGGCGGATGGAGCCGCCCGTGTCCGAGCCGAGCGCGAGAGGCGCCTCGAACGCAGCGACGGCGGCGGCGGAACCGCCACCCGATCCGCCCGGGACGCGATCGAGATCCCACGGATTGTGCGTCGGCCCATAGGCGGAGTGCTCGGTCGACGACCCCATCGCGAACTCGTCCATGTTGGTCTTGCCGAGCGGCACGAGGCCCGCCGCGCGCGACCGCGCGACGACGGTCGCGTCGAAGGGCGACATGTAGCCCTCGAGGATGCGCGAGCCGCTGGTCGAGGGCATGTCCGTCGTGACGAGCACGTCCTTGATCGCGAGGGGCACACCGGCGAGGGGGCCGAGCTCCTCGCCCGCGGCGCGGCGGCGGTCGATGTCCGCCGCGACGTCGAGGGCGTGATCGCTGACGTGCAGGAACGCGTGGACGTCACCGTCGACGGCGGCGATCCGCTCGAGGTGCGCGTGGGTCGCCTCGACGCTCGAGACCTCGCCCTTCGCGAGGGCGTCGGCCAGCGCAGCGGCGCTGAGACGCGTGAGGTCGCTCACTGTTCCTCTCCCATGATCGCGGTCACGCGGAAACGTCCATCTGCAGCATCCGGGGCATTCTGCAGCGCCTGCTCGAGGGTCAGCGTCTCGCCGACGATGTCGGGACGGAAGACGTTCTGGAGCGGCACGGGGGGGCTCGTGGCGGGGACGTCCGGGGTGGCGACCTGCGACACCTTGGCGATGTTGTCGACGATGACGTCGAGCTCTCCGGTGAGGCGGTCCACCTCCTCGTCTGTCAGCTGGATCCGGGCGAGCACGCCCAGATGGCGCACGAGTTCGGGGGTGATTTCAGACACTGCCCCATTCTAGGCGTCGCCCTCGGGCCTCCCCACGCGCGCCCCCGGCGCCCGCATCGCCCGTCCCGCGCACCTCGGACACCGAAACACCCCTGTTGCCGCGGCTCGGCCCGACTCCACGGACGTGCACCGCAATAGGCTGACGACGTGACGACGACATATGACCCGCCCCGGCCGTGGATACAGAGCTACGCCGCCGGCGTCCCGAACGACCTCGAACCCGTAGCGGGCTCGCTCGTCGACATCGTCGAGGCATCCGCACGGGACTATCCGGATGCTCCGGCCCTGCAGTTCTTCGGACGCACCACGTCCTACCGCGAGCTGCAGCAGCAGATCGAACGCGCCGCGGCCGGGCTCCGCGCCCAGGGCGTGAAACGGGGCGATCCCGTCGCGATCGTGCTGCCGAACTGCCCGCAGCACATCGTCGCGTTCTACGCCGTTCTACGCCTCGGCGCGGTCGTCGTCGAGCACAACCCTCTGTACACACCGCGCGAGCTGCGCAAACAGTTCGAAGACCACGGCGCGGTGCACACCATCGCCTGGAACAAGGTCGTCCAGACCCTCCAGGAGTTCCCCGCCGATCTCGCGCAGCAGACGATCGTCTCGGTCGATGTGACGCGGGCGATGCCCGCGCACACCCGGCTCGCCCTCAGGCTGCCGATCAGCAAGGCACGCGAGGCGCGCGCGGCGCTCACGACACGTGTCCGCGGCACAGTGCCCTGGGACAGCCTCGTCTCTGCCGATCCACTTCCCGCGACGGTCGCGAAGCCCGAGACCGACGATCTCGCGATCATCCAGTACACCAGCGGCACGACGGGGACCCCGAAGGGCGCCTCGCTCACGCACCGCAACCTGCTCTCGAATGCCGCGCAGTCGCGAGCCTGGGTCCCCTCCATCCGTCGCGGCGAGGGATGCGTCGTCTACGCCGTCCTGCCGATGTTCCACGCCTACGGTCTGACGCTCTGCCTGACATTCGCGATGTCGATGGGCGCGCGGCTCGTCCTGTTCCCGCGCTTCGATCCCGACATGGTGCTGGCCGTCACCAAGAAGCATCCGGCCACCTTCCTGCCACTCGTGCCTCCGATCGCAGAGCGTCTGCTGAAGGCCGCCCTCGAGAAGGGCGTCTCACTCGCCGGCACCGAGGTCGCGATCTCGGGTGCGATGGCCCTGCCCCATGACCTCGTGGTGCCGTTCGAGGCCGCCTCCGGTGGGTACCTCGTCGAAGGGTACGGGCTGAGCGAGTGCTCCCCCGTCCTGATGGCCAACCCCGTGGCCGACAACCGCGTGCCGGGCACGGTCGGCCTTCCCCTGCCGGGGACCGAGTGCCGGGTCGTCGATCCGGACGAGCCCACGCGCGATGTGCCCGCCGGTGAGCGCGGTGAACTGCTCGTGCGTGGACCGCAGGTCTTCTCGGGCTACTACGGAAAGCCCGAAGAGACCGGCAAGGTCTTCGTGGACGGATGGTTCCGCACGGGAGATATCGTGACGATCGACGAGGCGGGTTTCGTCCGCATCGTCGATCGCATCAAGGAGCTGATCATCACGGGCGGCTTCAACGTCGCGCCGACCGAGGTGGAGATCGCCCTGCGCCAGCATCCCGATGTGGAGGATGCGGCCGTCGTCGGGTTGCCGAACGAGCGCTCCGGCGAGGAGGTCGTCGCCGCCATCGTCCCCGTCCCCGGGGCGACAATCGACGAGGAATCCGTGCGGGAGTTCGCCCGAGGCATCCTGACGCCGTACAAAGTGCCTCGCCGGATCTTCGTCGTCGACGAGCT
>CAYZEL010000125.1:0-6948 GCA_964477515.1 uncultured Microbacterium sp.
TAGGGCCAATCCGGCATCGGCGCACCCACCGCCTCGAGCGCGGTTTCGTGGCTGAAGAACTGCCAGCCTGCGAGCCGCGGCGCATACTGCGCGGCGACCTCGAGCGACGACGCCGGAAGGGGCAGCGACCGCGACACTCTGAGCCCACGATGCGGCGACCAAAGGTCGCTGCGGGAGAGCCGTGCGGGGCTGACGCCCATCATCCGCGCCTCGGACACCCGGAACACCGGAGGAAGATCGCCGGGAAGAGGCGCGGGTCGTCGCATCCGACCAGCGTGCCGGAATGTGAGCCGCGACCCGACCGGCTTCCACCTCGCCGCGGACCCTCTTCGATCGCGCGCGGTTGTGGAGGATGCATCCGCGCGTCCGCCGTCCCGGAACGCCGTCTGCTCGCGCAGGGCGTACGTGTCCCAATTTCCACCGCTGCGCGAGGCGCAGAGCGGTCGAAAGTGGGACACGCACCCGAGAAACTGGGACACGGGCAGCGCGATGCGTCCCGTGCGGCGCGCGGCTCAGCCGAAGAGCGCCGCGGCCTCTTCGTAGCGGTAGAGGGGCACGGTGTTGAGCTCGCCCAACGCGTCCGCGAAGGGCACGCGCACGATGTCCGTGCCCTTCAGGGACACCATCTGACCCCATGCCTCTGCCACGACGGCGTCGGCGGCGTGCAGCCCAAGCCGCGTCGCCAGCACGCGGTCGAAGCCCGAGGGCGAACCGCCGCGCTGGATGTGCCCCAGCACCGTCGCGCGCGTCTCGATGCCGGTGATCCGCTCGATCTCGGGCGCGATGACCTCGCTGATGCCGCCGAGGCGCGGACGGTTGAAGGCGTCCAGACCCTTGTCGCTGAAGGCCTCGTCCATGTCCTTGAGCTTGAAGCCCTCCGAGACCACGACCAGCGGCGCGCGGCCCCGGTCGTGCGCCTTCGAGACGAGCTCGCAGATGTCGTCCATCGACATCGGGACCTCGGGGATCAGGATGGCGTGGGCCCCCGCCGCGATACCGGCGTGCAGCGCGATCCAGCCCACGTGCCGGCCCATGACCTCGGCGACCATGCACCGCTGGTGCGAGTCGCCCGTCGTCCGCAGTCGGTCCATCGCCTCGGAGGCGATGTTCACGGCGGTGTCGAACCCGAACGAGTAGTCCGTGGCCCGCAGGTCGTTGTCGATCGTCTTCGGCACCCCGATGACGTTGATGCCGTCCTTCGACAGGCGGTCGGCCGCGGCGAGCGTGCCCTCGCCGCCGATCGCGATGATGCCGTCGATCCGGTGCCCGTAGAGCGTCTTGGCGATGTTCTCGGCGCCGCCGCGGGGCCCCTCGTAGGGGTTCGTCCGCGAGGTGCCGAGGATCGTTCCGCCGACCTTCGACAGGCCCTTCACCTCGTGGCGGGTGAGGGGGAAGAAGTCCCCGTCGACCACGCCGCGCCATCCGTCACGGATGCCGACGAACTCCAGGTCGTACGCGGTCGTGCCCTTCAGCACGACGCCGCGGATGACCGCGTTGAGTCCGGGGCAGTCGCCGCCGCTGGTAAGGATGCCGATCTTCATGTGTGATCCTTGCGTTTCGGGAGGGGGATCCGGCGACGCTGCCCCCGTCACACTATCGCCGGATGCCTCGACCTGCCACACGCCCGACAGTGGACCCAGGAGTGGGCCCGAGGCATCCCGTACCGGATTCGGCTACTCGCCGCCGAGCGCCCGCCGGGTGAGGTGCATGAGCGCGCTGAGTTGCACGGAATCGCTCGAGGCCGGATCGACCGCTTCGCCGTCGAGCGCCCGCAGGGACAGACCCTGCTTCGAGTCGATCAGCTCGGCGATCTTCGTGTCGATCGTGTGCGCGGCGATGATGCGCCACGCCGTGACCGGTTCGTCCTGTCCGATGCGGTGCACGCGGTCGATCGCCTGCGTCTGCTCGGCCGCGGTCCAGCTGAGCTCCGCCAGCACGACGTTCGACGCCGCCTGCAGGTTGAGCCCGACACCGGCCGCCGTCAGCGAACACACCGCGATACCCACACCGGGGTCGTTGTTGAACGCGTCGATCCCGTCCTGACGATTCGCCGTGGTCTGGTCGCCACGGATCGAGATCGTCTTCAGCCCCGCCGACGCGAAGTGCGCCTCGGCGGCATCCATGACATCGATGTGCTTGGCGAAGAAGACGACCTTGCCCACCGCTCGCTGGAGCTGCACGGCGTAGTCGGCCGCGAGGTGCGCCTTCGCCTGACCGATCTTGCGGACCATCGTGAAGACGTTCTCGGACCCCGCACCGGCGGCCTTCGACTCGTCGAGTTCGTTCTGCGCCACGAGCCGCACGATGTCGGCGTCGATGTCTTCGCCGAGGGAGCCGCCCATGCCAGCGCCCAGGCCACGGTCGCCGCGCGCGGTGACGATGCGGCGATACCGATCGGCGAGGCGCTGGCCGAGCTCGCGCTCGGCGTCCCTGATCGAACGTCCGAATTCGTCGTCGAGCTCGACGGGCAGATCGGCGATGAGCTTGTCGGGCAGGTCGGCAGCGACATCCTTCTTCTTCCGACGGACGATGCCCATCGAGATGACGGCCTCGCGTGCCTCGGGGTAGAAGGCCTTGTCCGCGGGTGTCATGCCCGTCGCGTCGAGCTTCTCCATGAGTTCGGGACCGGGCTTCTCGCCGTTGGTCCAGCCGAGGAAGCGCCAGATCGCGTCGAAGTCCTCGACATCGTTGATGAGCGGAGTACCCGTGAGCGCCATCAGCAGCGGGTTGCCACCGGGCGTCATCTCGCGGATGCGTCCGGCCAACGTCAGGACGTTCTGCGAACGCTGCGACGAGAGGTTCTTGATGAAATGAGCCTCGTCCACGACCATGCCGCGCAGCCCGATCGAGCTGAGCCACGCGAGGTGGCGATCGAGGATCTCGTAGTTGACGATGAAGATGTCCGCGAAGGCGTCGAGTGTCGCGCCGTCACCCTGGATGACCGTCGCGCGGCGATGCGGTGTCCACCGCTCGACCTCGCGAGCCCAGTTCATCTTGACGACGTTCGGCACGACCGCGAGGAGCGGGTAGGCACCGGCGACGGATGCCGCGAGGAGCGACTGCGCCGTCTTGCCGAGACCCGGCTCGTCCGCGAGCAGGAAGGTGCGGTGACCGTCGCGGACCGACTCGAGAAAGCGCGACTGGTGCGCCATGATCTCGCGCCCCTTGGGCGAAAGACGGTCGAACTCGGGCACGGGAGGGAGCTCCATCGACGCGGCACCGCCGCCGGCGCCCGTCTCGAACGCCTTGTACAGCGGGCCCATCAGTTCCCAGCCGTCGAGCCGACGACGCGGGCTCTCGCGCCGCACCGGGCGATCCAGGTCGGGGGCGAGGAAGGGGTTGGCGAGCTGGCGCGCCTCGATAGCCGGCGGCACGACCTGCTTCTCGGCGAGCGCGGGTGGAACGACGGGCGCGAGAGCGGGAGCCGCATCCGTGATGATGAGTTCGTCCGGCGCCAGCTCGGCACCGGACTCCAGCAGCCAGTCACGGCGCATGCGCCGGGCGACCGGCGACGTCGCCTGGTCGACCTCGAGCAGCTGAATGAGCGAGGTGTCGCGCGCCGCGGTCTTCGCGAGGATGGTCGCAACGCCGTCCAGGCGCTTCAGGGACTCGGAGCGCACCGCATCCGGAACCGTCGTGTCGGTCTTCACCCGGGCGCGCTCTTCACGCACCAGGAACGCGATGACCTGGAACTTGACGCGGTTCGTCGGTCCGAGCTTGCCGCGCTGGGCTTTCGCCTCGACCTCGCGCACCTTGCGCGCGAGGATCGGGATCAGGGGCGCATCGTCGTCGCGACGTGCGGACGACTGCTTGCGACGCCTGTGCAGCTGTGACTGTGCCGTGCTCGGCATGCTCCTCCTGAGCGTGTGCACCGGATGAACCGGTGTGATCTCCAGCCGTGAGGCCGGCGAACTGATGAAACCCCGTGGGCGGCTGGTGGGCCGTGACAGACACGGGCGAGAAAAGCGGGGGCGTTGCGTGAAGCGGATGCCTCGGCGCGAACGACGCAGCGCCATTCCTCCCGCATATTCTACGGCATCCGGGGCACTCCTCGTGTTCCGACGCGTCGGTCGCCGTCGCGTCAGCCCCAGAGCGTCGCATCAGCGCCAGAGCGTCGCGTCAGCCCCAGAGCGTCGCGACGATGTCCTCGGTGTAGCCCTGCGGCCCGAAATTGATCCACCGTGTGGATACCCAGCCGTTCGCGCGCAGATAGTGGGACTCTCCGAACGAGTTCTCTCCGTCGCTCCGCTGGGCGCGGCACACAGTCCCATCCGCGAGATCCTCGCAAGCGAAGCCTCGATCGGGAAGCGAGTCCAATATGGTCTGAGCCTGCGCCTCGTCGACGATTGTGACGTTCGTCGCTAGCCCGTATGACGACGGCAGACCCCACGAGCACCGAAGCGTCTGCACTCCCGAGCCGAGCACCTCGAGCGCCTCGACAATCTCGGTCGATTCCATCGTCACGCCCGGGTCGTTCAGGGGCGGATTCCCGGATTCCAGAACCGACAGCATCGCGGCGGAGTAGATGTCCTCGCATCGCACCGGGATGGAGATGTCTGCCGTGTTCTCGGCGCTCGACGACGGAGAGGCTGAGGCTTCGGGCGTCTCGCCGAGCGTCGTGATCTCGGGCGTCGGGTCGCCCGTGCTCGTCGGCTCGGGTTGCGGGGTGGCCGAGCATCCGGCGAGCACCGCCGAACTCACGAGCACCACCGCCAGCACGCCTCGGCGGAGCAGCGACGCGGATCGGTCGGGGTGCATGGCATCCTCTCGGCACAGGGGCTCTCCCCCAACCTACCGCCGCCGCGCGCCTGCTCTGAAAGCCGGCAGGCGCGTGCGGACGACGACCGGATGCCTCGGCTCAGCGTGCCGAGCGCAACCGCAGACTGTTCAGCACCACGAAGACGCTCGAAAACGCCATCGCGAGCCCCGCGATCATCGGGTTGAGCAGGCCCAGGGCAGCGAGCGGGATGGCCGCGACGTTGTAACCGAAGGCCCAGAACAGGTTGCCGCGGATCGTCCGCATCGTGCGTCGAGCAAGGCTCAGCGCCGTCACGATCGACTCGGGGTCGTTTCGGACGAGCGTGATGTCGCTCGCGTGCATCGCGGCATCCGTTCCGCCGCCCATGGCGATGCCGAGGTCGGCCGCGGCGAGCGCCGCCGCGTCGTTCACCCCGTCTCCGACCATCGCGACCCGACGCCCGCCGGCGCGGCGACGCTCGACCTCAGCCAGCTTGCCCTCGGGCAGAACCCCCGCGACGACCTCGCCGATGCCCACGGCCGCGGCCACAGCACGCGCGGCCCCCTGGCCATCGCCCGTGAGCAGCACGACGTCGATCCCCTGCTCGGTCAAGCGCGCGACGGCCCGCGCCGCGCCCTCGCGCACGTCGTCACCGACGGCGAACACGGCACGAGCGACGAGCGCCCCGGATGCATCCGCCCATCCCACGACCACGACCGAACTGCCGTCGTCCCGCGCGAGGGCGGCGTCGAGATCCGCGGACAGCGCACCGGTCTGCTCGAGAGCGAACGCGGCACTGCCCGCAAAGGCGGGCACACCGTCGACGACGCCCGACACCCCGCGGCCGGCGTGGCTGCGGAAGCCCTCGAGCCGGGCGGCTCCCGCCGACCCCGTCTGCGCCTCGTCGTGCGCCACGACGGCGCGCGCGATCGGATGCTTCGACCCCGCCTCGAGTGCGGCGGCTACCCGCACGACCTGGGACCGCAGCCCCGTCTCGTCCCCGGGGGCGCCTTCGCGGGCGCCGCGTGCGACGACGACCTCGCGCACCGTCATCGCGCCGGTCGTGAGCGTGCCGGTCTTGTCGATCAACACGGTGTCGATGCGGTTCGCCGACTCGATGGCCTCGGGTCCCGTGATCAGCACACCGAGCTGCGCGCCGCGCCCCGTGCCCACGAGGATCGCAACGGGCGTCGCGAGGCCGAGCGCACACGGGCAGGCGATGATCAGCACCGCGACCGCCGCCGTGAATCCCGCGGCGAGAGGCTGACCGAGCGCGACCCACGTGATGAGCGTCAGGATCGCGAGCACGATCACGATCGGCACGAAGATGCCCGAGATCCGATCGGCCAGGCGCTGCACGCGGCTCTTGCCCGCCTGGGCGTCTTCGACGAGGCGCGCGATGTGTGCCAAGCGGGTGTCGGCGCCCACCGAGACCGCGCGGACCAGCAGGCGCCCGTCGACCGCGACCGTGCCCCCCGTGACCTCGCTGCCCGCGCCCGCCTCGACCGGAGCCGACTCGCCCGTGAGCATCGACGCATCCACCGCAGCGCGCCCCTCGACCACGACGCCGTCCGTCGCGATCGTCTCTCCCGGACGCACGACGAACCTGTCGTCGACGCGCAGCCGGTCGACGGGGATACGCTCGCCACCTTCGAGCTCGACGTCCTTCGCCCCGAGGTCCATGAGCGAGCGCAGCGCGGCCCCGGCGCGGCGCCGCGAGCGTTGTTCGATGTATCGGCCGAGCAGCAGGAAGACCGTGACGGCCGCGGCGACCTCGAAGTAGACGAGCGCGGTGGCGTCGTGCACGGGACCGAACAGAACGACCTCGTGCCTCAGCCCGATCCGCCCCGCACTGCCGAAGAACAGCGCCACACGCTCCACAGGTATGCCGCCATCGTGCCGAGGGTGATCAGCGTGTCCATCGTGGCCGCGCCATGACGTGCCGCGGCGAACGCGGCGCGGTGGAACGGCCACCCTCCCCAGAACACGATCGGCGTCGCGAGGACGAGCGACACCCACTGCCACCCGGCGAACTGCCACGCGGGAACCATCCCGAGCACGACGACCGGCAGCGCGAGCGCGGCACTGACGATCAGCCGCGTCGCCAGCCGGGTGCGGCCGGGGACGTCTTCCACGTCGTGCTGGTGTCCGCCGTGTGCGGAGCGCTCGTGGTCGTGGTCATGGTCATGGTCATGGTCATGGCCCTGATT
>CAYZEL010000126.1:0-2920 GCA_964477515.1 uncultured Microbacterium sp.
GGGATGAGAACGAGTATTACGGGCAGCGCGTGATGGGCTTGGAGTACGACGCGCTGCTCTCCGTTGCCGGGGATAACATGCGGATCGGCCGGCACGTCGTCCTCGATGCCCCCTTCGCCAGATACCTCGGAGATGCCAGTTTCCTCGAATCGATGTCGCTCAAGCGCGGATGGCCGGCGGGGCTGCGGGTGATCGTCGTACAGGTGAGTGTCCCGTCCGGCCTTCGACGTGAACGACTGCGGCAGCGCGGACTGGACCGCGACACGTGGAAGCTGGAGAACTGGGAGCAGCACGAGTCCTCCGCACCCGGGGAGTGCGCGTGGAGCGGTGCTCATGTCGTGACGTTCGACAATTCTGGTCCCACGGTGGACGTGGCTCCACTGGACGCAGCGCTGAGCGTGAGCGAGGTCGCATAGCGAGGCGCGGCAAGAACGTAACAAGGTCCGCACGATCGCGTCACGTGGGCGAAACAGGAGCTTCCTACGGTTGAACTAACCGATTCACTCGGGTCGAGCAGTGTGCGCGCGGGTGACTCGGTACCGAAGTCTTCGACCGTAGCGAGAGAGCAGCGCATGACCCTGACCGACCCCCTCACGGTTCCCGACACCCAGAAGACACTGCACTTCGGAGTGTTCGAGGTGATGGGCCCGCAGGTGGGCGGCACCTACAGCTGGGCCCATCCGCGCAGCGAGGGGCTGTCGTACCTCGACCCGCAGCACTGGATCCGTATGGCGCGGATCCTCGAAGACGCCGGGTTCGACTTCCTGTTCTTCGCGGGCGGCTACGGCTACCCGCTGATCGACGGTGATCTGCCGCAGGTGGCGGTCGAGAAGGGCATCAATTTTCCCAGCCTCGACCCGGACTACCTGATTCCGATGCTCGCGCAGCATACCGACCGCCTCGGTTTCGTGATCACGCAGTCGACGGGCCTCGATCATCCCGTTCAGCTCGCCCGCCGCTTCTCGACGCTCGATCACCTGACGAACGGGCGAATCGGGTGGAACATCGTCACGGGCGCGTCCCAGAACGCGATTGCCGACGTGTTCGGCCACGCCAGCATGGTGCCGCACGACACGCGATACGAGATGGCGGCGGAGTACGTCGAACTCGCTTCTCGCCTCTGGGAGACGGGATGGGATGACGACGCCTACGTCGGCGACTCCGCCGCGGGTGTTTTCGCGCGACGTGACGGAGTGCACCGCGTCACCTACGACGGCGAGCACTATCGTTCACGCGGATACTTCGGGTCACCGCCGTCGCCGCAGCGCACGCCGGTGCTCTTCCAGGCCGGTACCTCGCCCGCGGGACGGGCGTTCGCCGCGGCCAACGCCGAGTGCGTGTTCGTGCAGGGGACGACTCCCGCCCGCACGGCCAGCGCGGTGGCCGATATTCGTCGCCTTGCGGCCGAGGCCGGTCGCGACCCGCATGCCCTGAAGCTGATGGTGGGCCTCACGGTGTTCGTCGGCGAAACCGAAGCTGACGCCCTGCGGTACGAGTCCGAGTTCGATGCGATGCAGACCGACGAGATCGTGGCGTCGCTGTACGCCGGAAACACGGGGATCGATCTGCTGGCGCTCGATCCCGAGAGAACGCTGCACCAGGTCCTGGATGCCGGGGGACCGATCGGTCAGATGGGTACGAGCAACATCGACCGATTCCTCGGGGACGATGCGCCCACGGTGCGCGAAATCCTCGACCAGTTGCGCGGCCGGGGTACGCGAGGGTTCCGGATCGTCGGGAGCCCGGTGCAGGTGGCCGACCGGATCGAAGCGCTCATCGCTGCCACCGATCTCGACGGGTTTCTGATCGAGCCGGTGTTCCCGCCGTACGACCTGGAGGACTTCGGGCGGTTGGTGCTGCCGATCCTGCGCGAACGTGGGCGGCTGCGTGACGGCGAGGTCGGCAACACGCTGCGTTCCCGGCTCTCGGAGGTTCCGGGCAATGATCGTCTGGGTTCCGCGCACCCGGTTCTCGCAACCCCTGCGGCGGTCAGCTGATCACTCGCCCGTGCCCGGAAGTCCACGGCTCGCGTGATTCGTCCGCCGATTCGCCGCGCCTAGGATGAGGCGGATGGAAAGCACTCCGGAACGCCAGCGATTGCTGGGTCTGGTGGTCGATCTCATTCTGCGAGACGGGGTCATCGATCTCAGCCTGAGCGCGATCTCCCGAGCGATCGGGTCGAACAACCGCATGCTTCTCTACTACTTCGGGTCGAAGCAGGAGCTGATCGGCGAGGCGGCGCAGGTCGCGTTCGACAGCTTTCCCCGGTTGCGCGGCATGTTCGCCCGGTTGCGTGGCCCGGGAGACCTCGAGCAACGTCTGCTCACGGCGTGGGACGACTTGGCCGACCCGGACAGCCGCCCGTACGTCCGGCTGTTCTTCCAACGCTTCGGTATCGCCATGCGCGATCCCGGTGAGTGGGGTGACTTCATCGAACTCGTCGGACGCGAATGGATCGAAGAGGTGCGGGACACCTTGCTGGCGGACGGGTTCACGCCCGAGCGTGCGCTGTCGGGCGCGACACGGATCGTCGCCCTCTTGCGGGGGCTGCAGTTCCTCATCCTGTCCGGCGTCGAACCCGCGCAACTGCGCGAGTCCTATCGTGATGCCATTCGGGATCTCTCGGCCTCGGCCTGAGCGGGGCGTACCGGCCTAGGAGTCCGCTGCTTCGTCTTCCTCCGGTTCGAACGTCGAGCTGGTGCCGGTGTGGCCTGCCGCCACTCCGCCCGGTGCATCCGGAATCGTGCCGTCCTTGCCGAGTCCGCCGTGCTTCGGGGTTGCCTCGTCGTTCTCGGCGTCGGACGCGTTATCGAGATCGCGGTCGTCAGTCATGGTGTTTCCTTCTCTCCGTCCGCGTGCAGCCTAGGCATCGGCGCAGCAGAGCGCGCCGGGGTTGACAGCGGGCTGCGGTTGACGGCGG
>CAYZEL010000126.1:3020-6942 GCA_964477515.1 uncultured Microbacterium sp.
GACGGCGGAGCCGTGGCGAGGACAGCTTGTCAACCGGTTCCCCTTTTCTTTTCCGCCGCCGTACGCTCGCGGAATGTCGGTGACGGAATTGTGGTTGGTCAGGCACGGCGAGAGCGTCGGCAATGTCGCAGCGACGCGCGCGCAGCGCGAGGGGCTCGAGATCATCCCGCTCGACGTCCGGGACGCCGATGTGCCCCTCTCGCCGGTCGGCGTGCGCCAGGCGCGGGCCTTGGGGGAGTGGGTCGCAGAGCACCGCGAGCTGATCGATGTGTGCTGGGTGTCTCCGTATGCGCGGGCTCGCGAGACCTTGGCGATCGCGAGTCGCCAGGCATCCTTCTCTGCGCCCGTCTTCGTCGACGAGCGCCTGCGCGATCGAGAGCTCGGCATCCTCGATCTCTTGACGCGAGCAGGCGTAGAGCGCCTGCATCCGGAGGAGGCCGCGCGCCGCCGGCACCTCGGCAAGTTCTATCACCGCCCGCCGGGCGGGGAGTCGTGGGCGGATGTCGCGTTACGGCTGCGTTCGTTCCTGCGCGATGCGCTGCCGGACCCCCGTTCCGAGAGCGCCTCCGGGAGCGGCCTCGGCGACCGGGCGCTGGTCGTCGCCCACGACGCCGTCGTGATGCTTCTGCTGTACGTGCTGCTCCCGCTGAACGAGGACGAACTGCTCGATTTCGCCGCATCCAACACGGTCGAGAACGCGTCGGTCACCCACCTGCGCGCCACCGAAGCGGGTTGGGAGTTGGTGGCCTTTTCGAACGTGGCGCACCTCGAGCGCGAGGGCGCACCCATCACCGAGCACGCGGGGAGTTCCGATGTCCAGCCCGAGTGAGAACGTCACAGCGGATGTGCTCCGCGCCTGGGGGCTGCCCGACCCGGGCAAGTCGAAGAAGACGCGCGGTCGCGTCATGGTCGTGGGCGGTTCGCGGCGCTCGCCGGGCGCGATCCTGCTGGCGGGCGAAGCGGCCCTGCGGGTCGGCGCGGGTCGCCTGGGACTGGTCGTTCCCGGTTCGATCGAGGCCCAGATCGGCGTCGTGATCCGCGAGGCGGCCGTCTTCTCTCTGCCCGAGCGAGCCGTCGATCCGATCGAAGGACACCTGCGCGACGAACTCGCCGCGGCTGACGCGGTGCTCGTCGGGCCTGGTTTCGACGAACCGGACGAGACGCGCGCGACCCTCGAAGCCATCGCCCACGTCGGTGTCTCGTGTCTCGTGCTGGACGCGTTCGGCCTCGGCGTGCTGCCGGACATCGATCGTGCCCGACTTCCGCAGGCCCTCGTGCTGAACCCGAACGAGGAAGAGGCGGCTCGGCTGCTCGGCCGTGGTCTCGGCGACGACCGCATCGCGGACCTCCGAGAGATCGCCGGGCGATACGAGGCCGTCGTCAATTGCTATGGCGACATCGTCGACCCGTCCGGCACGTCCTGGCGCGTTTCGGGCGGCGGTGCGGGACTCGGCACGTCCGGCAGCGGTGACGTGCTCGCCGGCGCGATCGCCGGGATGGCCGCGCGCGGGTTACCGCCGGAGCGCGCGGCGGCATGGGCGAGCTGGGTGCACGCAACGGCGGGTGATCGGCTGACGAAGCATCCGGGTCTCGGTTTCCTGGCCGGTGATCTCGCCCGCGAGTTGACGCCGACGATCAGCACGGTGCTGCAGGAATTCACCCCCGCGTAACCTGTGGGCAGGAGGATGACCGCCATGTCGATGTCCGAACCGCTCATGCCCGCCGACGAGCCGCGTCCCGAGGCGCCGCCCACCGATCGCGACATCGACATGGATGTCGACCTCATCCGGGATGGGGGCGAGGGCGGTTCCGAACTCCCGGCCCCCGACTTTCCGGCGAATGCCGCCTTCCGGACACCCACGCCGGGTGAGACGCTCTCCGAGGACGAGCTCGAGAAGGACCTCGACGAGGAGTAGCGCCCGGCGGCCGGCGGGCCGTGTGATCAGAACGCGGCGCGCTGCGCGATCATCGGGCACTCGAAGGGGTCGCGCTCGCCTAGGCCGACGCGGTTGATGTAGCGAACCACGATGGCGTAGGACTCGATCAGCCCGGTCTGCGTGTACGGGACGCCCCGCTCGATGCAGTATGCCGAGATGATCCGCGCTGCGCGTCGCAGGTTGGCGCGGGGCATCGAGGGGAACAGGTGGTGCTCGATCTGATAGTTCAGCCCGCCCATGACGGTGTCGATCACGCGGCCGCCGCGGATGTTGCGGCTCATCAGCACCTGACGACGCAGGAAGTCGAGCTTCACGTCCTTCGGGACGAGCGGCATCCCCTTGTGGTTCGGCGCGAACGACATGCCCATGTAGAACCCGAACAGGCCGAGCTGGACGCCGAGGAATGCGAACGCTATCCCCGGCGAGAGGACGAAGAACACGAGTGTCGTGAAGCCGCCCAGGCGCACCGCGAGCAGGGCGATCTCGAACCCGCGTCGCTGAACGGGCTCTCGGGCGAGTACCCGACGAACGCTCGAGGCGTGGAGCGCGACGCCCTCGAGCAGCAGGATGGGGAAGAAGAACCAGCCCTGGTGGGCGATGAGCCACCCCGTGACGGGACCTCGCCGACGCTCGACCTGCTCGGCGGTGAAGGAGATCACCGGCAACTCGATGTCCGGATCCGAGCCGATCTTGTTCGGGTTGGCGTGGTGCCGGGTGTGCTTGTGCTGCCACCACCCGTAGCTCATGCCGATGAAGAGGTCCCCCACGATGAGAGACGTCCAGTCGTTCCAGCGACCGGAGCGAAAGATCTGACGGTGTGCGGCGTCGTGGCCGAGGAACGCGATCTGGGTGAAGACGACCGCGAAGGCGGCCGCCATGAACAGCTGCCACCACGTGTCGCCGATCACGACGAAGGCCGCGATCGTCCCGGCGAGGACGAGGGGCACCCCGAGAAGCCGAATCCAGTAGTGCCCGTACCGGCGACGGAGCAGGCCCGACTCCGTCACGCGGCGGGCCAGGTCGGTGTAGTCGTTCGTCATGGCCCCGCGCGGTTTCGCGGTCCGGATGACGAGTGTCGCAGATTGCGGCGACTGTTCCATGATGATCCCTCCCGTTGCAGCCATGCAGCGATGTGTACGCGTGGGCGGCCGAGGTCGAGGGCGTATAGCGTCAGGTTAAGCCCGCATTCGGGTCTTGCCGCAGATGAGCAGCACATGCACAGGTGGGACGTGCCGCTACCCGCCGCCCGGGTAGCCGTGGATGGCGAAGAACTCGCCGTGCGTTCCCGAGATGGCACGACGTACGGTCTCGAAGACCCAGTCGAGCGCCGCCGAGTGCTGCGCCGTGGTCCGCGCGAACAGCGAGACGTCGACGCTCGCCATCTCGAACGGGAGCTGCCGAACGACGAGCGGCCACGATGTCGCCCACCCCGCGCCGATCGTGTCGGGCACCGTCGCGATCATGTCGGGGCGGGCGGCGAGCAGTGGCGGGATCGACGCGAAGTGGTTCACACTGACCGGCTCGTCCAGACGCGCGCCCAGTCGGCTGAGAGCCGTGCGCAGGTTGGGTCGGCCCGAGTCGCTCGCGACGACGACGTGCGTTGCGGCGAGGTAGTCGTCGAGGCCGACATCGCCGCGGGCGAGCGGATGATTCTGCGACATCAGGATCGCATAGCCCTGCGACTTGAGCACGACATGCGGAAACTCGCCCGTGACGCGCGACGAGGTCACGGCGAGGTCGATGCTCCCGCGGGCGAGCCAGCCCGGCAGGCGGTCGACGTCGAGCGGGACCACCTCGAGGCGCGCGTGTGGTGCGGCCGTGCGGACCGCGTCGAGGATGGCGGGGAAGTACCCGATCTCGGCGAGCTCGGAGAGCGCGATCCGGAATAGGCGATCGAACGCGGACGGATCGAACCCGTGCACCGCATCGAGGGTGCGGTCGATGCGGGCGAGAGCGTCGCGGAAGTCGGGGTAGAGCGAGCTCGC
>CAYZEL010000127.1:0-6814 GCA_964477515.1 uncultured Microbacterium sp.
GGGAGGGGCTGAGTCAGCCCTGTGCTGCGACGATGAAGGTGACGGCGTCGCCGACGGTCTTGAGGTTCTTGACCTCTTCGTCGGGGATCTTGACGTCGAACTTCTCCTCGGCGTTGACGACGATCGTCATCATCGAGATGGAGTCGATGTCGAGGTCGTCGGTGAAGGACTTCTCGAGGGCGACGTCGTCGGCCGAGATGCCGGTCTCGTCGGTGATGAGCTCAGCGAGCCCGGCGAGCACCTCATCGGTGGAAAAGGCCATGGTGTCTCCTTGGTTCTGGATCTTTACGGGGGTTCTGGAGTCGTGTCGTCGACCGCAGATCAGTCTAGGGCGGCTGTCCGCCCGGTCACGGCAGCACCACGACCTGAGCGCCGAACACGAGACCGGCACCGAAGCCGATCTGCAGGGCGAGGCCGCCGCTGATCTCGGGGTGCTCCTGCAGCAGACGGTGCGTCGCCAGAGGGATCGATGCTGCCGACGTGTTGCCGGTCGTCTCGATGTCGCGGCCGATCACGACGGTGTCGGGTAGCTTCAGCTGCTTGGCGAACTCATCGATGATGCGCATGTTGGCCTGGTGGGGCACGAAGGCGGCGAGATCGGATGCCTGGACGCCGGCGGCTTCGAGGGCCTGACGTGCGACCTTCACCATCTCCCACACTGCCCAGCGGAAGACGGTGGGCCCCTCCTGGCGGAGCGTGGGCCACGCGGCCACGCCGTCCCGGAACTCGATGAGGGTGTGGTCCATGCCGACGGCGTCGGCCTTGGAGCCATCCGATCCCCACACCGTGGGACCGATGCCGGGCGTGTCGCTCGGACCGACCACGACGGCGCCCGCGCCGTCGCCGAGCAGGAACGAGATGCTGCGGTCGGTCGGGTCGACGACGTCGCTGAGCTTCTCGGCTCCGACGACGACGGCGTAGTGTGCGATTCCGCTGCGGATCAGGGCATCCGCTTGGGCGAGCCCGTACGAGAACCCGGCGCACGCGGCATTGAGGTCGTAGGCTGCCGCGGGGTTGGCACCGACGCGGTTGGCGACGACGGCCGAGATCGATGGCGTCTGCTGGGGATTGCTGATCGTCGCGACGATGACCAGGTCGATGTCTTCGGGCGCGACGCCCGATGTGGCGATCGCTTCGGCGGCGGCATCCGTCGCGAGATCGAGAGCGCTCGTCCCCGCGACCGCGCGGGTGCGCGTGATGATGCCCGTGCGCTGGCGGATCCACTCGTCGCTCGAGTCGATCGGTCCGACGAGGGCGTCGTTGTCGACGAAGATTTCCCCGCGGGCGGCGCCGTACGCGTAGATCCGCGTGTGGGCGACGCCCGTGGTCTGGGTCAGCGGGGCAGACGAGATCATGCGTTTTCCTTCGAGAGCAGGTCCGCGGCCGCGTCGAGGTCGTCGGGGGTCTTGACCGCCACGGACGGGACGCCGCGGAGTCCGCGCTTGGCGAGCCCGGCCAGTGTACCGGCGGGTGTCAGTTCGATGAGGCCCGTGATACCCGCGTCCGCGAATCCCGCCATGCAGAGATCCCAGCGGACGGGCGAGGCCACCTGACCGACGAGCAGGTCGATGGCGGTAGGCCCCGACGTGACGATCGAGCCGTCGCTGTTCGTCCAGAGCGTGAGCTTCGGATTGGTCGCCTCGATGGCTTCGGCGGCGATACGCAGCCGCTCGACCGCGGGCGCCATGTAGCCGGTGTGGAACGCGCCGGCGACCTGCAGCGGGATGACTCTCGCGCCGCGCGGGGCTTCTGCCGCGAGCTCGGCGAGGGCGCCGGGTGCTCCCGCGGCGACGATCTGCCCGCCTCCGTTGAAGTTGGCCGGGGTGAGCGCCAGCTCCTCCAGCCGTGCGAGAACGACCTCTTCGTCACCGCCGACGACGGCGCTCATACCGGTCGGCTCGAGGGCTGCGGCGTCCGCCATCGCCCGCCCGCGGATGCCGACGAGGTTCATGCCGTCCTGTGCGGAGATCACACCCGCGATGACCAGTGCCGCGATCTCGCCGACCGAGTGGCCCGCGGTGCCGCCGGGGGCCGACGGGGCGCGCTGCTCGAGCGCGGACCAGGCGAGCAGGCTCGCGGCGACGATCAGCGGCTGGGCGATGCGGGTATCGCGGATGGTCTCCGCGTCGGACTCGGTGCCGTGCACGATCAGATCGACCTCAGCGGCGTCCGAGAACGCGGCGAGTAGTTCTCGCGCGCCATCCAGTTCCAGCCAGGGGGAGAGGAATCCGGGAGTCTGAGAGCCCTGACCCGGGCAGGCTACGACGATCACCTACCCAGTCTGTCAAGTCGACCGGGGTGGGTCTTGGCCCGTTCCTACGAAGAAACCCCGGAACGTTTGTGCGTGGCTGACACCGGCGGGCGCCTGCGCGTATCCGTCGCCGCGATCTGGCCCAGGATGAGCGCCGACTGCAGGATGAGCGCCTCGCGCGCCCCGGTGGCATCCCAGCCGATCACCTCGCTGACCCGCTTCAGCCGGTAGCGCACCGTGTTCGGGTGCACGAAGAGCTCGCGCGCGGTCGCCTCGAGCGACCGGCCGTTGTCGAGGTAGCTCCACAGTGTCGTGACGAGATCGGGGGAGTGCGCCTGCAGCGGCCGGTAGATCCGCTCGACGAGCGTCTGCTTGGCCAGCGCGTCGCCCGCGAGGGCGCGCTCGGGCAGCAGGTCGTCGGCCTCGACAGGGCGCGGCGCGTTGCGCCAAGCACGTGCCACGGCGAATCCGGCGAGAGCCGCGCGGGCGCTCGCGCTCGCATCGACCAACGCGGGAACGGCGGGGCCGAGCACCAGGTGGCCCGGCCCGAAGCCCGGCTCGAGGCGGATCGCAATCTCGGGAAAGGGCAGGTCGGGCGCGGGTTCTTCGCCGCGGGGGACCGAGTCCGAGCGTCCCATCACCAGCACGAGCCGCGATCCCTGCACACCGATCAGCACGTCGACGCCGAGCTTGCGCGCGATGCGCCGCAGGTGGTCGACGTCGAACTGCGAGGGTGTCGTTCCGACCAGAACGCAGACCTCGCCGTGCCCGTGCCAACCCAGTGCCGCGATGCGGCTCGGGAGTTCGGCATCCGCTTCGCCGGTCAGGATCGAATCGACGACCAGCGCCTCGAGGCGCGCATCCCACAGGCCGCGCGCTTCGGCCGCCCGGGCATACACATCCGCCGCCGCGAAGGCGACATCGCGCGAGTACTTCAGGATCGCCTCGCGGATGCTTCCGCCGCGCCCCGTGACGCGTTCCTCCGTGACCTCGACGGTCACGCGGATGAGCTGCAGGGTCTGCTGCAGGCTGACGCTGCGCAGCAGCTCACGCGGAGCCGCGGCGAAGATGTCCGCCGCGATCCAGGGGGTCGACTCGGGGTCTTCGTACCACTGGATGAATGAGGTGATGCCCGCCTGGGCCACGAGGCCGACCGCGGACCGCCGCCCCGGTGGCATCTCGCGGTACCAGGGCAGCGTGTCCTCGAGTCGGTTGAGCGTGGCCGTGGCGAGGTCGCCGGAGATGCGGCGCAACCAGGTGAGGGTCGCCGCTTTCTCGTCGGACACCGCCTTCTCGTCGGACACGGCCTTTTCGGATACGGCCTTGTCGTCGGCTCCCGTGGGCTCGGGCACGGGGCTCAGCTCTCGCCGCCGGCGTTCCCGCTCGTTCCCGCGGTCACGTCGAACAGGCGGTACTTCTCGATCGCCTGGGCGACGAGCGACCGATCGACCGCGCCCTGCTGTGCGAGCGCCTGGAGCGCGCGAACGACGATCGACGGGCCGTCGATCTTGAAGAAGCGTCGAGCGGCGGCGCGGGTGTCCGAGAACCCGAACCCGTCGGCACCGAGGGTGTAGAAGTCGTGCTGCACCCACGGACGGATCTGGTCCTGGACGGCGTGCATGAAGTCGCTCACCGCGACGACCGGACCGGGGGCGCCGGCCAGCTTCTCGGTGATGTACGCCGTCTTCGGCTCTTCGTCGGGGTGCAGGAAGTTGTGCTCGTCGGCGGCCAGGCCGTCGCGGCGCAGCTCCGTCCAGGACGTGACGGACCAGACATCCGCTGCCACGCCCCAGTCGTCGCGCAGCAGCTGCTGAGCTTCCATCGCCCACGGCACACCCACGCCCGAGGCGAGAAGCTGGGCGCGCGCGCCGTCGCCCTCACCGGTCGAGATGCGGTGGATGCCCCGGACGATGCCGTCGACGTCGACACCCTCGGGCTCGGCGGGCTGCACGATCGGCTCGTTGTAGACCGTCAGGTAGTACATGACGTTCGGGTCGGGGTGCTGACCGCCGTACATGCGCTCTATGCCCGAGCGCACGATGTGCGCGATCTCGTAACCATAGGCGGGGTCGTACGACACCGTCGCGGGGTTCGTCGAGGCGAGCAGGTGCGAGTGGCCGTCGGCGTGCTGCAGGCCCTCACCGGTCAGCGTGGTGCGTCCGGCGGTCGCGCCGATGACGAATCCTCGGGCCATCTGGTCGCCCGCGGCCCACTGGGCGTCTCCCGTGCGCTGGAAGCCGAACATCGAGTAGAAGACGTAGACCGGGATGAGCGGCTCGCCGTGCGTGGAGTACGACGTGCCGACGCCCGTGAACGCGGCGACGGCGCCCGCCTCGTTGATGCCGACGTGGATGATCTGTCCCTGCGGGCTCTCCTTGTACGCCAGGAGCAGCTCGCGGTCGACCGAGGTGTAGTGCTGGCCGTTCGGGTTGTAGATCTTCGCGGTCGGGAAGAACGCATCCATACCGAAGGTGCGTGCCTCGTCGGGGATGATCGGGACGATGCGGTGACCGAAGTCCTTGGCGCGCAGCAGGTCCTTCAGCAGGCGCACGAACGCCATCGTCGTGGCGACCTCTTGCGTGCCCGAGCCCTTCTTGGGCATCGCGTACGCGGAGTCGTCCGGCAGCGTCAGGCCGACGTGGGTCGTGCGGCGCTCGGGCAGGAATCCGCCGAGGTTGCGGCGGCGCTCCATCAGGTACTGGATCGTCTCGTCCTGCGCGCCCGGGTTGTAGTACGGGGGCAGGTACGGGTTCTCTTCGAGCTGGCCGTCCGTGATCGGGATGTGCATGGCGTCGCGGAAGTGCTTGAGGTCCTCGAGCGTCATCTTTTTCATCTGATGCGTCGCGTTGCGGCCCTCGAAGTGCGGTCCGAGGCCGTAGCCCTTGATCGTCTTCGCGATGATCACGGTGGGCTGACCCTTGTGCTCGACCGCGGCCTTGAACGCCGCATACACCTTGCGGTAGTCGTGCCCGCCGCGCTTGAGGTTCCAGATCTGGTCGTCGCTGTAGTCCTTGACCAGCGCGAGCGCGCGCTCGTCGCGACCGAAGAAGTTCTCGCGCACATAGGCGCCGTTCTCGGTCTTGTAGGTCTGGTAGTCCCCGTCGGGGGTGACGTTCATCAGGTTCAGCAGCGCGCCATCCGTATCGCGCGAGAGCAGCTCGTCCCACTCGCGCCCCCAGACGACCTTGATGACGTTCCACCCGGCGCCGCGGAAGAAGCTCTCGAGCTCCTGGATGATCTTGCCGTTGCCGCGCACCGGGCCGTCGAGGCGCTGGAGGTTGGCGTTGACGACGAACGTCAGGTTGTCGAGACCCTCGTTGGCTGCGACCTGGAGCTGGCCGCGGCTCTCGACCTCGTCCATCTCGCCGTCGCCGAGGAACGCCCAGACGTGGCCGTCCGAGACATCCTTGATGCCGCGGTTGGTGAGGTACTTGTTCGTCATTGCCTGGTAGATCGCGTTGATGGGCCCGAGGCCCATCGACACGGTCGGGAACTGCCAGAACTCGGGCATCAGACGCGGGTGCGGGTACGACGGGATGCCGTTGGGCGCCGCGGACTTCTCCTGGCGGAAGCCGTCGAGCTGAGCCTCGGTCAGGCGACCCTCGAGGAAGGCGCGGGCGTAGGTGCCGGGAGAGGCGTGGCCCTGGATGAAGATCTGGTCGCCGCCGGAGGGATGGTCGTGACCGCGGAAGAAGTGGTTGAATCCCACCTCGTACAGGGCGGCCGACGAGGCGTACGTCGAGATGTGCCCGCCGACGCCGATGCCCGGGCGCTGTGCGCGGTGAACCGTGACCGCGGCGTTCCAGCGGATCCAGGCGCGGTAGCGGCGCTCGATCTCTTCGTCACCGGGGAACTCGGGCTCGTTCTCGGGCGCGATGGTGTTGATGTAGTCCGTCGTCGGCACCATGGGGACGCCCAGGTTCCGCCCGTTCGACTTCGTCAAGAGGCTGAGCATCCCCTCGCGTCCGCCGCCGTGGCACTCGGAAGTCTCTTCCGGGTGCCGGTAAGCGGCGTTCTGCGCGGAGGGATCCTGGTCGTGAACAGTCACACGTGACCTCTCTACGTGCCGGCAGATCGTGCCGGGGGGAGTCTTGGCAGCGGCGTCTCGGCTTGTGGGCCGGGCGGGAACGCGCACCTCTCTCAGCCTAGTCAGTTCCGGGCATTGCGCGCCGGTCCGGACTGAGCCGGTGCGCGGCGATGGCAGGATGTCGGCATGACCATCGAGATCGGCGACCAGGCCCCGGACTTCACGCTCCTGACGCAGGCGGGTGAGCCGCTCACGCTCAGCGATGTGTGGCGGGACTCGCCCGTCGTACTCGTCTTCTTCCCGCTCGCGTTCTCCGGTCGATGCCAGGGGGAGCTGTGCGAGATCCGTGACAACATCGCCGTCTTCGAAGATGCCTCGGCGCGCGTCGTCGGCATCTCGGTCGACAGCCACCACGCTTTGCGTGCCTGGGCCGAACAGCAGGGATACGGGTTCGACCTGGTGTCGGACTTCTGGCCGCACGGCGAGGTCGCGCGGGCCTATGAGGTTTTCCTGGCCGACCGCGGGTTCGCGACGCG
>CAYZEL010000128.1:0-6608 GCA_964477515.1 uncultured Microbacterium sp.
GTAGAACCCGATCTGGCTGAAGTCCGTCGGGTCGAAGGACGAGAACAGGATCTTCTTGCCCTCGAGCTCGGGGTACGCGGCGAGCGCGTCGGTGACCTCACCCTGCAGATCCGTGATCAGCTGTTCGCCCTCGGCAGCGAGCCCGATCGCCTCGGAGTTCAGGCGGATCATGTCCTCGTACGACGTTCCCCAGGCGGCTTCGGGGTAAGCCACGACGGGGGCGATCTGCGACAGCGTGTCGTAGTCCTCCTGCGTGAGCCCGGAGTACGCGGCGAGGATCACGTCGGGATCGGTGTCGGCGACCGCTTCGAAGTCGATGCCGTCGGTCTCGTCGAACAGTACGGGTGTGTCCGCGCCGAGCTCCTCGAGCTGGTCCTCGACCCACGGCAGCACGCCGTCGCCGTCGTCATCGCCCCACGTGGCCTTGCTCATCCCGACCGGCACGATGCCGAGCGCGAGCGGCACTTCGTGGTTGGCCCATGACACCGTCGCGACGCGCTCCGGCTTCTCGGAGATGGTGGTTTCCCCGAACGCGTGCTCGATCGTGACGGGGAAGCCTTCCGCGGCGGATCCGTTCGATGTATCGCCGTCGGCGGCCGGCGATGCGCACGAGACGAGGGCGGTCGAGGTGAGGGCTGCTGCAACGAGCAGGCCCATGCTGCGGGGCACTCTCATGGAGGGTCCTTTCCGGGGAGGGCGCGAGGAATTTCGCTAAGGTAAGCCTAACCTAACGAAACGATGACCTCGAATCGTTACCGACGCGGGCGTCACATCTCGGCACGGCCGCGGCGCCAATAGCCCATGAAGGCGACGGCCTTGCGGTCGACGCCGCGCTCGGAAACGAGGTGTCGCCGTAGCTCCTTGATGGGTCGAGCCTCACCGGCCAGCCACGCGTAGAAGGGTGCCCGCGCGAGCAGCGGATCGCCCTGGGCGTCGGTCGGGACCTCCCAGAGGAGCCCGGCATCGATGTCGACGTCCTCCAGGTCCGCGGTCGTCGTCGAGGGGGCGTCGAGCAGTTCGGCGGCGGCCGCGCGCACCGCCGGGATCAGCTCCGTACCCACGGCTGCGTCGCCTCGCACGACGACGCGTACCTCGACGCCGCGCGGGGGCAGGCTGAGTGCCGCGGCATCACGTGCGTCCGGAACCTCGATGACGACCATGCCGCGTGCGTCGTCGGAAAGGCGCTCGAGGATGCCGGACACCGCGGGCAGGGCGGTCTCGTCGCCGGCGATGAGCACACGGTCGACCTCGGCCGGCGGGCGCCAGTCGACGCCCCCGTGGAAGCCGCCGGAGTAGCCGGTGTGAGGCACGCACACGATGATCCGGTCGCCCACGCGCGCGTCGAGCGCCCAGGTGGAGGCGGGTCCGATGCGCCCGTGCAGCGCGATGTCGACATCGAACTCGGATGCCTCGGGTCGGACCTCTCGTACCGTGTACGTTCGCATCGGCGGCCGCACGGCGTTGTCGAGCTCACGCCACGCGGCGTACCAGTCGTCCTCGAGGGGGAGCTCTGCGATGTCCGTGTCCCGGACGGGGAACAGGATCTTGAACCGCTGGTCGAACCGATTGTCTGCCACCGTGTGCAGCTCCGGGCCGGTCAGGGTGAATCGGCGGAACGTCGGGCTCACGACCTCGATGCGTGCGACCTCGGCCAGCATGGGCACGAAGGCGACGTCGGGGGAGCGCTTCTGCAGGGTCCGCGTCTGAGTATTCACTTAGGTAAGGCTAAGCGAACACGGATCGACGCGCAAAGTGTGAACGCGACACGCGCGAATGGCTCCGTGCCGGCCGGTGCCGGCTCAGGCGAGTTCGGCCTGCCGCTCCGCGACGACCGCCTGGACCCGTGCGAACAGCGGATGCTCGGGCTCCAACCCGGTCACCGTCGCCGTGAACTCCGCGGCATCCAGCTCACGGAGCATCCGCTGCAGATCCACCGACTGCGGGTCTTCCGCGTCGTCGAAGGCGAGGGCCGCGCCCATCGCGGCCACCAGTGCGGAGGTCGGCAGACCGCGCTCCGCCGCCTCGGCGGCGGGTCCCACGAAGCGTTCGTGACGCGACAGCTTGCGCAGCGGCTGGCGCCCCACGCGCCCCACCGTGTCGGGCAGGGCGGGATTGCGGAAGCGATCGAGGATCCGCGCGCGATAATCGGCGAGGCCGCCCGGGTCGAGTTCGTGCTTCGCGACGAGCAGTGCCGATGTCTCTTCGAGGGTCGCGCTCACGCGAGCGGCGATGTCGGGGATGGCGAGCGCGTCCGAGATGCGCTCGACGCCCGCCTGTGCGCCGTAGTACGCCGTGGTGGCGTGCCCGGTGTTGACGGTGAACAGCTTCCGCTCGATGTACGGCGTGAGATCGTGCACGAAGTGTGCGCCGGGGATCTGCGGGGGATCGTCGCCGAACGGCGGACGCTCGATCGCCCATTCGTAGAAGGGCTCGACCGTCACGTCGACGCCGGGATTGTCCTGCGGGGCCGGCACGATGCGGTCCACCGCTGTGTTCGCGAACACGGCGCGGCTCGCCACGGCATCCCAGGCCTCGCCGGCCTGCTCGCGAATGAGGTCGCGCAGCGCATCGGTCGCGTTGATCGCGTTCTCGCACGCCATGATCTGCAGCGGGGGAGAGGACGGATCACGCAGCGCCAGTCCCGCCAGGATGACCGGCGCGACGAACTTCAGGACGGTCGGACCGACGGCCGTCGTCACGACGTTCGCCCCGGCGATCTCGTCGATCACCTCGTCGGGGTGATCGACGCTGTTGATCGCGCGGAAGCCGGTCACGACCCTGTCGACACCGCCGGTGCCGACCTCGTGGACGGTGTACGACGTCGAGGCATTGATCGCGTCGACGAGGGTTGCCGAGACATCCGAGAACACGAGTTCGTAACCCGCCTCGTGCAGGAGCAGGCCGACGAAGCCGCGCCCGATGTTGCCGGCCCCGAAGTGGACGGCCTTCACGATTCGTTCACCGCGCTCAGGACCGCGAACAGCTCTTCCGGCGACGTGACGCCCTTGAGCACGGCGACCTCGTCCTCGTCCGAGAAGACGAGGGCGATCTGGGACAGGATCTCGAGGTGCTCGTCGCCCTTGCCGGCGATGCCGATCACGAAGGTGACGGGCTCCCCTCCCCAGTCCACGCCCCCGTCGTAGCGCACGACGGAGAGGGCGGAGGCGAGGATCGCATCCTTGGTCTCATTCGTCCCGTGGGGGATCGCGAGCTCGTTGCCCATGTAGGTCGAGACGGTCAACTCGCGCTGCTGCATCGCGTCGAAGTACTGGGAGGTGACGGCCCCCGCGGCTTCGAGGATGTCGGCGGCCTCTTTCATGGCCTCCTCCCGCGTCGCGGACCCGGAGGGGATGCGGACCTGACCGAGGGTGAGGACGTCGCGTGCCATGGTGATGCCTTTCTGTTGAACTGCCTCGAGCGTGCGGGGGTGATGCTGCGGGGTCGGTGGCCGAGCGCCCACCGACCCCGCGGCATCTTCAGACCCTACGCACCATCCTGGTGCTGGTCGCGCACGAGCTCCACGACCTCGTCGTACTTCGGCGAGTTCATGAAGTTGTCGACCGAGACGTGGATCGCCTCGGGCGTCTTCTGACGCGCGCGGTCGGTGAGCTGGTTCTGCGTGATGACCAGGTCGGCCGATCCGTCGAGAGCCGCGATCGCCTTGTTGGTGACCGTGACATCCTCGATGCCCGCCTTCTTGATCTTGTTGCGCAGGACGCTCGCGCCCATGGCCGACGAGCCCATGCCCGCATCGCACGCGAAGACGATGTTGCTGATCGTCCGCTCCGTCATCACGGCCGGCTCGACGCCGCCGCCCGTCGAGGTCGCGGCGCCGGCGCGGAGGTTGCCGAGCGCGTCGGAGGACTTGCCCTTCGCCGCCTCGGTCTGGGTGATCGCCGCGCCGAACGCGTCGTCCGTGGCCGCCATCGCCGCGAGGTCGCGCTTACGCGACGCGCGCAGGATCACGGCCGCTATGACGAAGGTGACGGCCGCGGACAGGATCACCGACAGAATGACCGCGAAGTACGCCCCCGAGGCGGTTTGCGCGAGCACCGCGATGATGCTGCCGGGCGCGGCGGGCGCACGCAGCGCACCACCGAGGACCATGTTCGTCGTGACGCCCGTCATACCGCCGGCGATCAGCGCGAGGATGAGGACCGGCTTCATGAGCGCGTAGGGGAAGTAGACCTCGTGGATGCCACCGAAGAACTGGATGATGGCCGCACCGGGTGCCGAGGCGCGTGCCGCCCCGAGTCCGAAGAACGCGAACGCGAGCAGCAGACCCACGCCGGGGCCGGGGTTCGCCTCGAGCAGGAACAGGATCGACGAGCCGTTCTCGGAGGCCTGTTGGATGCCCAGCGGCGTGAGGACCCCGTGGTTGACGGCGTTGTTGAGGAACAGCACCTTCGCGGGCTCGATCAGGATGCTCGTGAGGGGCAGCAGGTTGAGCTCGATCAGCCAGTTGACGCCGTTCGAGAGGATCTGCATCAGGCCGTTGACGAGCCATGCGACGGGGTAGAACCCGACGACGGCCATCACGAAGCCCCAGATGCCCGCCGAGAACATGTTGACGAGCATCTCGAAGCCGGCTCGGATCTTGCCCTCCCAGAGGCTGTCGAGCCACTTCATCGTGTACGCGGCGAGCGGGGCCATGATCATCGCACCGATGAACATGTGCACCTGGCCGAGCTGGTTGTCGGCCGGCAGCGTCGCGTTCACCTGGGCGATCAGCAGGTCGGAACCGGCGATCGCGCCCATCGTGGCGATCGCGGCGACCACCCCGCCTCGGATGCCGTACACGATGCTGCCGCCGGTGTAGGCGATCAGCAACGGCAGCAGGTAGTGGATGAACGGCCCGACGATCGTCGCCAGGTCGGCGTTCGGAGTGAAACCGACGCCGATGAAGAAGGCCGTGAAGATTCCCCACGCGATCAGGGCGGGGATGTTCGGCATGATCATGCCGGACAGGAACGTGCCGAAGCGCTGGACTCCGACTCGCGCCTTGTTGCCTCCCGCGGTCGCGGGGGCCGACGTCGTTGTCATCAGTGTGTCTCCTCTTTGGTTGGTGTGGGGATGGATGCGGCCAGGGCCGCGGATCGTGCCGATGCCGCGTCGTCCGCGGCGAGGGCTGCCTCGGCGATGCGACGCGCATCCCCGAGGGAGTGGTTGAGCAGGATGGCTCGGACGTCGGCGAGGGCGGTGGGTGCCATCGACAGGGTCGTCGCGCCGAGACCCACGAGCACGACGGCGAGCAGCGGGTCGGCCGCCGCCTCGCCGCAGATGCCGACGGGCTTGCCGGATTCGCGCCCGGCGTCGCCGACCTCGCGGATCAGCCGCAGCACGGCGGGATGCCACGGGTCCTGGAATGATGCGACCGAGCCGAGCAGACGATCCGCCGCGAGCGTGTACTGCGTCAGGTCGTTCGTTCCGATCGAGGCGAAGTCGGCGTGCGCCAGCACCCGGTCCGCCAGCAGCGCGCTCGAGGGGACCTCGATCATCACGCCGGCCGTCTTCAGCCCGTACTCGCGGGCGATCCCGACGAAGTACTCGGTCTCTTCGACGGTCGCGACCATCGGCGCCATGACCCAGAGGTCGGCCGAGGTCCGAGCATCCGCCTCGGCCAGCGCGGTGAGCTGCTCACGCAGGATGTCCTCGCTCGCACGCAGCGCCCGAAGGCCCCGGAGTCCGAGGGCGGGATTCTCCTCGTGCGCGTCGTTCAGGAACGGCAGCGGCTTGTCGGCGCCGGCATCGAGGACACGGACGACGACCTTCTTGCCGGGGAACGCCTCGAGCAGCTGCACGTACGACTCGCGTTGCTGCTCGACCGTCGGGGCTTGGCTCGCGCTGAGGAACAGGAACTCGGTGCGGAACAGGCCGACGCCCTCGGCACCCAGTTCGACGGCCTCGGCGGCACCCTTCGGTGAGCCGAGGTTCGCGAGCAGCGGCACCGGCGTCCCGTCCGACAGTGCGCCCGGCGTGATCGGGGCCGAGGCCGCGTCGCGTCGGGCGTCCGCGCGGTTCTGAGCCCGGGCCAGCTCCTCCGTGGACGGGTCCGTGATGACGACGTGCGCCGCGGCATCCACGATCACCGTGTCACCGTCCGCGAGATCCTTCGCGCCGGCCACGCCGACGACCGCGACGATCGACTTCTCGCGGGCGAGGATCGCCGTGTGCGATGTCGGGCCGCCCTCGGTCGTGATCAATGCCAGCACCATGTCGAGATCGAGCAGGGCGGTGTCGGCGGGTGCGAGATCCTTCGCGACGAGGACGAACGGATGCCCCGGGTCGGGCACGCCCGGAGCCGGAACACCGCGCAGGTTCGCGATGACGCGCTGCGCGACGTCGTCGAGGTCCGCGGCGCGCTCGCCGAGGTACCCGCCCACGGCCTCCAGCTGTGCGCGGAACGACTGGAACGCGTCGAAGACGGCGAACTCCGCCGTCTTCCCGGCTTCGATACGGGTGTCGAGCTCTTCTTCGAGGGTCGGGTCCTCCGCCATCATCGCCTGCGCCTCGAGCACTTCCTGCGCAAGACCGCCCGCGGTGACGGCGCGGGATTCGAGCTCGCGGGCCACCTCGGCGACCGCGGCGCGGGCGCGCTTCGTCTCCTC
>CAYZEL010000129.1:0-6603 GCA_964477515.1 uncultured Microbacterium sp.
GAAGACGAGGTCGAGCGGTTTCGGGCCGGTGCCGAACTTCTGCGCGATGCCCGCCTGGATCTCGCCGAGCAGCTCGGGCCGCAGCTTGACGTTGCCCGGCTTGTACACGCCGTGCACGTTCCCGAAGGTCAGCGCGGCGATCCACCGGCCCTGGTCGCCGAGCCCGAGCGCTTCGACGGCCTTGGTGACGTCGGCGACGGTCGTGTACAGGGCCTCGTTCGACCCCTCGTGCTTGACGCCGTCCTCTTCGCCGCCGACGACGCCGATCTCGACCTCGAGGATCGCGTTGATGTTCTTCATGCGGGGGAGCAGTTCCGCGGCGATCTCGATGTTCTCGTCGAGCGGCACCGCCGAGCCGTCCCACATGTGGGACTGGAAGATCGGGTTGCGGCCGGCCTTGACCTCTTCTTCGGAGGCTTCGATCAGCGGCAGGACGAAACCGGGAAGGGCTTCTTTCGGGCAGTGGTCGGTGTGCAGCGCGACCGTGATCGGGTAGCTCTTGGCGACCTCGTGGACGTAGCGGGCGAACGCGAGCGCGCCCGTCGCGCGGGCCTTGACGGTCTGGCCGGCGAAGTAGTCCGCGCCGCCGGTGGTGACCTGCAGGATGCCGTCGGAACCGGCCTCGGTGAGGCCCTGCAGGACGGCGTTGATCGTCTGCGAACTCGAGACGTTGATGGCGGGGTACGCGAAGCCTCCGGCCTTCGCTCGATCCAGCATGTCGGCGTACTGCTCGGGGGTGGCGACGGGCATCGAGGTGCTCCTTAGGAATCGGGAGTGTGCGGCTCTCACAGATCGGGAGGGTGCGTGTTCACTCTAGCGAAGCGCGCCGTGTGAGCCATCGGGTGCGGGCGTCGCGCCGACTCCGTTTGCCGCATCGGAAAGAAGCGCGATTCCTTCGCCGTCGTGACCGGCGAAACCCCGGTCGGGGCGGGAGGCGTGTCGTTAGGCTGACGACATGGTCAGCATCACCGGCGACATGAGCCCGCTTCATCCCGATCGAAACCTCGCACTCGAACTCGTTCGCGCGACAGAGGCGGCTTCCATCCGGGCGGTGCCATTCATCGGACGCGGCGACAAGCTCGCCGCCGACGCCGCGGCGGTCGACGCCATGCGGGCGTTCTTCACGACGGTGAACTTCGATGGCGTGATCGTCATCGGCGAGGGCGAGAAGGACGAGGCGCCCATGCTCTTCAACGGCGAGAGGGTCGGTAACGGACGGGGACCCCAGTGCGACGTCGCCGTCGACCCGATCGACGGCACGTCCCTCACGGCTGCCGGTCGCCAGAACGCGCTGTCGGTCATCGCCGTCTCGGACCGCGGGACGATGCTGGATGCTTCGTCGGTCTTCTACATGGACAAGCTGGTCACCGGCCCGGCCGGGGTCGGCGTGGTCGACATCCGTCTGCCCGTCGGCGAGAACATCCGGCTGCTGTCGAAGGCGCTTGGCAAACCCATCGACGAAATGGTCGTGTCGGTTCTGAATCGTCCGCGTCATGAGCAGTTGATCGCGGACATCCGAGCGGCCGGCGCCGGCACACGACTCATGTCGGACGGCGATGTCGCGGGTGGTATCAACGCCGCGCGGCACAACGCGCGCACGGACATGTGCGTCGGCATCGGCGGCAGCCCCGAGGGGATCGTCACGGCGTGCGCCATCAAGGCGCTCGGCGGGCACATCCAGGGACGCCTGTGGCCGCGCGACGATGTCGAGAAGCAGAAGGGCGCGGATGCGGGTCTGAGGACCGACGGCTACGTCTACGAGGCCAACGAGCTCGTCACCGGCGACAACACGATCGTCGTCGCGACGGGTGTGACGGACGGACAGCTCGTTGCCGGAGTGCGCCGCGAGGGCGACTTCATCTACAGCGAGAGCGTCGTGCTGCGCGGCCGTTCCGGAACGCTGCGTCGTATCACCTCGGAGCACCTGACCTCGAAGTGGCTCTGATCTGCTGACGCTCTGATCCTCTGGGCCGCGCATCCTCTGAGCGGTCTACGCACGGCGTTTTCAGCGCAGCGGTGGGCGCCGGATGGTTGCGCACGTTTGCGTAACGGCGCGCGGCGTCACCATGCCTCCACGGGACGGTCTGGCAGAATGGGGCGTGCCAGTCAGCGTTGACGGTGGTCGATCCACAGCAAACACGGGACGGTTCCGCATGACTTCACAGAGCGCTCACACGGGTGCGCATCCGGTAACCGGGGCGCAGGCGGTCGTCGCCGACGCGATCGATCCCGCCCGCCGCCAGGACGTCCTGCTTCGTGTCCGCCGCGAAGAGGGGCACGGGGTGAGCCCCTGGTGGTTGATCGGCGCCTTTGTCGTCGTCTCGGGCACGGTCGTCGCCCTCATGAGCCTCATTCCCGGCGGAGGGTCCTGAGCCGATCCCGTAGCTCGCCGACGTCCGCGAGGGCGATCGGAGGGTCGGATTCGGGGGCAGCGGTGTTCGCGTCCAGGATCCCGGCCTCGGGAGCGTCGGTCTCGGATGATCCGTCTGCAATGCCGTCGTACCACTCGTCGATCGGGTCATCCGCGCCGGTCGTGTTGCCGTTGCCGTTGCCGTAGTCCTTGCCGTCGGCATCATCGTGCGCGATCGACTCCACGAGCTCCGCGGCGGTCAGCGATCGCGGCGACGTCGTGATCGCGGATGCTTCGGGCAGGAGCCGCGTGTCGTCGATTCCCGGGAACTGGCGTGCCGTCGCCAGCACACGGGTCTCGAGCGAGCCGGCGAACTTGTTGTAGCTCTCGACGGTGCGCTCGATCGCGCGGCGCAGCGAGTCGGCGTGCCCGGCGAGCGCGCCGAGGCGCTGGTACAGCGTCGACCCGAGCTCGAACAGCCGCTTGGCTTCGGCCGAGACATCCTGCTGCGTCCACGAGAACGCGACCGTCTTGAGGACCGCCCACAGGTTGACCGGCGACGCGAGCGCGACCCGCCGCGAGAACGCGTAGTCGAGGAGGGTCGGATCTTCGTCGAGCGCGGTCGCCAGCAACGACTCGTTCGGGATGAAACAGATGACGAACTCGGGGCTCGACTCCACGCCCGTCCAGTAGGCCTTCTTCGCGAGCGCGTCGACGTGCGCGCGCACGGCTCGGACATGCCGCTGCAGGAGTCCCTGACGTCGTTCGGCCTGCTCGCCCGTGGCGGTGATCGGGATCGCGGATGCCTCGAGGTACGCATCGAGCGGAACCTTCGCGTCGACCGGCACCGACGCGCCGCCGGGGAGGCGGATCACCATGTCGGGTCGGCCTGTTCCGGCATCCGTCGTCACCGAGGTCTGGATCGTGAAGTCGACGTGTCGGGTGAGGCCGGCGGCTTCGACCACGCGGCGGAGCGCCGTTTCGCCCCAGACGCCGCGAGTGCCGTTCGAGCGGAGCGCGCCCGCGAGGGACTCCGTCGTGCGGCGGAGCTGCTCGTCGGACTCGAGGGATTGCCGCAGCTGCGCCGCGATCGCTCCGTATTGGGCGCCGCGTTCGCGCTCGAGGTCGCTCACCTGCCGCTGCATCCGATCCAGTGAATCCTGCACCGGCGCGAGGGCGCGCAGCACCGCCTGGTCGCGTCGCTCCCGTTCGGCACGCTCGGCGTCCGCCCCGCGCTGCAGCTGAAGTTGTTCGCGCAGTCCCGTGACCAGGGATTCGGCCCCGGTCGCGCGGGCCCGGAGCGCGGCGAGGTCGTTTCGGGCGCGCGAACCGCGCGCGATCCAGCCGAGGAGTACGCCGACGACGAGTGCCGCGAGCAGCAGGGGAAGGATCAGGATGTCCATGCGCTCATGGTCGCAGGGGGCTGCGACATCGGCCGCTGGCCGCGCCGGTGCTGGCCCGGAAGCCAGGTGCCAGGCGTCGGACGTCGGTTGTCAGGCGACGGCGGCTTCGAGGACCATGGGCGCGAACGTCGGTCCGGCCGACACGGGCGCCGGGCCCGCCGGCGCGAGCCGAGAGACCTTGATGCCCGCGAGCTCGGCCAGGTGCGAGACATCCGTCGCCCCGGATCGCCGCGCGGTGTCGATGACGATGTGGGCACAGGCCTCGGCATCCGCCGTGGCGTCATGGTGGGCGAAATCCGAGAAGCCGGCCTCGGCGGCGGCCAGCGGCAGGCGGTACGAGTCGAGCACATAGGACTTGCGCGCGAGCTGCAGGGTGACGAGGTACCGGTAGGGCGGGCATTCGTCGCCGGTTGCGGCACAGGCCCGGCGCAGCACGTTCATGTCGAACCCCGCGTTGTGGGCGACGAGCACGTCGGCGCCGGCGAAGGCGCACAGGGCGTCGAGCTGGTCCGTCCACTCGGCGGCGCCCGCGACATCCTCGACCCGGATGCCGTGGATCCGGGTGTTGAACGGATTGAACTCGTCGTGGCCCGCCGGCGGCCGGATCAGCCACCCCGCCTTCGCGACGACGCGACCGGCACGGACCCGTACCAAACCGACGGCGCAGGCGGATGCGGGGCTGGAATTCGCCGTCTCGAAGTCGATGGCGGTGAAATCCAGGGGCACGACCCCACCCTCGCGCGGCCGATGCCGGGGGCGGGGGAGGCGCGCCGTGTTCGGTGGCCAGGCTCGGCGTTTCGGTGTATCGATGGGCGGGCGAACATCACGAAGGTGCGATGGGGCACGTGAGCGTCGGTCAGGCGTCGTGGGACTGTCGAGGCCCGGTTTCTCCTTCGGGATGTTCGCTCGTCGACGCCGCCGGGCGGTCGCCGATGTTCCCGGGTCCCCGCATAGGCTCGCCATATGGCCGATAGCGAGCAGATGTCGACGTCGTTCGGGCGGGCTGCCGCCACCTACGAGGCCGGCCGCCCCGAGTACCCGGCCGCGGCGGTGGAGTGGATGCTCGAGCCCGTCTCATCGCGCATGCCGCTCCGAGTCGCCGACGTCGGTGCCGGGACCGGCAAGCTCACCCGCGCCGTGGTCGCACTCGGGGCCGAGGTCGTAGCGGTCGATCCGGATCCCGCGATGCTCGAGCAACTCCGCGCCGGGCTCCCCGAGGTGCGGGCCGTCGAGGGCACGGCGGAGCGGATGCCGCTACCCGGTGCATTCGTCGACGCCGTCGTGCTCGGCCAGGCGTGGCACTGGGTCGATCCCGACGCAGGGTCCTCCGAGATCGGCCGCGTCCTCAGGCCCGGCGGTGTGCTCGGCCTGGTCTGGAACATCCGCGACGAGCGCGAGCCGTGGGTCGCGCGGCTGACCGAGATCATGCACGGCAGCAACGCCGAGCAGCTCATCGCCGACGGCGGTCCCCGGGTCGCCTCGCCGTTCGCGGGGCTCGAGCGCCGCGAGTGGGCGTGGTCGCGACGGATGTCTCCCGAGACAGTCCTCGAGATGGTGCGCTCGCGCAGTTACGTCATCACGGCCGAGCCCGCCGAGCGAGCGCGCATCGAGGGCGAAGTCGCGGATCACATCGCGCAGCATCCGTCGCCCGCGACCGACGGATCGATCGAGATGCCGTACGTGACGCACGCGTTCCGGTCCGTCCGCGGCGCCTGACGCAGAGCGCCCGGAGGAAGCACCCGGCGCACCGCCGTAGACTCGATGCCCGTGGCTCTCACTATCGGCATCGTCGGCCTGCCCAACGTCGGCAAGTCCACCCTCTTCAACGCCCTGACCAAGAACGACGTGCTCGCGGCAAACTATCCGTTCGCGACGATCGAGCCGAACGTCGGGGTCGTGAGCCTTCCCGACCCGCGGCTGACGAAGCTCGCCGAGATCTTCGGCAGCGAGCGCATCCTGCCCGCCACGGTGTCGTTCGTCGACATCGCGGGCATCGTGCGCGGCGCGAGCGAGGGGGAGGGGCTCGGCAACCAGTTCCTCGCCAACATCCGCGAGGCCGACGCGATCGCGCAGGTCGTCCGCGGCTTCACCGACGACGACGTCGTGCACGTCGAGGGCGCGGTCAACCCGAAGAACGACCTCGAGACCATCAACGCCGAGCTGATGCTCGCCGACCTGCAGACGCTCGAGAAGGCGATCCCGCGCCTCGAGAAGGAGGTCAAGGGCAAGAAGGCCGACCCGGCCGTGCTCGAGGCGGCGAACGCGGCGAAGGATGCCCTCGAGCGCGGCGTCCTGCTGTCGCACTCGGGGCTCGACCTCGCGGCGATCAAGGAACTCGGGCTGATGACGTCGAAGCCCTACATCTACGTCTTCAATGTCGACGAGGCTGTGCTGACGGATGCCGCTCGCCTGGCCGAGCTCGAAGCCCTGGTCGCCCCGGCGCGCGCTGTGTTCCTCGACGCGAAGATCGAGTCGGAGCTGATCGGCCTCGACCCCGAGGACGCCGCCGAGCTGCTCGCATCGACGGGTCAGGAAGAGTCCGGCATCGACCAGCTCGCCCGCATCGGCTTCGACACGCTCGGACTGCAGACGTACCTGACCGCGGGCCCGAAGGAGTCGCGCGCGTGGACGATCGGCAAGGGCTGGAAGGGTCCGCAGGCGGCCGGCGTCATCCACACCGACTTCGAGAAGGGCTTCATCAAGGCCGAGGTCATCCGGGTGGAGGACCTGCTGGCGCTCAAGGCCGAGGCCGCTTGCCGGACCGAGGGCAAGCTCCGGATCGAGGGCAAGGAGTACGTGGTGCAGGACGGCGACGTCATGCACTTCCGCTTTAACACCTAAGTCTTTAGG
>CAYZEL010000130.1:0-6578 GCA_964477515.1 uncultured Microbacterium sp.
CCGGCTCACCAGGCGCCGGGCGCGTAGTCCTTCAGGAAGACGCCGAACAACTCCTCGCCCGCCTCGCCGCGCACGATCGGGTCGTACACGCGCGCGGCCCCGTCGACCAGGTCGAGCGGCGCGTGGAACCCCTCTTCCGCGAGGCGCACCTTGGTGGGGTGCGGGCGCTCGTCGGTGATCCAGCCGGTGTCGACGCTCGTCATCAGGATTCCGTCGGTCTCGAACATCTCACGCGCGCTCGTGCGCGTCAGCATGTTGACGGCGGCCTTGGCCATGTTGGTGTGCGGATGCCCCGGGCCCTTGTAGCCGCGTCCGAAGACCCCTTCCATCGCGCTGACGTTCACGATGTACGTCCGCGGTGCGGGGCTGGCGGCGAGCGCGGGACGCAGCCTCGAGACGAGCAGGAACGGCGCCGTGGTGTTCGCCAGTTGCACCTCGAGCATCTCGAGCGGATCGACCTGGTCCACGCGCTGCGTCCACGAGTTGATGTGATCGAGATCGGGAAGGAGCCCCCCGGCGTCGATCGCCGTGCCCGCGGCGAGACGCTCGAGAGAGCTGGAGCCCGCCGCCATCGCCTGCTCGGTGAGCTCCTCCGCGCGCGACGCCGCCGCCGCGAGGATCGGATGCGCTGTCACCGAGCGTTCGAGCGCCTGGGGATGGGGGTCGTTCGTGTGCCCGAAGGTGATCAGCTCGGGCAGCGGACCATCCGGTAGCGGTGCCAGTTCGGCGTCGACGAGCGGCTGATAGGCCCCGGGCGAGCGCCGCACGGTCTGCGTGGCGTTGTTGATCAGGATGTCGAGGGTTCCGGCCGCGGCGACGTCGTCGGCCAGCCCGATCACCTGGGCGGGGTCGCGCAGGTCGATTCCGACGATCTTGAGGCGGTCGATCCACTCGGCCGAGTCCGGCAGGCTGCTGAAGCGCCGCACGGCGTCGCGGGGGAAGCGCGTCGTGATCGTGGTGTGCGCGCCGTCGCGCAGGAGCCGCAGCGCGATGTACATGCCGATCTTCGCGCGGCCACCCGTCAGGAGCGCGCGCCTGCCGGTCAGGTCGGTGCGGGCATTGCGCTTCTCGTGACTCATGGCCGCGCAGTCGGGGCACAGCTGGTGGTAGAAGGCATCCACGACCGTATATGGCTTCTTGCAGATGTAGCAGCCGCGTGCCTTGATCAAGGTTCCCGCGGTCGGCGCGGTCGTGGCGGTGCTGATCGGGATGCCACGGGTCTCGTCGTCGATCCGATCCGGCGCGCCCGTCGCGGTCGCCGCGACGACCTCGCGGTCGGCCTGCGCGATGGCATCGCGGATCTCGCGGCGGCGCACCTTCTTGACCGCCTTGAACATCGCGGCCGTCGCCTGGCGAACGGCCACGTAGTCGGGATGCGTCTGATCGACGTCCGACATCCCCGCGAGGACCTTCAGGGTGATCGCGAGATCCGCGGGGTCGATGCCACTCGGCGCCCCGGGGGCGCCCGGCAGTTCGGGTGTTGCGGATGTCTCGTCGGGCACACGCGATTCTACGTCGGGACGTGGCTCGCGCCGGCGGTGTGGGACGATGACGCCGTGACCTCCGCCGCATCACCGACCCGCAGCATCCGCGTCTCGGCCGCCGTCATCACCGATGACGAGGGCCGCCTGCTCGTGGTCCGCAAGGCGGGAACGACCGCGTTCATGCAACCCGGCGGCAAGCCCGAGCCGGGCGAGACAGCGGCCGAGACGCTCAGCCGAGAGCTCGCGGAAGAAGTCGGCATCCGAATCAAGCCCGAACACCTGCGACCGCTCGGCGAGTTCACCGCCGCCGCCGCGAACGAGCCGGGGTTCGAGGTGGTGGCGGATGTGTTCTCCGCCGACATCGGCGCCCAGAGCCCCGTCGTCGCGGCAGAGATCGCCGAGCTGCGCTGGATCACCCGCGCGGACGCGGACGGGCTCGAGGTCGCGCCGCTCGCGCGTGAGTACTTTCTGCCGGTCTGATTCGCTCCCGCCTCGATTCGCACCGCCGACGTGTAACGTCAGCCCCACAGGGTCACCGCGGCTCTCGAAGGAGCACGTCCATGGGTGACAAGTCCGCGCGTAAAGAAAGTGGCAAGACCGCAGCCTCCAAGACCCTCAAGGAGAAGCGCACGGCCAAGGCCGACAAGAGGGCGGCGAGCTCGCGCGTCGAGAACACCGACGCCGTGACGCGGGTGAAGAACCGCTAGCCGGCCTCTACACCAGCGGGTGGTCGTGGACCGCTGACGTCATCGTGGCGCCGTTGAGTTCGAGGTAGAGCTGGCGCTCGGTGACCGACAGCGTCATCGCGTTCCGGCGCGCGACCACGGCCACTGCTGCGTCGATGAAGCCGGGGTCGAAGCTGTGCAGGGCGATCGTGTCTGCGCGGTGGATCGGCTTCCCCGACAGCGCGGAGAGCACCTTCGCGGGGTCGCGGTGGGTGTACACGGTCGTGCGGTCCGCGAGCTTGCTGCCATAGTGCAGGCGTGCCGCATCCGGCGCACCGATCTCGATCCACGCCGTGATGCGACCGGTCATGTCTCGGACCAACACGGCGGGCTCTTCCGTCGACGAGATCCCCTCGCTGAAGGCGATGCCCTCTTCGAACTCGAGCAGGTACGCCAGCACGCGCGTCATCATGTACGCGTCGGTTTCGGACGGATGCCTCGCAACGCGCAGCATCACTTCGTCGTAGACACCGCGGTCGACATCGGCCAGTTGCACCGCGAACGTGTGGATTACTGCGCCCGCGGCCATAGGGCCCGAGTCTACGGCGCGGGCAGGTGCGTGACGTCCATCTCGGGCATGACACCGGCGTCCGGTGCCGAGTCGTCCTGTGTCGTGATCGAGGGCGGCGCATCCGCGTATGCCGCCGTCAGCCGACGGTACGGCTTCGAGACGAAGGCGAGGAGCACGACGACCAGCAGTACCGCGCTCGCGGCGACGAAGGCCAGAGCGATGCCTCGAGCCTGACCCGGGCCGAGCAGCCACCCGAGGGAGTCCTGACCGGCCTGCGTGTTCATGAACGGGATCAGCCAGAACTGCGCGAGCGGGCCGATCAGGAACGACGACAGCGGTGCCGCGGCGGACTCGATGCTCGCGGCGAATCCGAACACGCTCCCCTGTTTCTCGAAGGGCACGACCCGCTGGATGATCGTCTGCTCGGCGGCCTCGGCGATCGGCATCAGACACATGAACACGAGGACTCCGATGGCGTACAGCCACCACCACTCGCGGATCGCGAACGTCATGCCGAGCAGGGCGATTCCGACGTTCACGAGCAACATCGTGCGCACGGGGTTCTTGCCGAGGCCGAACTTCGCGACGAGCGCTCCACCCATGATGAAGCCGATGCTCGTGATCCCGAGGACGACGCCCCACACCTCGACCGAGAACAGCGTCAGGCCGTAGGGGTCCATCAGGGCCATGAACACTCCGCCGACGAGATTGTTGAACGTCGAGAACAGGATGAGGGCGAGCAGGCCGGGCACGACCACGATCGCCGGGATGACCCCGCGAAAGCCGAAGTCCTTCGGTGCCCCCTCGACGTGGGCGATGCCACGCTCGGGGATCGGCACGAAGAAGAGGTGGCAGAGCGCGATCGCGGTGGCGACGATCGCGATCACGACGGTCCAGCCCATGCCCAGCAGCCCGACGGACAGGCCTGAGAAGACGCTCGTGACCATGAAGGCGATGCCCTGCACGGCGCCGACGAGCCCGTTCGCGCGGTCTCGTCGATCGGCGGGAACGAGCAAGGTCACCGTGGTCGAGAGGGCGATGTTGCGCAGATTCTCGACCACTCCGCCGATCAGGATCACGCCCGCGAACACCCAGAACCAGGGTCCGCCCCAGTCGACCAACACGCTCTCGGGGAACGACAGGTAGAGTGCACCGGCGAGCAGGTACGTGACGAGCGTGATCGTACTCGACAGCACCATCACGGCCTTCTTCTTGGTTCGGTCGACGATGACCCCGAACACGACGCCGAAGACGGCGACCAGAAGCATGTACGAACCGCCGATGATGGCGGTCGCGAGCACCGACCGCGTCTCGAGGTAGGCCCAGAAGGTGAGCGCCCACCACAGGTAGCTCGAGGTGACGTTCGCGATCGCGGTGTTCGCGAGCACCTGATAGAACGCCCGCACCGTCCGCTGACTCGGCAATGTGCGCTGGCTCGGAGAGGCGACGGGCACGGTCATGCGGTTTCCTTCGTCAGATGTCGGCGGATCCGCCGAGGAGGACTATCGTGGATGTGTACACCGTTCACATCCCGTGATCACACGGTACACACCGGACATTTCGGACGCAATGGCAAGAGCACGGCCTTCCGCGGCGCGCACCTATCATCACGGTGACCTCCGACACGCACTCGTCGAGGAGGGCCTGCAGCGCGCGCGGGCGGGGGGACCGGATGCCGTCACGATGCGCGAGGCGACCCGCGCAGTCGGAGTGTCCCCCAACGCAGCCTATCGACACTTCGCGGATCGCCGCGATCTGCTGCGCGCGGTGGCCGCCGAGGCTCAGCTCGCCCTGGCCCGGGCCATCCGTGCCCGCATCGACGAGGCGCCCACCGACCTCTCCCCCGCCGAAGCCGCGATCGAGCGACTGCGCCGCATCGGGCTGGCTTACATCGACTTCGCACGCGCCGAGCGCGGCTGGTTCAGCCTCGCCTTCGCCGTGCAGGACGAGCAGCCGAGCGCCGGGATCGTCACGCTCGACGACGAGGTCGTGCCCCCGTTCCAGCTGCTCCTCGACGCGCTGGATGCGATGCGTGACGCGGGCGCCCTCGATCCGGGACGGCGCCCCCACGCCGAGTGGGCGTGTTGGGCGACGGTACACGGCTTCGCCGAGATCGCGGTCCACGGCCCGCTGCAGTGGCAGCCGGAAGCCGTGATCGACGCCCTGGCGTCGGCGGTGGTCGAGGCGGCCATCACCGGGGTCCGCGGCGCCCCGGTCGCGCTCTCGAACCCCTCGCCCGCTCCGTAGTCGACGCGTTCCGGGCAGAAGCGCGGGTCGACGCGGCACCGCGGACCCGCGAGGATGGGGCGATAGCCACTCCCGGAAAGGGTGATACCCGTGGGATCGACCGTCTTCGAGCGCCAGAAGCCCCCCGCATCCGTCGTCCGGCACGCCCTCGCGGGCACCCGGCAGAGCTCTTTCTGGCTCGATGACCTGACCCCTCGCCCGGCGCACCCGACACTCACGGGCGAACACCGCGCCGACCTGGTGGTCGTGGGCGGCGGGTACACGGGCCTGTGGACGGCGCTGCTGGCTCGACGCCGCAATCCGGGTGCGCGGATCGCGCTGGTCGAGGCGCGCGAGATCGGATGGGCCGCCTCGGGCCGCAACGGCGGATTCTGCGAGGCGAGCCTGACCCACGGCCGCGAGAACGGACTCGCGCGGTGGCCCGATCAGCTCGACGAACTCGAACGCCTGGGGCTCGAGAATCTCGACGCCATCCAGTCCGATCTGTGCGAGTGGGGGGTGGATGCGGACTTCGAGCGGGTCGGCTCGATGGGCGTCGCGGTGGAGGAGCACCAGCTCGACTGGCTCGACGACTGGGTCGTGGATGCGGCGTCCCGCGGCGAGGGCGACGAGGTCGTCCGCCTGGACGAGCGGCAGGTGCGCGCGTCCGTGCACTCCCCCACGTACCTCGGCGGGGTGTGGGAGAAGCACTCGACGGCCCTCGTGCACCCCGGGAAGCTCGCGTCCGAACTCGCCCGCGTCGCGAGCGAGCAGGGGATCGAGATCTTCGAGCACTCGCTCGTCAAGCGGATCGACCCGGCCGACGCCGACGGGCGCGTGTGCCTCGTGACGGCGTCCGGTGCGATCCGCGCACCGCGGATCGTGCTCGCGACGAATGTCTTTCCGGCGCTCCTCACACGCAACCGCCTCATGACGGTCCCCGTGTACGACTACGTCCTCATGACCGAGCCGCTCAGCACCGAGCAGTTGACCTCGATCGGATGGGACGACCGGCAGGGTCTCAGCGACCTGGCCAACCAGTTCCACTACTACCGCTTGAGCGCCGACAACCGCATCCTGTTCGGCGGATACGACGCGGTGTACCACTACGGTCGCGCGGTCCGCCCGGCCTACGAGAACCGCCCGACCAGCTACCAGACCCTCGGGAGCCACTTCTTCACAACGTTCCCGCAGCTCGACGGCCTGACGTTCACTCACAAGTGGGCGGGTGCGATCGACACGTCGACGCAGTTCTGCGCGTTCTACGGAACGGCCCGCGAGGGTCGGATCGCCTACGCGGCGGGCTTCACGGGGCTCGGAGTCGGCGCATCCCGGTTCGCCGGCGAGGTCATGCTCGACCTGCTCGAGGGCGCCGACACCGAGCGCACCCGGCTCGACATGGTGCGTAAGCGCCCGCTGCCGTTTCCGCCCGAGCCCGCCGCCGCGCTCGGCATCAACCTGACACGCTGGGCACTCGACCGCGCCGACCACAACGGCGGTCGCCGCAACCTGCTGCTGAAGACCCTGGACGCGCTCGGTCTGGGATTCGACTCGTGACCGCCCCGACCCCCGACCCTGCCGCCGACGCGCGCGTCCGCGCCGACGACCGCGGCCACGTCTTCCACTCGTGGA
>CAYZEL010000131.1:0-6571 GCA_964477515.1 uncultured Microbacterium sp.
ATCTCGCAGACGGAGGATGCCGCGGCGAGCGCCTCGGGCGAGAGCCCCGGTCCCTCCTGCCCGAAGATCAGGATGCAGCGCTCGGGCAGATCGGATCGGTCGAGGGCGACCGACCCCTCGACGTTGTCGATCGCGACGATGGGCAGGTCGCGCTCGGACGCCCACGCGGCGAACGCCGCGACGTCCTCGTGATGGATCACGTGCTGGTAGCGGTCGGTCACCATCGCGCCGCGGCGGTTCCAGCGACGGCGGCCGATGATGTGCACGGCCTCGGCGAGGAACGCATTGGCGGTGCGGACGATCGATCCGATGTTCATGTCGTGCTGCCAGTTCTCGATCGCGACGTGGAACGGATGCCTCCGCTCGTCCAGGTCCGCGATGATCGCGTCCATCGACCAATACCGGTACGCATCGACGACGTTCCGCCGGTCACCCTCGGCGAGCAGGACCGGATCGAACCGCGGATCGTCCGGCCAGGCGTCCGGTCCACCCGGCCACGGCCCGACCCCGACCGTCATCCCGGCGGGCTCCGCGGCGGGTTCCGTCTCGGGCGCGAGTTCGTCGGTCACCGGGCCAGCGTATCCGGGGCGACGTCTCGGGTCCGCCGCGCCTCCCGCGGCTACCCGGCGCGAGCGCACGACTTCGCGCCGAGCGCACGGGTTCCACACCGTGCCGAAGCCGCGCGCTCGGGCGGAAGCCGTGCACTCGGCAATCAGATCTACTTTTCGGTGAGCCGAAATATCGCTAAGGTTTCGATGTGCCGAAGAATTCGACGACGACGCGTAGGACAGGGGAGGCCCTCAGCACGCCCAAGGTCGCGTGGCTGATCGGCCCCGCGCTCGTCGCGGGCGTCGCCTACCTCGATCCCGGCAACGTCGCGAGCAACATGACCGCGGGTGCCCAGTACGGCTACCTCCTCGTCTGGGTCGTCGTGATCGGCAACGTCATGGCCTGGCTGATCCAGTACCTCTCGGCCAAGCTCGGCATCGTGACGGGCGAGAGCCTGCCCGAGGTGCTCGGTCGACGCCTGCGCAACCGGTGGGCGCGCCGCGCGTATTGGCTGCAGGCGGAGCTCGTGGCGATGGCCACGGATGTCGCCGAGGTGATCGGCGGCGCGGTCGCGCTCAATCTGCTCTTCGGCATCCCCCTGATCTGGGGCGGTGTCATCACGGGAGTCGTCTCGATCGGCCTGCTGCTCGTGCAGTCCAAGCGGGGCGCCCGGCCGTTCGAGAACGCCGTCATCGCGCTCATGGTCATCATCGCGGTCGGCTTCACCGCGGGCGTCTTCGTCGGACCTCCGGACCCCGCCGGGATCGTCGGGGGCCTGGTGCCCCGGTTCGAGGATGCCGGTTCGGTGCTGCTGGCGGCATCCATCCTCGGCGCCACGATCATGCCCCACGCGATCTACGCCCACTCCGCGCTCTCGCGCGACCGCTTCGCCCCGCCGCGCGCGACCGGCGAGAGCGGCCCGGTCCCCGCCCCGACGCGGCACGCGGGTGACGAACTCGCGGAGCTGCGCGGGGTCGGCACGGCGCGCCTGCTGCGTGCGACGCGATGGGATGTCTCGATCGCCATGATCATCGCGGGAACGGTCAATCTCTGCATCCTCTTGCTCGCCGCGGCCAACCTCGCCGGAGTGCCCGGCACCGACAGCCTCGAGGGCGCCTACGCCGCGCTCCGGGACGGGCTCGGCCCCCTCGTCGCAACCCTGTTCGCGGTCGGCCTGCTCGCCTCGGGCCTGGCGTCGACGTCGGTCGGCGCGTACGCGGGCGCCGAGATCATGAGCGGCCTGCTGCGTGTGCGCGTGCCGCTGCTCGTCCGCCGCCTGGTGACGCTCATCCCGGCCCTGCTGATCCTCGGCGCGGGGTTCGATCCGACGTTCGCCCTCGTCCTCAGCCAGGTCGTGCTCTCGTTCGGGATCCCCTTCGCCCTCATCCCCCTCGTGGTGCTGACCGCCCAGCGTCGCACCCTGGGCGAGTTCCGCTATCGCCCGATCACGACGGTCGGAGGCGTCATCGCCTGCGTGTTCCTGGTGACGCTCAATGCGGTGCTTCTGTTCCTCGTCTTCACCGGCGCCTGACGTCGTCGTCATCGGCGGACGATACCCTGAGGCAATGGCACCCCCGAGCGCCGTGGTCGACGACTACCTCAAGGCGATCTACCACCACACCGAGTGGCAGGAGCGCCAGATCACCCCGTCGCAGCTCGCGGGCGAACTCGGACTCGCCCCCTCGAGCGTGACGGAGATGGTGCAGAAGCTCGCCGCTCAGGGTCTCGTCTCCCACCGCCCCTACGGTCCGGTGACGCTGACGGATGCGGGCCGCATGCGCGCGAGCGGGATCATCCGTCGCCATCGTCTGATCGAGACCTGGCTCGTGCGCGAGTTCGGTTACGGCTGGGACGAGGTCCACGACGAGGCCGAGGTCCTGGAGCACACGATCAGCGGCCGCCTGCTCGACAAGATCGACGAGCGACTCGGACGCCCGCGATTCGACCCGCACGGCGATGCGATCCCGGATGAGGACGGCAGCGTCGAACGCGTCGATTTCGTGCTGCTCGCCCACGCGGCACCCGGCCACGAGGGGCGAGTCCTGCGCGTGAGCGATCGGGACGCTCCCCTGCTGCGCCACCTCGAGCAACAGGGCATCGAGGTCGGGGCGACCGTCCGGGTCGTGTCGCGCGCGGTCCTCGACGGTCGCGACGGGCCGATCGCACTTCCCGAGGGCGCCGCTCTCGCCGTGTGGCTATCGGCCTGACCGCCGGCGCGACGTCTTGCGATACGAGGGCCACTGCACCGCGGTGACCTCTTCGCAGAAGGCCCACAACCGCGCCCCCCGCTCGGGGTCGGACGTGAGGGCGGCCGGGCGTGCGGGTCGGGGGATGCCCTTCAGTCCGCCCTTCGGCCCCCAGAACGTCCCGCCCTCGGCGTCCGGATCGATGAGCGCACGCACCGGCGCCCAAGCCCCGTGCTCCTTCGACTGTGTCACCGCGGCCTGCAGGTTGTCGACGAAGCGCGATCGGCGGGTCGGTTCGTTGACTCCCCGGATGCCGGGGGTCCGGCCGCTGACCGAATAGCCCGGGTGCGCGACCAGGCTGCGCACCGCGAAACCCCGGGAGCGCAGCCGCCGGTCGGCCTCGAAGCCGAGCGCCTGCACGATGACCTTCGACTGCACGTATGCACGCCACGGCGAGTAGTTCTCTTCGAGCTGCGGATCGACGGGGTCGTAGGTGCCCATCGCGGTCGACAGGCTACCGAGCCACACCATCCGCGCGGACGTGCCGGCGCGCTCGAGTACGGGCAGCAATGCCCCGGCGAGCGCGAAGTGGCCGAGCACGTTCGTCGCGAGCACGAGCTCGTTGCCGTCCCCCGTCAGCTCGCGCGTGCGCGGTGGGTGCACGATTCCGGCATTCAGCAGAACCCCGTCGAGGCGATCTCGACCGCCGACGGATGCCGCGGCAGCACGCACCGAACCCAGATTGCTGGTGTCGAGCAACAACGTCTCGACCGAGGCATCCGGGACCCGTCTGCCGATCGCGGCGCGAGCCGCGGCCAGACGGTTCGGGTTACGTCCCGACATGACGACGTGCGCCCCGGCGCGGGCGAGTTGTTCGCTGGCGAAGTACCCGAGCCCCGCGTTCGAGCCGGTCACGAGAAACACGCGACCCGCCTGCGAGGGGAGGGATGTCGGGTTCCACTGGTCGCGTCGGGCGCTCATGTCTCGACAGTACGACGCGCGCCGCCGCGCACCCAACGCCCGGGTGGCGACGCGCCGCGCGCGGCGCGCATTCGCGAAGCGTCCGTCCCGCCTCACGGCCTAGGCTGGCGACATGGCCGCAGACCGCATCCTCACTCGCACGAGGTCCGATATCGAGTGCTGGCTGACCGACATGGACGGCGTGCTCGTGCACGAGAACCGGCCCGTCCCCGGCGCGGCCGAGCTGCTCGAGCAGTGGCGCAACCAGGGCACCCCGTTTCTCGTGCTGACCAACAACCCGATCTTCACGCCGCGCGACCTCAGCGCCCGTCTGCGCGCCTCGGGGTTGGACGTGCCCGAGGACCGCATCTGGACCTCTGCCCTCGCCACCGCGGACTTCCTCGCGTCCCAGTTGCCCGGCGGCACGGCGTTCGTGATCGGAGAGGCGGGGCTGACGACCGCGCTGCACGAGGCCGGGTACATCATCACCGAATCGCAGCCCGACTACGTCGTCGTCGGAGAGACGCGGCAGTACTCGTTCGAGGCCATCACCAAGGCCATCCGGTTCATCAACGCGGGTGCGCGGTTCATCGTGACGAACCCGGATGCCACCGGCCCGACACCCTCGGGAGTCGTCCCCGCGACGGGCGCCTTCGCCGCCCTCATCACCAAGGCGACCGGCAAGGAGCCCTACGTCGTCGGCAAGCCGAACCCGATGATGTTCCGGTCCGCCCTCAACCGCATCGGGGCGCACTCCGAGACGACGGGGATGATCGGCGACCGCATGGACACCGACATCGTCGCCGGGATCGAGGCGGGCCTGCACACGGTGCTCGTCCTCACGGGCATCAGCGACACCGCCGAGATCGAGCGGTATCCGTTCCGACCCGACGAGGTACTCGACTCGGTCGCCGACCTCGTCTCCGCAGAGCCCGCCGAGACCGAGCTGCCCGAGGTCATCTGACGCCCACCCGGCACGGTCGGCTCCCGTTTCGGATGTCTGAGCGCGGCGGTATGGTCGCGGCATGGGTGTGCTGGATGAGGGCGAGCGGGTGCGGGCAGCGGATGCAGCCACATGGCGCGCCTGGCTGGCCGCGAACCATGCGGATTCGACGGGTGCGTGGCTCGTCCGCGGCCGCCCGGGCTTCGCTCACCTCCACATCCCGTACGAAGACGCGATCCGTCAGGCGCTCTGTTTCGGCTGGATCGACGGGCCGGTTCGCGTATTCGACGCCGAGACATCCGGTCTGTGGTTCGCTCCGCGGCGCGCGAGCAGTGGGTGGGCGGGCACCAACAAGGCTCGGATAGAGATCCTGGAGGCGTCCGGACTCCTCGAGGCCGCCGGCATCCGTGCGATCGAGGTCGCCAAGGCGAACGGGACGTGGACGATGCTCGATGGGCCGGAGGCGCTGATCGAGCCGCCCGAGTTCGCTGCGGCGCTCGATGCCGTGCCCGAGGCGCGGGCCGCGTGGGATTCGTTCCCGAAGTCCGTGCGGATCTTCGGTCTGACCCAGATCGCCAGTGCCAAGCGCCCCGAGACCCGGGCGGGCCGGATCGCCCGGATCGTCACCGAGGCCGCCGCGGGGCGTCGACCCTAGGAGCACCCATGTCGCAACGGGACCTGATCTTCGCCGTGTCGATACTGATCGTCGGCGGCAGCCTGGTGACGTTCCTCGTCGCTCTGTGGCGGAGCCGAGGCGACCGCGACCGCGACGACCGAGACTGAGGCGCGACAGGCCTCTACTGCGGGTCGAGACCCAGGTCGGCCAGGCCGATGGCCGCGCGCCATTCGAGGCCCGCGGCCTCGACCGCGGCCTGCGCCCCCGTGGCACGGTCGACGATCACGGCGACCGCGACGACCTCCGCGCCCTCACGGCGCAGCGCCTCGACGGCCTTGAGCGCCGACTGCCCCGTGGTCGAGGTGTCTTCGACGACGACGACACGCTTGCCCGAGACATCCGCTCCCTCGATCTGGCGACCACGGCCATGGTCCTTCGGCTCCTTGCGCACGACGAAGGCGTCGAGCGGGCGCCCCGCGTGTACCGACTCGTGCAGGATCGCGTTCGCGATCGGATCGGCGCCGAGGGTCAGCCCGCCGACGGATGCGACGTCCGGGATGTCGGCGATCAGGTCGAGCATGATGCGGCCGATCGCGGGGGCGGCGCGGTGGTCGAGCGTCAGCTTGCGCATATCGACGTAGTAGTTGGCCTGCTTGCCGCTCGAGAGCGTGAAGTCACCGTGGAACACCGCCTCGTCCGAGATGAGGGCGATGAGCCGTTGGCGGTCGGCTTCGATTTCGGGTGTCGACGCGGTCATGCGGTCGAGTCTAGGGCGCGACAACACCCGCCTCGGCACCCCCCAGCAACGTACGCGCGACGTCGCGGGCGAGCTCGAAGGGGTGCGAGAACGTCTCCATGCCGACCGTGACGATCGCTCCCTCGTAGAGCAGCATGAGCCGACGGGCCATGTCGTCGGACGCGGCGACCCCCGCCTCGCGGCAGAGCGAGGCGAACCGGTCGAGCATCCAGGTCTTCTGCCGCGCGACCTCGGGGAATACCGGGTTGCCGTCGTGGCCGTCGCCGATCTCGGCACGCGCGTTGATCGCGCTGCATCCCTTGGGGCTGTTCTCGTCCGACCACGAGATCGCGGCGTCGAAAACCGCGAGGACACGATCGGTTCCGGGCTCCGGGCCGCGCCCGAGGCTCGCGTCGACGTGCGCCCGCCACCTCTCGTCGCGATGCTGCAGATACGAGACGACGAGCGCCTCCTTCGACCCGAACCGGTCGTAGAGCGTCTTCTTGGTGACGCCCGCCGCCTCGGCGATCGTGTCGACGCCGACCGCGTGGATGCCCCGCTCGTAGAAGAGGTCGGACGCG
>CAYZEL010000132.1:0-6554 GCA_964477515.1 uncultured Microbacterium sp.
CGGCGTCGAAGTAATCGCGCCAGGCGGCAGTGGGCGAGACTCCCCGTGCCGCGAGCAGGGCGGCGAACTCCGAGTCATCGAGGGTCGCGAGGCACGCGGCGAGCTCCCTCGTTCCCTCTGTCATCGTCGGCTCAAGACGAAGCCTGATTCGCGCGCTTGCGGCGCACCCAGGTGATGACGAGGAGCGTGATGATGAGCACGAACGCGAGCGGAAGCCCGATGTTCGGCAGGATGGCGACGAGCGGCCAGATTCCCGACGAGAAGTCCTCAATTGTCATGCCCGACCAGGTGCCGATGATGATCGCGAAGAAGCAGACGATCGACAGGAGCGCGATTCCGAGCGACATGAACGCGAGGATGCGTTCGGCGCGGCCAGGCGGCACCTGCGAAGAATCGGGAGACGTGCTCATTCGTCCGAGCCTAGTGGGCGCGGCGCTGGTATTGATCGCGCACGTCGGGAAGTGGTGCCGTAGGCTGGGATGTCGGGGGTTTCCCCGGATTCTTCAGCGCCCGCGGGTGCCAGACGCAACGAGGTAGTTCACGATGCCCACCGGCAAGGTCAGGTTCTTCGACGAGGAGAAGGGCTTCGGCTTCATCTCCACCGATGATGGCGAAGACGTCTTCCTGCACGCCACCGCACTCCCCGCGGGAACGCCCGCCCCCAAGCCCGGCACACGCCTGGAGTTCGGGGTTGCGGACGGCAAGCGCGGCCTGCAGGCGCTGTCGGTGCGCGTTCTCGAGGCACCGCCGAGCCTGTCGAAGGCACAGCGCAAGCCGGCCGACGACATGGCGATCATCGTCGAAGACCTCGTCAAGCTGCTCGACGGCATGGGCGGGGATCTGCGCCGCGGTCGCTACCCGAGCAGCTCGCACAGCAAGAAGATCGCCGCGGTCCTGCGCAAGGTCGCCGATGAACTCGACGCCTGAGTCCGAGTTGCCCGACGCCCCGGTGGCCGACGCCCCGGTGCCCGAGTCCGAGGCGACGGATGCCCCGGTGACGGACTCTCCGGCGCCGGACCTCGACGTGCCGGATCCCGAGCTGCCCGATCCCGAATTGCTGGGTGCGCGTGATCTCGCGCTCGCCGCGCTACGCGAGATCACCGACGACAAGACGATCGGCGAGGCCGCCGGGTATCGCCAAGAGCCCGACGGTGCGCTGTCGCTCCGGTTCGCCAACCGCCGGATCGGCTGCCCGGGGGGGTTCGGGACGGTCACGCTCGCGCGCGTGGAGGGGTCGGCCCCCACCGTGCTCGAGGCCGGATTCATGCCCGGCGACCGTGCGCTCCTCGCGCCCGAAGCGACTCCGGGAGCCGAGCGCCTGGCCGAGTACCACGCCCCACAGGCCGAGCTCGACCAAAAGGCTCTTGCCGCCGAGGCATCCGGGGACGAGTCCCGTGACTCGGAGGACGACTCCGACGAGGACGACGCGGACGATGACGACATCGATGATCTCGATGCGGCCGACTTCGATGAGGACGGCTCGCCGATCCTGCACTCGGGCGACGTCGACGGCGTCGACATCGACAACTTCTCGGACGACGCGGAGTCGGACGATAACGATGACGATGACGATGACGACGAGTCTGATGACGACGAGTCTGATGATGACGACGACGAGTCGGACGATGACGACGAGGATGACTCGGACGACGATGAGTCCGACGACGATGACTCGGACGAGGAAGAGTTCGACTACCAGGATCCGCGCGTCGACCGCAGCTACTAGGCCTGCGGCATCCGCTCGAGCGTGTATTCGATCGCGCCGATGAGCTGACGCACGTCGTCGGGCTCGATCGAGACGAACGTCGCGATGCGCAGCTGGTTGCGTCCGAGCTTGCGGTAGGGCTCGGTGTCGACGATGCCGTTCGAGCGGAGCGATGCCGCGAGGGCTGCGGCGTCCACGCTCTCGTCGAAGTCGATCGTGACGACGACCTGCGAGCGGTCGGCCGGGTCGGCGACGAACGGCGTGGCGACGGCGGATGCCTCGGCCCAGTCGTACAGCGCAGCCGACGACTCGGCCGTGCGAGCCGAGGCCCACGACAGGCCGCCGTTGTCGACGATCCACGAGAGCTGTTCGCGCAGCAGGAACAGGGTCGCGAGCGCCGGGGTGTTGAGCGTCTGGTTCAGGCGTGAGTTGCTCACCGCGTTGACGAGGCTGAGCGAGTCCGGGATGTACCGGTCGGACTTGCCGATGCGTTCGATCCGCTCGATCGCGGCGGGCGAGGCGAGTGCGAGCCAGAGCCCACCGTCGGATCCGAGGTTCTTCTGCGGGGCGAAGTAGTAGACGTCCGTCTCGGCGATGTCGACGTCGACGCCACCCGCGGCGCTCGTCGCGTCGATCACGGTCAGCGCTCCGTCGTCGCCGTGCACCCGTGTGACCGGGGCGAGCACGCCGGTCGAGGTCTCGTTGTGCGGCCAGGCGTAGACGTCCACTCCGGCGACGACCTCGGCGGTCGTGCGCTGCCCGGCGGGTGCATTGCGCACATCCGGGGCCTCGAGCCAGGGGGCCTTGGCCGCGGTGGCGAACTTGCCGCCGAACTCACCGAACACCAGGTTCTGCGCGCGGCGCTCGATCAGGCCGAAGGCCGCGGCATCCCAGAAGCTCGTCGATCCGCCGTTCGCCAGCAGGACCTCGTAGCGCTCCGGTGCGCGGAACAGCTCGGCGAGTAGGGCGCGCACGTCGCCGACGAGGTTCTTGACGGGCGCCTGGCGGTGCGACGTGCCGAGCAGCTCTGCTCCGGTGGTCGCGAGGGCCGCCAGCTGGGCGGGGCGAACCTTCGATGGTCCGCACCCGAAGCGTCCGTCGGTGGGCAGGAGTTCGCTCGGAAGGGAGACGTGGGGCATGCCCTCGATTCTAGGGTCGGGCGCGGGGTGACTCCGGCCGTGTGACGGCCCGCTGGGTTAGGCTTACCTTCGCAACCCGGACGCGAGGAACCACCTGCCATGACCGATCTGATCGATACGACAGAGATGTATCTGCGCACCATCCTGGAGCTCGAGGAAGAGAACATCATTCCTCTGCGCGCGCGCATCTCGGAGCGCCTCGGTCACTCGGGTCCGACCGTCTCGCAGACCGTGGGACGCATGGAGCGCGACGGACTGGTCGTCGTTTCGGAAGACCGTCGGCTCGAACTCACGAACGCGGGCCGCCAGAAGGCCATCGACGTCATGCGCAAGCACCGCCTGGCCGAGCGCCTCCTCTCGGACGTGATCGGCCTGGACTGGGCCTACGTCCACGAAGAGGCGTGCCGCTGGGAGCACGTCATGAGCGAGCAGGTCGAGCGCCGGCTCGTCGAGCTTCTCGGGCACCCCACCGAATCCCCGTACGGAAACCCGATTCCGGGCCTCGATCAGCTGGGCGATGTGCCGGCGGCGATCTTTTCACAGGGAGTTGTCGGACTCGTCCGTCACCTGAACGAGGTCGGCGGTCCGGTCGAGGGCACCGTGCGTCGTCTAGCCGAGCCCGCGCAGGTCGATCCCGAATTGCTCGAACAGCTGCGCAGCGCCGGGGTTATGCCGGGTGCGAGGGGCAAGTACCGCTACAACGAGGGATACGTTCTCGTCGAGATGGACGGATCGGACGAGGGTCTCGAGCTTCCGGTCGAGGTCGCCGCGCACATCTTCCTGGTCGACACCTCTGTCTGAATCGGGTGCTCGAGGGCGCAATTCGTCCACAGAGCCCGCCTGTCGAAGTGACAGAACCGTTACCTTCCGGTAATCTCGAAAAGTCCACCGCCGAGAAGCCAGGCGATGGAACTCCCGGCCCGAACGCCCCTCTAGGCTCGTCCACTCGGCCGGCTGAACCACGAACATCGTGGCGACGAGCCAACACCCCTTCGCGGGGTGCCGGGGCAGGAGGAAGCGTTTGGCTGAAGAGACTGACTCGCCTGTGAGCGCACCCGACGCGCAGGTAGCGAGCCAAGACCGCAGGGGACGGTCGGCTCGGAGCGAGACACAGAAGCCACCCCGCCTCGATCGATCGACGCGCCGAGCGACCAAGCTCGAGCGTCGCGCCGCCCGCCCAGAGCGTGCGCCGAAGAATCAATCCGGACGACGTGGGCCGGTTCGCAGCATCCTGACCCTTGCGGTCGTCACCGGACTCTTCGCCACCGTCGCGATTCCCGCCTATGCGGCCTGGCAGCCCGAAGCCGACGCGATGACGCTGCAGCAGCTCGCTGCGGACGGCGCTCAGACGCTCGTCGTTGCTTCGGATGTCGCAGACACCTCCACCCTCTCCCGCGGATCGTATTCGGCGACGACGCCGGACGAGATCTCGAAGAAGAAGGCCGAAGAGGCCGCCGCAGCGCGCGCCAAGGCCAAGGCCAGCCGCGCATCGTCGGGTTCGTACGCGATCCCCGCGGGCGTCCCGCTCGTCGCACCGGGTTCGGGCATCGTTCGTCGCCCACTGCCGTACTTCAACAACTTCGGAGCGCCCTACGCCGGTCACCGCGGCACCGACTACATGGTCGAGCGCGGCACGCCGATCTACTCCATCGCCGATGGCGTCGTCACGGCGTCCACCGACGGTGGCGGCGGACTCGGCGTGACGATCACGATCATGCACAACATCAACGGCCACGCCGTGCAGTCCGTCTACGGACACATGCTGCCGGGCAGTCGCACCGTTGGTGCCGGGGCGACCGTGAGCGCGGGACAGTTGATCGGACAGGTCAGCGACACCGGCCTGGCGTTCGGCACGCACCTGCACCTGATGATCCACGTCGACGGCACGCGTGTCGACGCTGAAGGCTGGCTCGCCGCGAACGCGGGTTGATCGACTCTTTCGTCATGCCTGACAAGCTGCCGACCGACTCTCCACGGGACACGACCCTGGAGCGGGCGCAGCCGAAGGGTTCGCTGTGGCGCAGGCTGCAGCTCCCTCGAGCGGCAGCGACCGCCGCGGTGGGTGGTGTGCGTCGCCGCCCGGCGCGCAGCATCCTGACCGTTGCCGTCGTTGCGGGGCTGGTGGCGACCGTCGCGATCCCGGCATATGCGGCGTGGCGGCCCGAGACCGGCCCGAAGACGCTGCACCAGCTCGCGGCGGACGGGGCGCAAGAGATCGTCGTGGCGTCGGATGTCGGGGCCTCCACTCTTACCCGCGGTTCGTATTCGGCGACCACGCCCGAAGAGATCGCGAAGAAAAAGGCCGCCGAGGCCGCCGCGGCGCGCGCCAAGGCGGCGGGCAGCATGATGAACATCGATCTGAGCAGCATTCCGGCCGGGTCGGGCGCGATCGGGTGGCCGCTGCGCAACATCACGAACATCAGCGACCGCTTCGGGGCTCGCGGCGGCTCGCACAAGGGCGTCGACATGCTCGCGCCCGCGCTCTCACCCGTCTACGCGTCGGCGGACGGCGTGGTCAGCCAGTCGACCGAGGGCGGCAGCGGTGGTTACGGCGCGTACGTCCGCATCGAGCACGTGATCGACGGCGTCCGCGTCAGCACCCTGTACGCACACCTGTCGTACGGCACGCGCGAGGTCGAGGCCGGTCAGACCGTCTCGCGCGGGCAGGTCATCGGGGGAGTGGGTCGCACCGGTTACGCGACCGCGAACCACGTGCACTTCGAGGTGTTCGTGAACAACGCCAAGGTCGACCCCATGCCGTGGCTCGGGTCGTACGGCACCTGAGTTCGCGACACGGATGAACCTTCGGCATCCGTGAATCTCGCACCCCGAATCGTGGGGTAATCTGACCCCGAACGCTTGCTCGAGCGATTGGAATGTGCCGATGGACACCACGCCTCGCATCCGAACCCGGAATGCGCTCGGTCGTTACGTCCTTCGGCATCGTGTGGACGGATGCCGCGGCGTGACCGTGGCCGCAAGGCGCTGCCCCTAGGGGCGGCGCCTTTTTTCGTCCTCGCAGCCTGTCGCGCCCGCGGGCGTTGCTGTATCGAATACCGCTGAAGCCGTCACGGGCTATTCGAGAGGACACCCGATGCGCACTCTGGTGCTGAACGCAGGATACGAACCGCTGGCCGTCGTGTCTTTCAAGCGAGCTGTCGTGCTCGTAATGAATGCGAAGGCGACAATCATCGAGCGTGTGGAGGGTGATCCCGTGTGGGGTGCCCAGGGCGCGGTCGATCGCCCGGCGGTGATCCTGCTGACGCGGTACGTGCGAGTGCCGCAGTCGCGTCGCGTGCCCGTGACCCGGCGGGGCGTGCTGCGCCGCGACGGCAACCGCTGCGCGTACTGCGGCAAGGGTGCCACCACGATCGATCACGTGCTGCCGCGCTCGCGCGGGGGAGCGGACTCGTGGGAAAACCTCGTCGCCTGCTGCCTGAAGTGCAACAACCTGAAGGGCGACCGGACCCCGGCCGAGATGCGCTGGGACCTGCGGTACGCGCCGCGGCCGCCACACGGCGCGCAGTGGACGGTGCGCGGCACCGAGCGCGCCGACCCGCGGTGGGAGCCGTATCTCGAGCTTGCGGCGTGATCCCTACGGGTCCGGATGCTCGGGCTCGGTAGACTTGGACGCCTAGCCTCTGTAGCTCAATGGAAGAGCAGTTCCGTCCTAAGGAAAGGGTTGGGGGTTCGAGTCCCTCCAGGGGCAC
>CAYZEL010000133.1:0-6501 GCA_964477515.1 uncultured Microbacterium sp.
AAGACCAACCCCATGCCGGCCCTGCTCGAGGGCACGGACGACACGTACGTGGGGCGCCTGCGTGCCGATACGAGCGTGTCGCACGGATTGCAGATGTGGGTGGTGGCGGACCAGCTGCGCAAGGGAGCGGCGCTCAACGCCGTTCAGATCGCAGAATCGCTGCTCGTCGGCAACGTGTGATGAGGCGCGGTCGATCGATCGTGCCGCTAGACCGTGAGCGAGGTGACGTCCGTGTCTGAGGGGACCGTTCTCGTCGTCGAGGATGACGAGAGCATCGCGAGGTTCGTCGAGCTCGAGCTCGCGCACCAGGGCTTTACGGTGCACCGGGCCGCTGATGGTGCCGCCGCGCTCGAGCTCGTCCAGCAGACCGACCCCGATCTGATCGTCTTGGACCTCATGCTTCCGGGCGTCGAGGGGCTCGACGTGTCCCGGATCCTGCGCGAGAACGGCTTCGAGAAGCCGATCCTGATGCTCACCGCGCGCGCCGACACGGGCGACGTCGTGGCGGGCTTCGACGCCGGGGCGGACGACTACCTCAGGAAGCCGTTCGAGATGCCCGAGCTGCTGTCGCGGGTGCGGGCCCTGCTGAAGCGCCGCGACCGCACACCGGCCGGCGCCAGCGTCTCGGCCAGCGGCGTCGAGATAGACATGGCCGCCCGCAGCGCGTCGCTGGAAGGGCAGCCTCTCGACCTGACCGCGAAGGAGTTCGACCTGCTCGCCTTCCTTGTGGCCAACGCGGGACGCGTGGTCACGCGCGAGGAGCTCATCGCCTCGGTGTGGAACGGCCAGCGCTCTACCGACAGCAACGTCATCGAGGTCTTCATGTGCCACCTGCGAGGGAAGATCGGCGATCGCGGGGCGAAGACCATCCAGACCATTCGAGGCGTCGGGTACTTCTTCGCGAGGGTCTAGATGCGCCTGACGTCCATCAGGACGCGTGTCCTGCTGATCGGCGTCGTTTCGGCCACGCTCGTGATCGGCGCCGTGCTCGTGAGCACGTACGTCGTCGTGGTCGAAGGAATGAACGACGTGGCCAGCGCGGAGACGTACCGCCTCGCCAACCGCGCGACGAGTGAGGTCCGTCACGCCGTCACGATGGCCATCGTCGACGCCCGGCGGGCCGGACTCGTCGGCAAGGACGCCGTCGGCGCCGCCGAGGTGACCTTCTCCAACGCCATCCCGGATCAGTTCGGCGTGGCGCAGGGGTTCCTCGAGGGCCACTTCGCGTTCTGGGACCCGGCGCAGCCGGATCCGCAGTACGTGAGCGATGCCGCGGCTCTTGTCGACGACACGGCGGGACGAGCGCTGGCGGTCCGCAACTCCGAGTCGATCGAGTCGCACGTCGGCGGGCGGGCGACCGTCCTGAACCTGCTGCTGCCGCCCGACCTGGGCTACTACGTCGTGCACGTCCCGTTCGAGCGCCCGGACGGACGGACCTGGGTCCTCGACGTCGTCTACGAGCCGACGCGTGAGACCGCCTCCATCGAGCGCATCCGGCCGCCGATGCTCGTGCTCTCCGCGCTCGCCATCCTCGTGACCGTGCTGGTGCTGCTTCGAATCACCAACTGGGTGCTGCGACTCGTCGACGAGCTGAGGCTCGCGGCCGACTCGATCGACGCCGGTCTCTTGAACGTCAGCCTGCCCGAGACGGAGGAGAACGAGGTGGGCGACCTTGCCCGGTCGCTCAACGCCCTGATCGGCCGCCTCCGGCGCAAGGCGGAGGCGCAGACCCGCTTCGTCGCCGACGCATCCCACGAACTGGCGACACCCGTGGCGGGTATCCGCGGATACGTGGGCATCCTGCGCGGTTGGGGGGCCGATGACCCGGAGGTGCGGGAGGAGTCGCTCTCGGCGATCGATCGGGAATCGCGTCGCATGGTGCGGCTCACCCGGCAGCTGCTCGCGCTCATACGCAGCGAGCACGAGCTCGAGTTCCACTCCGTTCGCCATGACATCAACGCGGTGGTGCGGCAGGTCTTGGCCGCGGCGGCCACGCGCTACGCCGAGAAGGGGTTGGAGTTCGTGGGGCCGGACGGTGCACCGCTCGTGCTGCACGCCGATCCGGAGCGCCTCGAGGAGATCATCTCGATCCTGGTCGACAATGCCGCCAAGTACACGCAGTCCGGGGGTCGGGTCGCCGTCGAGACTTCGAGCCGCAAGAGCGACGTCGTGATCACCGTGAGTGACAACGGTCCTGGCATACCGCCCGACGATCTGCCGAACATCTTCGAGCGCTTCTACCGCAGCGACTACTCCCGGTCCAGCGATACCGGCGGCTTCGGCCTGGGACTCGCGATCGCCAAGCAGATCGTCGAGTCGGCGGGCGGCCTCATCGATGTCACGAGCGAGCAGGGCGTCGGCACGACCTTCGCTGTCCGTGTTCCCAGAGGGCGGGTCTAGTCCCGACCGGGCGTCGCGGGTGTGACGCCGGTCACCAAGCGTCACACTCGCCCTTGCGCGAGGGGCCGTCGGTGCCGATTCAATAGTGATCTGGAACGTGGGGACCAGCGTCAAGAGGGGCTTGCCGGTTTGATCGATCCCGAACTCATGCGGGCGACACTCAAGTCGTCGCGATGGCGCGATGCCATGGACATGCTGCAGACCGCGCTCGGCGTGCGCATAGCCGTCGTCGAGCTCTCGACTGGCGAGACGGCCGCCGGCGGCGAGGTGGTGAGCCTCTGCGACGCAGGGCGATCACCCGGCCTGGCGTGCCTGGCACATACCGAGCGGGAACTGGACGTGTCCGATCCGGCGCCGGTCCGTGCCGTGTGCGAGGACGGCCTGCCCGTCCTTCTCCATCCGGTGCGGATCGAGGACCGGCCGGTCGCGCACGTCATGCTCTACGGGTTCGTGAGCAGTCCGCAGGAGCGCGTCCGGGTCCTCCAGCGCGCGATGACCGCGGGCCGAAGCGAGGCCGACGCCCGGGCCGCTGTCGACGAGCTGACGATGCTCGACTGGACTCGCGCCGAGGCCGCGGCTGCGCTTGTGGCGTCGCGGGTCGAGCAGTTCCTGACTGAGCAGTACGACGAATCGCGCCGCGTGGGACGTCAGCTCGAGGTCGCGCTGCTGGCCGACGTCGCGCGCGAGATCGGCCCCGACGCGCTCGTGTACGACCGGATACCGGCGACGTCGCTGGCGACCATGCTTCGCCTGACCGGTGCGATATGCGCGCGCGTCGCGCTCCTGCGCCCGGGCGCACAGACTCCGGTGTCCGTCGCGGAGGTCGGAGAGTGCCCTCGGTACCTGGTGCCGCCGTCCGATGACGAGCTCGTGCGCCACGTGCTCGAGACGGGCCGCTCGATCGTCGTGACGGGCACTGACGAAGGCGGACCCAAGACCTCGACCATCACCGTGCCGCTCGGACGCCGGCGCGGCACCGCCGGCGCGTTGAGCGTGGTCAAGAGCGGCCAGGGCACGCTGGCAGCTGACGACATCCGGCTCATCGAACTGTTCGCAGAGGTCGTGTCGGCCATGGTCGACAACGCCCGCGACTTCGTCGACGCCAACATGCGCCTCGTCGAGATGATCCAGCTCGGCGAGGTCGCCAAGGCGCTCAACTCCACGCTCGATTTCGAGCGGCTGGCGGAACTCGCCGTGCAGGTGCTCTCGAAGACCCTCGACTTCGGCATCGGCGGGTTCGTGATCGAGGGGTTCGGCGCACAGCGAGGACGGATCATGCACACGGTCGACGTCGCCCCCGCCGATCTCGCCGGCGTGGTCTCCGAGGCGCGCGGGCTCGCGCCCGACACCGTGCTCCCGTCAGGCATCGCGGTCGTGGCGCAGTTCGGGGACATCTCCGATGACGCGCCTGCCGGACCCGGAGACTGGACGGTGCTGTCCCGCGAGCTCAGGTTCCGCAACATCAGCGCGGGTACCCTGTTCGTCGCGTCGGCCGAAGGCGGCGTGTTCCGCGCGGACGACGAGCGCGTCCTCGACGCGCTCGCGGCGCACCTGTCCGTTGCGCTCGAGAACTCCATGCTCTACGAGCGCCTGCAGGAGGACTTCGCCCGCGCCATGGCGGCACTGGCTGCGATGGCGGACGCCACCGAACGTCTTGAGAACGGGCACACGGACCGGGTGATGGACTACGCGGTGGCGATCGCGCAGGCCATGGACCTCTCCCTGGAGCGGATCGGGCTCCTGCGCTTCGCCGGCCTGCTGCACGACCTGGGCAAGCTGGGCGTGGCCGAAGAGATCCTCATCAAGCCGACAGCGCTCTCCGAAGACGAGATGGCGCGCGTGCGCCGGCACTCCGAGGTCGGCGCGTCCATCGTCGAGCAGATCCGCCTGCTCGAGGGGATCACCCCGATCGTGCGACACCACCACGAGCACTGGGACGGCTCGGGCTACCCCGACGGGCTCGCGGGCGAGTCGATCCCGCTGGAGGCCCGCATCCTCGCCGTCGCCGACTCCTACGAGGCGATGACGGGCAAGCGCGCGCACCGCAGGCGCATGGCGCCCGCCTCCGCCCGAATGGAGCTCGAGCGCGCCTCCGGCTCGCAGTTCGACGCCGCCGTTGTTGAGGCGTTCCTCCGCGTGCTGGACCTCCGCGCACTCGGGGCCTCGACCGGTGCCTACGGGGCGGCACTCCCAGAGCCCCGACTGCCGGCCTAGGACCCGCCCGGTCACGGGCTTCGGGTATCATCCCTGAGTCCGCGCCGCACGGGCGGGGCGTGACGCTCACGCGACCAGACAGCCACAACGACGGCCCGGGGAGTCCAGACAAGTGCGAAGCGACCGACGAGGGCCGGCCATGCGCACGCGTTCCATAGCCCAGGCCGGCGTCATAGCCGCTGTCTACGCGGCGCTCACGCTGATCGCGCTGCAGCTGCCCGGCCAGCTCGGCTGGGGACTGGTGCAGTTCCGACCGAGCGAGGCCGTCACGGTACTCGCGCTGTTCACGCCGGCGGCCATCCCGGGTCTGGCGATCGGCGCGGCGCTCGCGAACCTCTTCAACGTCGCCCAGGCCGGCCCCGTCGCGCTTCTCGACGTCGTCTTCGGGGCGCTTGCCACGCTGTCGGGGGCGATGTGGACGTGGCGCTGGCGCGACCGGACGTGGCTGGCCCTGGCCGGTCCCGTGGTGGCGAACGCGCTCATCGTACCGGCGTACCTGCCTGTCATGCTGGCGGCGATGGGCATCCGAGGCGTACCGTTCCTCGGTATCGGGCCGCAGTCGCCGTGGCCGCTCGTGTACGCGGCGGGAGTCGTCACGATCGGCATCAGCGAGGCCGTCGTTGTCTACGCCATCGGCTGGCCGCTCGCGACGGCCCTTCGCAAGCTCGGCCTGCCTCGGCTGCTGGACACCTCGGGCCGCGCGGGGCCACACTAGTCGGGCCCGAGGACCGGCCGCGAGCCGGCCTCACGGAGCCAAGGGGAGAAACGTCTCGCCCGATGGGTACCGGACCACTGATACTGACCTGCAAGGACAGCTGCCGCGAGTGTTGGGGCTGCGTCCGCCATTGCCCCGCGCGGGCCATCCGGGTGGTCGACGAGCGTTCCGAGATCATCGACACCAAGTGCGTGCGATGCGGCCTGTGCGTCTCGGAGTGCGGCAGCGGGGGTCACACCGTCCGCGACGACACCGATCTCGTGCGCGAGCTCCTGGCTTCGGAGCGCCCGGTCGTCGCAGTGCTCGCCACCGAGTTCGTCGCCGCCCTCTACCCGATGAGTCCGGGCGAGGTCGAAGCGCGGCTCGAGGCCATGGGATTCTACGCGGTCGAGAGCACGCTCCTTGGCGAAGAGCACGTCGCGGTCGCCTACGAGGGGCGTCACAGCTGGATCACCGGCGTCCCCGTCATCCGCTCGACGTGCCCCGTCGTCGGCGACTGGGTCCGCCGCTACCGCCCCGCGCTCGCGGGTGCGCTCGTTCCGATCGTTCCGCCGTACGTGGCCCAGGCGCGGCTGGTCAAGACGCTGTACCCGGCCGGGACAGCGGTGGTGTACGTGAGCCCCTGCTACGCCCGCAAAGACGAGTGGCGCGACCCCGAGCTCGCGGGGGCCGTGGACGCGGTCATCGATTTCGTCGAGCTCAAGCGGATGCTGGAAGAGTGCACGGATTGCGACGCGGCCGCGGCCACGGGGACCGGCACGCACAGGCCCGAGCCCCTCAAGGAGATCTCGCTCACCGACGGCTATCCGCGTTCGACGCTGGCATCGCGCGACATGACCTCGTCGGAAGTGCACGTCGTGCGCGGCCTGCGCGCGCTCGACCGGCTGCTCGGCGCCATCGAGGCCGGTGAGGCCGCGCCCCTCATCATCGACGCGCTCAACTGCGAGGGGTGCATCGACGGACCGGCGGTCAACCCCGGCATGTCGCTGTTCGCGAAGCGCAACGTGGACGCGCTCGAGCGCGAGGGGCGGATGCGCCCGGGCGTCAGCAGCCGGGAGCTGCTGCGACACCTGCCGGACATCGACGTCGTGCGCTCCTTCCGGCCCGACCCGGTGCACGTGCCCGCTCCGACCGTCGAGGATTCGCAGAGCGCCTTCTCGTGTACGAAAACG
>CAYZEL010000134.1:0-6459 GCA_964477515.1 uncultured Microbacterium sp.
GGAAGGGGGGCCCGGGGCTCTCGCCCGGGGCGCTCGCCGCGGCACCCTCCGTCGTCGAGATCACCCAGTACGGCTCCACCCGTTCGCTCAACGCCAGCGCCGCGGCCGCCGTCGTGATGTACGACTGGACCCGCCGCTACGCGCCCTCCCCCTCCTGAGCCCGACCCGGCTGCGCGGGACTCCGCATATGTCTCTCTCGGCCGCCCACCAGGGGACATATAGGTGACGTCTCGCGCCGCGTGGGCGGGGCTAATGCGCGCCGACGCGCTGCCAGGCGGTCCCCCGTACGCGCCAGCCGAGGGTCAGCAGGCGTGCGATCAGGTACACGCCGAAGAAGGATGCCGCGAGCCAGGCGAGTCCGGCCGCCCCCGAAGCCCCCGTGGCCGAGACGACGACCAGCGCGGGCAGGAACACCACGAGGTTCGCGACCCCGGCCAGGGCGAGATACGCAGCGTCACCCGCGCCGATGAGCACGCCGTCGAGCACGAACACGACACCGGCGACGGGTTGAGCCGCGGCGAGCACGAGCAGCGCGGGAAGGATGAGCGCGGCGAGAGCGGGCGATCCCGTGAACACCAGCCCGATCGCGCCCGAGAACACCGCGATCACGGCACCGACGATCACGCCGAACCACACGCCCCACGCCACCGTGCGCCCCAGGACCCGCCGCCCCCCGGCCGCGTCACCCGCGCCCAGCCCCTTGCCGACCAGAGCCTGCGCGGCGATCGCGAGCGCATCGAGGACGAACGCGGCGGCCGAGAAGATCGTGAACACCACTTGATATCCGGCCAGCTCCTCCGGGCCCATCGCGGTCGCCACGACCACGGTCGACAGCAGGGCGATGCGCAGGCTCACGGTGCGCAGGAAGAGCCAGCCACCGGAGCGCGCCGAACCACCGATGCCCTCGCGCTGCGGCCGGAGGCGCGCCGAGTGTCGGGACGCGAGGCGCCCGATCACGACGACATAGGCGCCGACCATGGCCCACTGAGCGATCACGGTGCCGATCGCCGAGCCCGCGATCCCCCAGCCGAGCCCGTAGATCAGGAGGTAGTTCAGCCCGGCGTTGGCCGCGAACCCGAGGCCCGCGATCCAGAGGGGTGTCACGGTGTCCTGCATCCCGCGCAGCAGTCCCGTCGCGGCGAACACGATCAGCATCGCCGGGAGCCCGCCCATCGACAGGCCCAGGTAGATGCGCGCCTGTTCCGCCACCTCGGGTGTCGGTCCGAACACGCTGACCAGCGCCGGAGTGGTGAGCCAGCCACCGAGCGCGAGCACCGCGCCCACGCCGAGCGCGAGCCACATGCCGTCGATCCCCACCGACACCGCGCGGGAGGGATCGCCCGCACCGAAGCGCCGCGCCACGGCCGGTGTCGTGGAGTATGCGAGGAAGATCATCAGGCCGACGATCGTCTGCAGCACGGCCGACGCGATGCCGAGTCCCGCGAGGGGGTCGACGCCCAGGTGGCCGACGAGGGCCGCATCCACGATCAGGAAAGCCGGTTCGGCGACGAGCGCGCCCAGCGCGGGAACCGCCAGTCGCAGGATGTCCCGATTCAGCCCCGCGGGCGAAGCGCGTTCGGCAGCGCGTTCGGCCGCGCGCCCGGAATCGGTCACCCCTCGAGCCTAAGAGGGGTTACTCCCATCCGGCGCGCCAGGTCAAGGGGGACATCGCGGCTGTCGTCGCGGCCTATCCTGGATGGTATGGACGACGCGCTCCGGTCCGGTCTCGCGCTCGATGATTTGAGCTCCGAGATCCGCCCCCAGGACGACCTTTTCCGCCACGTCAACGGCGGGTGGCTCGAGAGAACCGAGATTCCCGAAGACAAGGCGCGCTGGGGGTCGTTCCACGCCCTGGCCGAGCAGGCCGAGGAGCACGTCCGCGAGATCATCGAGCAGTCGCAGCTCGCCGAACCGGGCACCGAGACCCGCAAGATCGGTGACCTCTTCACGAGCTTCATGGACACGGATCGGATCGCCGAGCTGGGCACGGGCCCGATCGTGCCGCAGCTCGAACGAGTCGCGGCGATCGACGACCTGACCGGTCTGCTGACGGTCATCGGCGACCTCGAGCGCGAGGGCGTCGGCGGTCTGCTGGGCCTGTACGTCGAGCCCGACCCGGGCTCACCGGACCGGTACGTCCCCTTCTTCCTGCAGGGCGGCATCACCCTGCCCGACGAGAGCTACTACCGACTCCCGAACTTCGGTGAACTCCGCCTCGCGTACCGCGCACACATCGAGCGGATGCTGGAGCTCGCGGGTGTCGCCGACGTCTCGGCCACGGCGGACCGCATCTTCGCTCTCGAGACCGAACTCGCAACGCACCATTGGGACAACGTCAAGAGCCGCGACGCGGTCGCGACCTATAACCTGATGACCTGGGACGACTTCGCGGCGCTCGCCGGGGTCGATCTCGCGCCCTGGCTCGCCGCCGTCGCGCCGGGCCGCGCAGAGGCCTTCGCCGAGGTCGTCGTTTCGCAGCCGAGCTTCGTCGAGGGACTCGGCCCACTGCTCGCGGACGAGCGGCTCGAGGACTGGCGTGCCTGGCTCACGTTCAAGGTGATCCACGCCGCCGCCGCGTTCCTCTCCGACGAGTTCGTGGCCGAGAACTTCGCGTTCTTCGGGACGCACATGACGGGTGTACCCGTGAACCGCGAGCGCTGGAAGCGCGGTGTGAGCCTGACCCAGGCCGCCCTCGGCGAAGCGATCGGCAAGGTCTATGTCGAGCGTCACTTCCCGCCGACGGCGAAAGAGGCGATGGACGAACTCGTCGCCAACCTCATCGAGGCCTACCGCCAGAGCATCACGGGCCTTCCGTGGATGAGCCCCGAGACGCGCGAGCGCGCACTCGAGAAGCTCGACAAGTTCACGCCCAAGATCGGTTACCCCGACGTCTGGCGCGACTACGACGCGCTCGAGATCGACGCATCCGATCTGGTCGGAAACGTGCGTCGTGCACACGTCGCCGAGCACGACCGTCAGCTCGCCAAGGTCGGTGGCCCGATCGACCGCAACGAGTGGCACATGACGCCGCAGACGGTGAACGCGTACTACAACCCGCTGATGAACGAGATCGTGTTCCCCGCGGCCATCCTCCAGTACCCGTTCTTCGATGCCGAGCGTGATGCCGCCGCGAACTACGGCGGTATCGGGGCCGTCATCGGCCACGAGATCGGACACGGCTTCGACGACCAGGGCAGCCGTTTCGACGGCGACGGAAGACTGCACGACTGGAGGACGGATGCCGACCGTGCCGCGTTCTAAGAGCGCACCTCGAGCCTGATCGCGCAGTACGACGCACTCTCGCCCGTGGGGCTGCCCGAGCATCATGTGAATGGCGCGCTCACGATCGGTGAGAACATCGGCGACCTCGGTGGCCTCGGGATCGCCCTGAAGGCGTACGAGCTGTCGCTCGCCGGCGAAGAGTCACCGGTCATCGACGGCTACACCGGAACCCAGCGGTTGCTTTTGTCGTGGGCGCAGGTCTGGCAGCAGAAGGGACGGGATGCGGAAACCATCCGTCTGCTGACGATCGACCCGCACTCTCCCAACGAGTTCCGCTGCAACCAGATCGTCCGGAACATCGACGCCTTCTACGACGCTTTCGAGGTGACCGCGGACGACGCCCTCTGGCTTGATCCGACGGAACGTGTCACGATCTGGTGACACGCCTGACGTGCGGCTCGCCGCTACGCCCCCTGCCCCTATCCCGCACCGGAAGGACGCTCGCTCGTGGGTACGCCCCCTGAGCCACTTCGGGACGCAACGTCCCGTCCTGGGTCGCGCCGCGGCGGGCACCGCACGAAACGTCGAGCCGCCGCGGGACGCCGCTCGTTCGCATCGTCCCTGAAGTCCCTCGATGCGCTGGCCGCCTCGGGTGCCCGGGTCTCGGTGCACGTGGCCGATCTCGACACCGACAAGGTCGTTCTCGCGGGGGACGACTTCCTGACGAGCCCGATCGGTGGCCTCGGCATCCTGCCCCTGCTGATCGAGGTCGCGGCCCGATTCGACGACGGATCGCTCGATCCACTCGAGATCGTCGAACGTGCTCGCATCGAACAGGTCGAGGGTGCCGGCGTCTGGCGCCACCTGCGGGCGCCCGCCCTGCCGCTGTGCGATCTCGCCGTCCTCGCGTCCGCCACCGGCGACTCGCTCGCGGTGAATCTGCTGCTCGACCGCGTCGGTATCGAGAACGTGCACGCGCGGATCGACGCGCTCGGACTCGAACGCATCGCGCTCCTGGACCGTCTGCGCGATCGACGCGGGCCGGATCACGCGCCCCACTTCGCGCTCGGTTCGGCTCGCGAGCTTGCGGGAGTGTTCTCGGCCATGGTCAACACCCGGCTGGTCAACGCCGCGGTGAGCGCGCAGGTCTCGGAATGGCTCAGCCTGAACGAGGACCTCAGCCTGGTCGCATCCGCCACCGGTCTCGATCCGTTCGCGCACGAGGACGACCACGGGCTCCTGTTCGTGAACAAGACGGGGCGGGAAGCCGGGGTGCGTGCCGAGGCGGGCGTACTCGCCGGTCCGCGCGCGGGGGTCGCCTATGCGCTGATCGTCTGCTTCGACGACCTGTCGATCGCGCATCGGCTCCGTGCGCACGACGCGTTCCGCACGCTCGGGGTCGATCTCATGGAGTACGTGTACTGACGGTCAGCGCTCGAGCGCGTCGACCAGCTCGAGACCACGGCGGGCCCACTCGATCTCGCCACGCGCGCGCTCGACGAGGCCCTCGTAGGCGAAGCGCTTGTATGCCACTGTGCGATCCTGCTGCTCGGGAGGAGTGACGGCGAGGCGGCGCATCAGCATGGGGTTGTCGCGCGCGTCGATGCGGCGCAGCTCGCCCTCCCACTGCTCGAGCTCGCTCTCCCATTGCGCGATGTGCGCACGCAAGAACGCGCGAGCTTCATCGGGTGCCGCGACCTCGAGATACGCGGCGCGCAGATGAGCGGGATCCCGGACGCGCTGGTAGTCGAGCGGCGCGGCCATCCACGCGACGAACGCCGCATCGCCGGCGGGGGTCACGTGGTAGAGGCGGCGGGTGCCGCGCTCGCCGCGCAGCTGATCCTCGCCCTCGACGAGTCCCTCGGACTCCATCTTGCGCAGCTCCGGGTAGATCTGGGAGTCGGGGGCGTGCCAGACATGGCCGACCGAGAGCGAGAACTGCTTCTGCAGGTCGTACCCCGACTGCGGGCCGACGCGCAGGAGGGCGAGCAGCGCGTAACGCAGGCTCATCGGTCCTCCTCTTCGACGGTCACCCGAGGTTAGCAATCCCCCGGAGCGGGAATGGTGCGAGGGGGCCCGAGCTCTGGCCCGGACCCCCTCGGGTCGATCAGCTACTCAGTTGGAGTAGCCCGTGCGCCAGCCGCCCTGGTACGTCGCGCGGGCGACGGTCGAGTAGGGGATCGGGCTGACGACCGCGCGGACCTCGGTCTGCTCGTGGGGCTCGACGGAGGCCTTCTTGGTGCCACCGTTCGGCTCGCCCCAGACGACCTTCAGCTCGGTGCCCTCGGGAACCGACGGGTCGATCGTCGCGAGCGAGAGGCCGCGGCGCTCGTTGGAGGAGTAGCCGGTGAACATCGAGTATCCGACGACCGTGCCATCGGCGTCCACGACGGAGTCGTAGTTGGCCGAACCGTAGTTGGCCAGCGGCAGGTCGAAGAACTTGTAGTTCGGGCCGTCGACGTTCAGCAGCGACGTCCAGACCTTGCCGAGGTCCTCGGCATCCCAGGCGAGCGTGACCTTCTTGCGCTGCGAGGCCGGGTCCATCTTCTCGAGGGCGTCGCGACCGATGAAGTCGTGGTCGAACTTCACGAACGAACCGTAGCCGAGCTCCCACGGGGTGAGGTAGTAGTCCTCGATGTTGTCCGACACGAACGAGCCGGCGAGCGTGCCGGTCGCCTCGTAGCTGTCGGCGGGCAGCCACTCGCGGTATGCCTGCTCCTCGGCGCCGGTGTAGATGGCGGGGAGGGGCGAGGGGATCCAGCCCGACTCGAGCGTGTTCGACGGGTAGGCACGCGATCCGACGGGCAGTAGGCCGAACTCCTGACCGGCCTCGACGATCAGGTCGCGGATCTGGTGGTGCTCGGCGTACGGGCCCCAGATCTCGAGTCCGGGCGCTCCGGCCATTCCGTGACGCAGGGTGCGCACGTTCATGTTGCCGATCTTCATCTCGGACATGTTGAAGAAGCCGAGCTTCTCCAGCGGTCCGCCGTTGAGCTTCTCGATCACGGCCCAGGCGTTCGGGCCCTGGATCTGGAAGCGGTAGTACTTGCGCGAGACGGCGTCGCCGTAGGGACGCGAGGGCGAACGACGGTCGACGACGACCTCGAGGTTCTGGTATCCGCCGGTCTCACCGTGGAACATCAGCCAGTTCGACGCGGGCGCGCGGCCGACGTACACGTACTCGTCCTCGGCCTCGCGGAAGAGGATGCCGTCGCCGATGACGTGGCCGGAGGCCGT
>CAYZEL010000135.1:0-6453 GCA_964477515.1 uncultured Microbacterium sp.
GTATCCGGATGCCTCGATCGTCGTCCTGGGGCCAGCCCCTCAGGTGCTTCCGGTCGAGAGCGGCACGGCCCTCATCGACTCGGAACTCTCACGCTTGGCGGCCGAACGCGGCTGGTGGTACATCTCCCCCGTCGACGACGCGTGGATCACCGCGTCGAACTACTTCGACGTCATCGACACGGGCGTCGGCAGGAATCATCCGTCCACCGCCGGGCACGCGTATCTCGCGGAGCGATTGGCGCAGGCGCTCGCCGAGCGGATGGCCGTCGTCGAGGCCGTCGTCGAGGTCGGAGTCGAGACCCCCGCACCGACCGACGGTTGACCCGGCTTTCGGCACGGTTCGCCTGCACCGGGACGCGCTCCGTCGGGTGATAACCTCGATCGGTACGCCTCCGTAGCTCAGGGGATAGAGCGTTGGTTTCCGGTACCAGAAGTCGGGGGTTCGAATCCCTCCGGGGGCACAGAGAAGAAGTCCCGGGTTCCAACCCGGGACTTCTTCATTTCTGCGGTGCTACGTGTAGCCGACAGCCTCGTGCGCGACCTGGTCCGAGCCGTGCAGCACCCCCCGCAACTCCTCTTTGGCGCGCTGATGGCGTGTTCGGGCCGTGGAGGCCGGGATACCCAGGATGAGTGCAGCCTGTGCGACGGTGAAGCCGTCCCAGTGAACGAGCCGGATGAGTTCGCCGAGGTCGGGGTCGAGGCGGGCGACCGCGTCCCGGACCTCCGATCCGGCGTCGGCACCCGGAGCATCCACGTGTTCGAGCATCACCCGCAGCCTGTTCGCGAGCCGCCACCGTCGCCGCTCGGTGCGATCGGCGTTGCCGAGGACATTCCGCGCGATCGTGAACAACCACATGCGGGCGCCCTCGTCATCGGGCGGAAGGTCGCGAACCCTCCGCCATCCGGTCATCATCGTCTCGGCGAGCAGGTCCGCCGCGTCGTCACGCACATCGACACGACGTTCGAAGTAGTGCAGCAGATCGATCGAGTTGGCGGCGATCACATCGGTCATCCGCGCCGCGTCCGCGGAGCGCGTCACCACTGCGCACCCGGGCAGTTCATCTCGCCGTCGACGCTCAGACCCCGCTCGTTCTCGCCCGCATCGAGGTCGAAGCCCTGACGCTCGAGCTCTGCCCACAGCGCGCCGCTCACCACAAACGAAACGGCGTCGAGATACTCCATATCCGGCGACTTGTAATTCTCGGTGCCGTACCAGGCGGGTTCCCTGGTGCCATCCTCGTTCTGGAGCCAGCTATCCCGATCTGCGCGCATGCGCGCGATCTCAGCGTCGACGTCGGCTTGGTCGAGATCATCGATTGTTCCGAGGTATTCACGAGCCGCTTCGCGTGCCGCCTTGTCGGCGTAGCTGCCCATCACGTTGCCCCAGCGGGCCTCGCAGACGGCTCCGCTGGGCAGGGTGAACACGTAGACGGCGTCCGGTTCGTCGGCCCACCACGAGGTGAATCCGCCGGTCGCGGCGGCCGCGGCGCCCGCTCCGCCGACCACCAGCGCGGCGGCGAGGCCGATAACCGCCACCCGCGGTACGCGGCGCTTCTTCCGTTCGCTGCGCGCGGTGTCGGTGCGTGCGACGACCGCCATCCGGGCGAGTTCGTCCTCAACGCTGGGTGTGATCGTCGAGACCCGCGGTCCGGCACCGCCGAGCTCCTGCTCGAACGGGTCCGACTCTTCATCGGGGGATTTCTCGGCCATGTGTTCCTCCGCTTCGACGTGTACATGCCGTACATGTCCGGCCGGAGTCGAAACGTCTGAGGCGCTCAGGGCCAAGTTCCCGATGCGTCCTCGAGGCGAGCCGGTGGTAGGGGGCCCGTCACGGGTTGGGGTTCACTCTGAGGTTCTCGTCGAGCTCGATCCAGCCCTCGGGCGCGTAGCCGGCGGGCCCCAGCTGAGCTTCCACCACGCCAGGACGAGACCCTCCCACGTAGAAACTCGAGGGGCTGAGGCCGCCGCAAGAACTCATCCAGTCCTCGCGGTTGGGAAACACGAAGACGATGCACACCGAGTTCGTTCGCTCCCCCTGAACGATCCAGAAGTCCACATCGTCGTAGTTGCCGACGTATCGGGCAGTCTCGACTTTGATCTCGTCACTCATATAGTCCGGCAGGTCGGGTAGAGCGTCCGCCTCTGTCGCCGGCCGATCGAACGCCGCAATATCTCCGAACGGATGCGTTCCATCCGGAGCCTGCGGCGTCGCCTCGGACGTCGAGGTCGAGGGCCCCGGATCTGCGGGCACGACGCTCCCCCGCCCGAGCGCCCCCGAGGCGAAACCTGCCCCGACCGCGATCCCGGCCACGACCACGACGGCCGACACGCTCGCCGCGATCCGCGAGCGTCGCCGTCGGATGCTGTCGGCCCGCGCCGCTCCGGCGAGCACGAGCCCGCGCATCTCGGCCTTCTCGATCGGGCCCAATACGTTGCGGTCGTCCATATCAGCTCTCCCACATCGGGATGATGTCGTCGCGCAGTCGGGCCTTCGCCCGTGCCAGGCGCGATTTGACGGTGCCGACCGGGATGCCCAGGGCGGCAGCGGTGTCCTTCTCCGGATAGCCCTCGAGGATCGAGAGCACGACGACCTCGCGTTCGCGTGTCGGCAGTTCGCGCAGTGCGCTCAGCAGACCGGATTCGTCGGCCAGCTCGGGAGCCGGAACGTCGGATGCTCGCGGGGTCCGCGCGAGGAGGTTCCGGTAGCGACGCGCCGATCGCTCGAGGTTCCGGGCCGAGTTGCTGACGGTGTTCAACAGCCAGGGCAGGGGCGAGCCGTCCACCAACCGCACGACGCGGCGCTTGCGCCACAGCTCCGAGAACGCGATGACCACGGCATCCTTTGCATCTTCACGCACGCTCAGAAACCGCGAAGCATGACGGAACAACCGGTCGCCGTGTCTGTCGAACAGGCGGGCCAGGGCGGCCTCGTCGTCCGCGCGAACACCCGCCCAGTCATCCCGGTCTTCGTCGCTCATACCCGATTATGTCCGGCCGGGGCAGAGAGGTTCACGACGAGCAAGAGCGGCGCGTGTGCGCGCCCGACCAGCGCCGAGCCGCGGGGTCTTCCTCGATTCCGGTCCCGATTTTGCACGGCGGATTCCGCTGACACGGGCCGCCATCGGTGGAATAGTGCCCGCATGGGCTGGATACGAGGATTGACGCGTACCGCGGCGTTCGCCGCAGCAGCCGCCGGTGTGATCCTGGCCGTGCGACGGGTCTCACTGCGATGGGGCGCAACGGACGAGGAGCTTCTCGCGAAGCTGGCCGGGGATGATCTGCTGCCCCGTCCCGATCTCGTCGCGACGCGTGCCATCTCGATCGGTGCGCCGCCGTCCGCGGTGTGGCCCTGGCTTGCGCAGCTGGGGCAGAATCGCGGCGGGTTCTACACCTATGACTGGCTCGAGAACCTCGTCGGTGTCGAGATCCACAGCGCCGACACTGTCGTACCCGAGTTCCAGATCCACTCGGTCGGCGATGCCGTGAATCTGGCTCCGGGCGTCGCCCTGTCGGTTGCCTCTATCCACGAGGAGAGCGATCTCGTGCTGCGCGGTGCCGTCGGCCCCGACGGTACGGGCGCGGGAGCTCCGTACGACTTCACCTGGGCTTTCGTCCTGCGCCCCCGAGCGGATGGTTCGACGCGGCTGATCGTTCGCGAGCGGTATGCGTACCTCAGACGCTGGGCCGGGGCGCTGGTCGAGCCGGTCGAGATGGTCAGTTTCGTCATGACCGAGAGGATGCTGCGAGGCATCCGTCGGCGCTCGGAAGGCTCGCTTTCGCATCCCACCCCGTCATAAGTGATCGGTCGCGCGGCAGGGCCACGCACGCTCCGCCGCTCAGACGAGGAACAGCCCGTCGAGCATCCCGGGGTTGTGCGCGTGAACGAGCACGAGGAAGACGACGGCGTCGAAGAGCAGGTGCACCGTCACGACGTACGCCAGTGACCGTGTCTTCAGGAAGATGAAGCCCTGCAGCAGCGCGAACGGGATCGTGAGGAGCGGTCCCCATGCCTGGTAGCCCAGCTCCCACAGGAACGACACGAACACGATCGCCTGCAGCCCGTTCGCGGCCCACATCGGGAAGTGACGACGCAGCAGCACGAAGACGGTGCAGATGAAGAAGAGCTCGTCCCAGATGCCGACCGCGCCGACGCCCACGAACAGGCGCGCGATCAGCTCAGGCGTGTTCACGACGGGCCAGTTCGTGTAGACGCCCGACGTGATGAAGTAGAAGGGCAGGATGAGCCATCCGAGTGCCAGGACGACCACGAGCCAGGTCCACTGGAACGTCGTCCATTTTCCGCCACCGCGCCAGGGGAACCGGATGGCACCGCGTCGATAAGGACCGTCGCGGTAGACGAACCGAGAGATCACGTAGGGCACGACCACCGCACCGCCGAGCGCGAGCGTGAAACGCACCATCGCCCCGTTGTCGAGCTCGGCCTTCAGCGGGATGACGCTGACGATCAGCATGCCGATCGCGATCAGCGACAGGTCGCGGAGCAGGCTCGGTGTCCGACCCGAGATGATCTTCGCCGTTTCGTAACGCGGACCGACCCGCACCTCGGGGAAGCGTTTCTGTGCGCCCTCGGCAAGCGGGCCGCGCAGCAGCCACGCGAGCAGCACCCCAAGCGCCAGCAGAGCCCAGCCGAGCCAGGTGATCCGCAGCACGAAGAACGCGGGAGCCGCCAGGCACACCACGAGCGCCGGAAGCAGCCCGATCCAGACGGTCGGACGGACGGGAGCGTTCGTTTCAGTGAGCGCGGGCATCCGCTTCAGTCTCTCAGACCGAGCGCTCCGCCGCCCGAGAAGGTCAGCCGACGCGTCGGTACGCGAGATCCCGTATGGCCCGACCCGCGCGGATGCCCTTCCGTTCGAACGCCGTCATCACCCGGCCCTCGAACCGTTCGGCCCAGTCGCCGTCGTACGCGCGCTCGAAGTGCGGGGAAGCATCCAGCGCCACGCGCATGCCCCGCGCGTAGTCCTCCCAGTCGGTGGCGAGGCGCACGACGCCTCCCCGGGTGAGCGCGCGGGCCGCCGCATCGGCGAACTCCTCGGTCACGAGGCGGCGCTTGGTGTGCTTGTTCTTGTGCCACGGGTCGGGGAAGAACACCCACAGTTCGGAGACGGATGCCTCGGGCACGAACGTCGTCAGCACCTCGGGCGCATTCGCCTCGATGACGCGGATGTTGCGCGCCCCCTCGCGCTCGGCGTCGAGCATCGTGCGGGCGAGTCCCGCACGGAAGACCTCGACGGCGAGGAAGTCGGCCTCGGGACGCGCGAGCGCCGCGGCGATGATCGCGTGGCCCTGCCCCGAACCGATCTCGACGATCAGCGGCGCGGTGCGTCCGTAGAGCTCGGCCGGGTTCATCCGGGCATCGGGATGCACGGATGTCTCGGCGACACCCCGCGCCACGTCGATCAGGTACGCGGGGGCGAGCTCGACCCACGCGCGCTCCTGGCCGTCCGACATGCGGCCGCCGCGTCGGACGAACGAGACCGGCTTGTCGCGGAAGCTGGGCTCGTCGGGCTCGGTCACACTCCCCAGGCTACCGAGCCCGGGCATCCGTCCCTTCCGAGCTGCCATTGCTGACTCGTCGCGAATGGTGGGTGCGTGCCCCGCCGACCCACCGTTTGCGACGGGCGAACCTCCGCGCCCCAGACTCGCTCGTCGCGAATGGTGGGTCCAGCCATCCGCCACCCACCGTTTGCGACGTGTGAAACGCGAGGACGGCTCAGGAGGTGACGAAGTCGATGAGCTCTTCGACCCGGCCGAGCAGCGCGGGTTCGAGGTCGCGGTACGACGACACCGCGCCCAGGACCCGCCGCCAGGCCCGCGCGAGGTCGGCGGGGCTGTCGGCCGGCCAGCCGAGGCCGCGGCAGACGCCCGTCTTCCAGTCGATGCCGCGCGGCACCCCGGGCCACGCCCGGATGCCGAGGACCTGCGGCGTGACGCACTGCCAGACGTCGACGAACGGATGCCCCACGATCCACCTGTGCGCCCCGTGCGGGCCGCCCGCCACGCAGGGTGCGCGAGGAAAGCGGTCTTGCTCGGCCGGTAGCCGCGGCGAAGCACGCCGAACAGGGTGAAGTCATGCAGGGCGTAGGGACCGATCGAGTCCTCCGTGGACTGCGGCTTCTGCCCCTCCCCCACCGGGATCAGCTCGGGCGAAATCTCCGTGTTCAGGATCGACGACAGAGTCTCGTTGACCCCGCTCTCCTCGAACTGTCCGGTGTTGATCACCCACCGGATGAGGTGCTGCATGAGCGTCTTCGGGACTCCCGCGTTGACGCCGTAGTGGCTCATCTGATCACCCACACCGTAGGTGCACCAGCCGAGCGCCAGCTCGGACAGGTCACCGGTGCCCAGCACGATCCCGCCGCGCTGATTCGCAGCGCGCAACGGGAAGTCCGGTCGGATGCCGGCCTCCACGTGCTCGCAGGTCGCGGCGTA
>CAYZEL010000136.1:0-6444 GCA_964477515.1 uncultured Microbacterium sp.
GCCGGTGAACTCGTGGTCGGCATCGAGCGGCACACCCTGCACGATGTTGGCGACCGCGACGCCCCACAGGAGTGCCGGAACGGCCGAGCCGATCACGATCATGCGATCGAAGTTCTTGCGCCACCGGACGCTGTCGCGCTGGTGCCGGTACTCGAACGAGACACCGCGAAGGATCAGCGCCAGCAGGATCAGCAGCAGGGGCAGGTAGAAGCCGCTGAACAGCGTCGCGTACCACTCGGGGAACGCGGCGAACAGGCACGCCCCGGCCACGATGACCCAGGTCTCGTTGAGGTCCCAGACCGGACCGATCGTGTTGATGATCTGCCGGCGCGAGATGTTGTCTTTGCCGAGGAACGGCAGCGACATGCCGACGCCGAAGTCGAAGCCGTCCAGCACGAAGTATCCGACGAACAGGAATCCGACGATGAAGAACCAGAGATATGCGAGATCCATGACCGTTTCCTAGTACACCGTTGTGGGCGTGTCGGCGACCGAACGCGGATGACCCGCATCGTCCCCCGGTTCGGGGAGCGGTTCGGGGCCCTTCTTGGCCGTCTTGATGATCAGCCCGACCTCGACGATGGCGAGGGCCAGGTAGATGAGGGTGAACGCCACGAGCGAGAGCAGGACGTTCCATCCCGGCACGCTCGGTGAGACACCGTCCTCCGTCGGCACGAGGCTGAAGACGATCCAGGGCTGGCGTCCCATCTCGGTGAAGATCCAGCCGACGGGGATGCCGAGCAGCGCCGGCGGGGCCGACCAGATCGCGACCCGCCACATCCAGTTGCGCGGCGCCTTCTTGGCCTTCTTGCGCGTGACCCAGAGGCCGACGACGGCGACACCCGTGGCCAGGATGCCGAAGCCCATCATCCAGCGGAATGCCCAGTACGTGATCCACAGGGTGGGGGCGAAGTTGCCGTCCACCTGGTCGGCGAACTGGGGGAACATCTCGGTCGTGTACAGCGCATTGAGGTCGTTGATGCCCTCGACGCATCCATCCAGCGTGTGCGTCGACAGGAACGCGAGCAGGTAGGGAACACGCACCGAGAACAGCTCGGAGCTGCCGTCGGGGGTTCCCAGGGTGAAGATCGAGAAGGATGCGTCGGCACCGCAGGCCGTGTTGAACAGCGCCTCGGCTGCCGCCATCTTCATGGGCTGCGTCGAGACCATCACCAGGCCCAGCTGGTCACCCGAGACCGCGGTGCCGGCGAAGGCCACGATCATGAGCCAGGCGCCGTATTTCAGGGCCGGGCGCATGAACTCCTGATTCTGGTGACGCATGAGGTGCCAGGCGGCGATCGAGATGATCACCCCGGCGGTGAACATCAGGGAGGCGAAGATCGTGTGGGGGAAGGCGGCGAGCGAGACCGGGTTGAAGAGCACCGCGAAGAAGTCGGTCATCTCGGCCCGGCCGCCGTCCGCGGCCATCTTGTAACCCACGGGGTTCTGCATGAACGCGTTGGCCGCGAGGATGAAGTAGGCCGAGATCCACGCGCCACCGGTCGCGATCCAGATCGTGGCGAGGTGGAGCTTCCGGGGCAGCTTGTCCCAGCCGAAGATCCAGAGACCGATGAACGTCGCCTCGAAGAAGAACGCCATCAGCCCCTCGAAGGCGAGCGGGGCCCCGAACACGTCACCCACGAAGCGGGAGTACGACGACCAGTTCATGCCGAACTGGAACTCCTGCACGATGCCCGTCACGACGCCCATCGCGAAGTTGATCAGGAAGATCTTCCCGAAGAAGCGCGTCAGATGCAGCCACTTCAGGTTGCCCGTTCGCACCCATGCCGTCTGGAATATCGCAACCGTCAACGCCATGCCGAGCGTGAGCGGCACGAACAGGAAGTGGTACAGCGTCGTCAGGCCGAACTGCCATCGGGCGAGCAGCAACGGGTCGAGGAAATCCATGGCGACGCTCCTTTAGGGCGTCGGGCGTCTTCGCACCGGCCTGGTGGACCTGGTCCTCGCCCGACGCGGTAGGACCAACATTGCAGATGCGAACCACCGCTGTCGAGGAGCGGGCCGTGTAAAAGCGAGCGACGCCCGGCCCCCGTCCCGGGGCGCGCGGATAGGCGCGACGCATGCGTGCGGGCGAGGGACGACAGGACGGCGGCCGATGACGGCCGTGCCGGTAACGATCGCTCGGCGCGTCGAGCGCGCGGTCCGCGTGAGCGGTGCCGGCGGCGCGGCGGCGGCCGAGGCATCCGGCCCGCTCGTCGACACGCACGGCCGCGTGCATCGCGACATGCGCATCTCGCTCACCGATCGGTGCTCGCTGCGCTGCACCTACTGCATGCCCGAGCAGGGCAACGAGTGGCTCGCGCGAACCAGCATCCTGACCCTGGACGAGATCGATCGGATCGCCCGAGTCGGCGCCGCCGCGGGCATCACGACCTTCCGGCTCACGGGCGGCGAGCCCCTCCTCCGTGCCGACATCGTTGACGTCGTCCGTCGCCTGGGCGCCATCGAAGGGCCCGACGGGCCCGTGCAGATCGCGATGACGACCAACGGCATCCGACTGCCCGAGTTCCTGCCCGACCTGATCGACGCCGGACTGCGGCGGCTGAACATCAGCATCGACACGATCCGCCGCGATCGCTTCCACGCGCTGACGCGACGCGATCGCCTGGACGACGTGCTCGAGGGCATCGCTGCGGCACAGGCATCCGGGCTCCGTCCCCTCAAGCTTAATGCCGTCGCGATGCGCGGCGTCAACGACGACGAGATCGTCGAGCTGACCGAGTTCGCCATCGCCCACGACGCGCAGTTGCGCTTCATCGAACAGATGCCGCTCGACGCCGGACACACGTGGGATCGCACCTCGATGGTGACGCGTGAGGAGATTCTCGACGCGCTCGCTGAGCGCTGGACCCTGGTGCCGATCCCGGGCCGCGGCGGGGCACCCGCGGAGCGGTGGGCACTCGATGGCGGCCCCCACACGGTGGGCGTCATCGCCTCGGTCACCGCGCCGTTCTGCGGCGACTGCGATCGGCTGCGGCTGACGGCCGACGGGCAGATCCGAAACTGCCTCTTCTCGACGACCGAGTACGACCTGCTGCCGATCCTGCGGACCGAGAACCCGGCGGCGGGTTCGATCGACACCGCTCTCGACGACATGCTGCGATCGAGCGTGCGGGGCAAGCTCCCGGGGCACGCGATCAACGACCCCTCCTTCCTCCAGCCGCTGCGCGGCATGAATGCGATCGGCGGCTGACAACATGGGACGGATCACGACGCGGCGGCCGGTGACGAAGATCACGCTCGGCGGTGACCCCGTACGGCGCTCCGACACCCTCGCCGTCGAGGAGCCGCTCGAGATCCGCGTCGGCGGAACGTCGCTGGCGATCACGATGCGCACGCCCGGGAACGACGTCGAGCTCGCCGCGGGCTTCCTCGTCTCGGAGGGTGTGATCTCGGCGGGGGAGCACTTCCGCGGTGCGATTCATTGCGGCGGTCCCGGTACCGGCGGACCCCTCGCGGGCAACACCGAGAACACCTACAACGTGCTCGATGTCACCCTCGCCGCGGGTGTCGCACCCCCCGACCCCGACCTCGCGCGCAACTTCTACACGACGAGCTCGTGCGGGCTCTGCGGCAAGGCATCGATCGAAGCCGTCGAGACCGTCTCGGTCTACGACGTCGCATCGGATGAGGTGGCCCTGTCGGCCGACCTGCTCGCGACGTTTCCCGAGAAGCTCCGCGCCCAGCAGGCCGTGTTCGACAAGACGGGCGGGCTGCACGCCGCGGCCCTGTTCGACGCGACCACCGGTGAGCTGGTCGTGCTGCGCGAGGACGTCGGGCGCCACAACGCGGTCGACAAGGTCGTCGGCTGGGCCATCCTCAACGCCCGCCTGCCGCTGACCGGCCACGTGCTGATGGTCTCGGGACGCGCGAGCTTCGAACTCGTGCAGAAGGCGATCATGGCCGGGCTGCCGATCCTGTCGGCCGTGTCGGCACCGTCATCGCTCGCGGTCGAGCTGGCCGACGCCTCCGGACTGACCCTCGTCGGCTTTCTGCGCGGGTCGTCGATGAACGTCTACGCGCGGCCCGACCGCATTCACGTCCCGGAGCCCGCCGCGCGCGCCGCCGAGGAGCGCGTTACCGCGTGAGCGGCGTCGTCGTCAGCTGAACGACGCACTGCGTCGGGTCGCAGGATGGGCGCATGCCCTCGATCGACAGGGGGCCGCGCGCCTCGGCGAGCACGCCCTGCATGATGCCGAGGTGCACCGAGCACAGGGTTTCGCGATGGGCCACCTGCGCCGTCGCGTGCGGGCAGGGGGACAGGTCGATCGTCAGCTCGCGCTCATCGATGAGCGGGTCGAATCCGGACTCGCTGAGGTGGTCGACGATCGCGTCGAGCTGGTGCGTGCTCTCGGTGCCGAGCTGTCCGACGGATGCGCCGGTCCAGGGCATCACCCGTCGCATGATGTCGCCGCGTTCGGCCGCCGCACGAGCCTTGCGTCGTGCCACGGGACTGGATGCCTCAGCCTTGCCGGTCGCGGCGCTGTAGAGCACGCGGGGGCGGCCGCGCGTGGTGCGGTGCTCGGTCTCCCGAACGATGTGGCCGGCCTCGAGCAGGCGCTCGAGGTGCTCGCGCACGGTGTTGGGATGCAGGGCGGTCGCCTCGGAGATCTCGGCGACCGTGCGGCGCGGCTCCACCTGGATGAGGTGGAGGATCTCGACGCGGCTGAAGCTCGAAATGGCGCTGTACCCGACGCTCTGCATGGTCATGCCTCGATTATTCACGGCGCCGAACGGTGCCACCGTGACCAAGGTCCCACGGAGTGGGCGCGGATCAGGCGGGGGAGGCCGGGGGAATCAGCTCGGCGATCAGGGCCTCGACGCGGGCGCGGATGTCATCGCGGATCGGCCGGACGGATTCGATGCCCTGACCGGCCGGGTCTTCGAGCTCCCAATCCTCGTAGCGCTTTCCGGGGAAGATCGGGCACGCATCGCCGCAGCCCATCGTGATCACGACGTCGGACTCGCGCACCGCCTCGACGGTGAGTACCTTCGGCGTGTTGTTCGCGATGTCGATGCCCTCTTCGGCCATGGCGTCGACGGCGACGGGATTGATCGTGTCCTTCGGGGCGGAACCTGCCGAGAGGACCTCGATCGCATCGCCGGCGAGTGCCCGGAGATATCCGGCGGCCATCTGCGAGCGTCCCGCGTTGTGGACGCAGACGAACAGGACGGTGGGCTTGTCGGTCATCGGGACTCGCTTTCTCTCGGTCCCCAAAGCATAGAGCAGTATCTATTGAATATTGTGCCCGCGTCGTCAGTCTTGGCCGTTGATCCGGCTGCGGCGCTCGATCAGCACGGTGTCGCGCCACTCGCCCGCGTGCGGCCCCCGCCCCGACCGAGCGATCCGTTCGCGGCGCCCGACGGTCCGGAATCCCGCGCGCTCGTGCAGGGCGAGGCTCGCCGCGTTCTCGGGGAAGATGCTGGATTGGATGCACCAGAAGCCCGCGTCCTCGGCGGCGTCGATCAGCGCAGAGAGCAGCGTGCGACCGACCCCGCGCCCCCGTGCGCTGCGTGCCACGTAGACGGAATGCTCGATCACGCCGCGGTAGGCGGCGCGGATCGAGACGGGGGACGCAGCGGCCCAGCCGAAGATCGTCTCACCGTCGACCGCGACCAGGCGCAGCTCCGGCAGGCGCGACGCATCGAAGTCGGGCCAGGCGGGGACGTCGACCTCGAAGGTCGCCTCGCCGTCCTCGATCCCCTGTCCGTAGATCAGGGCGACGGAGTCCCAGTCCGCGGCCCGCATCCGCCGAACCGTCGTCATGTGCAGCAGGCTCCGCCGCCGATGTCGGTGGAGCACACGCCCGTCGCCGGCAGCGTGAGCGCCACCCGAAGGGCGCTCTCGGTGTCGCCCGCGAGGTGAGCCGCGACCGAGCGGACCTGCTCGTAGCCCGTGGCGAGCAGAAAGGTGGGCGCCCGCCCGTACGACTTCATGCCCACGATGAAGAAGTTCTGCTCGGGATGCGTCAACTCGCGGAATCCGTGCGGTTCGACCGTGCCGCACGAGTGCACGTTCGGGTCGATCAGGGGAGCGAGCCGCCGCGGCGCCTCGACGACGTCGTCGAGCTCGAGGCGCAGCTCACGCAGAATGCCGAGGTCCGGCCGAAAGCCCGTCGCGTTCACGATCTGATCCGTCCGGTGTGAGACGGTCTCGCCGCGATGGAGCCCGACGAGTTCGACGGGGCCCACCGTGAGGTCATCGGATTCGTCGACACGGCGCGCCCCGACGATCTCGAACCCGTCGACGAGGTCGATCGCGCCGTCGTGGACCAGCTTTTCGACCCGCCCACCGAGTTCGGCGCGACCCGCGAGCTCGTCGCCGGCGGCGGTCGTGACCCGTGCGGCTCGCGAGTTGCGGATCAGCCCGGCAACGCGCGTGTCGGGCACCTCGGCCGCGAGCTTCACCAGCGCGAGCAGCGT
>CAYZEL010000137.1:0-6420 GCA_964477515.1 uncultured Microbacterium sp.
TCAACCCCGTCGTGCTCATCGACGGCCAGAGCGGTGCCGGCAAGTCGCGCCTGGCGTCGGCGCTCGTGCGGCGGTGGCCATCGGCGGGTCGGGTGCAGCTGGTGGCGCTGGACTCCATCTATCCCGGGTGGGACGGCCTCGGGCCCGGGGTCGAGATCGCGCGCCAGGACATCCTCGTGCCCCACGCCCGGGGCCTGATGGGTGTCTGGCGTCGTCATGACTGGGAGACGGATGCGCCGGCCGAGGCTCACGCGGTCGACCCGTCGCTCCCGCTCATCGTCGAGGGCTCGGGCATCATCACCGCGCAGACACGGCGGCTGTGCGACATAGCAGTGTGGGTCGACGCCCCGGCGGAGGCCCGCAAGCGACGTGCCCTCCAGCGCGACGGTGATACCTACCGGCCCCACTGGGACCGGTGGGCGGCCCAGGAGCGCGCGCACATTGTCGCGGACGAGCCCGAGGGACGGGCCACGCTCGTCGTCTCGATGCCCTGAGCGGTCGCCCCACGGGAGCCCCGAGCGCGATCACCCCGTGACGAGCACCCCGCGATGGGTCAGTCGGCGGTCTCGAGAGCGCGGACGATCCCGTCCAGGCGGAAGCCGATCCAGTCGTAGACGGCGAAGCGGTCATCGTTCGGATCATGATCGTCGTCCTCGCCCGCTATGCCGAGTCGTGTGGCGATCACGAGCCGAATGGCGGTGAGGGTGCGCATCCAGGCCCACCCGGCGTCGCCCTCGATCGCGAGATCGATCGTGTCGTCTTTCGGGGGAATCGTGGGATGCAACGCGTGCGGGTCGCCGGACGCGAACGACGGCGCCAGGTCGGCGAGCACCCGCAGGGCGTCGTGCTGGCGGCGCTCGAGCAGATCGTGGCGCGTCGCGTCGTGGAACTCGGCAGCGGCCTCGTCGTCGTCCGGGTAGGGGTTCGGCGCCAGGCGGGCGAGCGCCGGATCGTTCGCCGCATCGGATGCCTCGGCATCCGCGACGGCGTGTGGCTCGAGCAGCTCCGAGAACTGGGCGACGAGATCGGCGAGTTGCTGAGCCTCGAGCCTCGAGATCGTCAGGATGAGCGCATTCTCGGTCATTGCGGAACCCTCCGAACGGTGGCCCACAGGCCGTAATCGTGCATCGCCTGCGCGTGCAATTCCATCTGCTCGCGTGGTCCCTCGGCGACGATCGCGTGTCCACGCTCGTGCACATCCATCATGAGGGCGGTCGCGCGATCGGTCGAAAAGCCGAAGTAGGTCCGGAAGACGTGCACGACGTAGCTCATCAGATTGACCGGGTCGTTCCACACGACGGTCTGCCAGATGGCCGGATGCTGGGGGTTCTCCTCGTGCCGCACGTCACGGTCGATGTCGGGAAGGGCGGTCGCCATCATGCCCAGCCCAACTCGTGCAGACGCTCGTCATCGATCCCATAGAAGTGTGCGATCTCATGCACGAGGGTGGTGTGCACCTCGTCGCGCAGCTCGTCCTCGTTTTCGCAGGCCGTGAGGTGCGGCTCGCGGTAGACGATGATCCGATCGGGCAACTCGCCGATCCCGTACCGGTCGCGCTCGGTGAGCGACGTGCCGTCGTACAAACCGAGCAGATCGAGGCTGCCGTCTTCGGGGCGGTCCTCCACCACGAAGACGACGTTGTCGAGCCCCTCGACCATCTCGTCGGGGAGCGCATCGAGTTCTGAGACGACCAGCGCCTCGAACGCCTCGGCATTCAGATCAATCATTGGGGTGAGTAACGGGACTTGAACCCGCGGCCCCCTGGACCACAACCAGGTGCTCTACCAACTGAGCTATACCCACCATGTACCCACGCGTGCGGGCAACCCACCAATTGTATTACACGCCCGGGGTGAAGGCGGACACGGCGGCGGACGCGGCGGCGCGTGCGCCGTCGCTGGTGGGTCCGGGCTGCGGCACGAACACGGCCTGCCGGTAGTAGGCCAGTTCGCGGATCGATTCGCGGATGTCGGCCAACGCGCGGTGCCCGCCGTCTTTCGCGGGCGCGTGGATGTAAGCGCGGGGGTACCAGCGGCGCGCGAGCTCCTTGATGCTGGACACATCGACGCTGCGGTAGTGCAGGAAGCGATCCAGCCGCGGCATGTACTTGGCGAGGAAGGCGCGGTCGGTACCGATCGTGTTGCCCGCAAGGGGCGCCCTGCCCTCGGTGGCGAAACGCTGAACGTACTCGAGTGCGAGGAACTCGGCCTCGGCGACGCTGACCCCGTCCGGGATTTCGTCGAGCAGTCCGGAACTCTGATGCATCCCCGTGACGAAATCGTTCATGTGCTCGAGCGCAGAGGGGTCGGGCTTGATGACGATCTGGAATCCGGGGTCGAGCACGCGGAGCTCGAAGTCGGTGACGACGACCGCGATCTCGACAAGCTCGTCCTGGTCGAGGTCGAGTCCCGTCATCTCGCAGTCGATCCAAACGAGCCGGTCGTTCTCGTGCGCTGACATTTCGTCATCTTATCCATGGGTATGGACCCTCCCCGCGTCCTCGGCGGCGAGGCGATAACCTGAATGGGCGCCCCCGTAGCTCAATGGATAGAGCATCGGCCTTCTAATCCGACGGTTACTGGTTCGAGTCCAGTCGGGGGCACCTGGGGAGGAGTGCAGATGCCGATGCCCGGGTGGCTCGCCTGTTCGGTTGCGGAGCTCGTCCTGAGGATGGTGTCGGGCTGCGTTCGGGCGTAACGTCGGGGTGTCGGAAGGAGCTCGATGATGAGTCAGGCGACAACAACGCGCACGATCTGGGTGGCGTTCGGTGCATCCGGTGTGGTGGGCACGATCCGCAAGGATATCGACGGGTACACGGTCACGATGGCCGGGGCCGAGGCATCCGCCGGTGTCTATCCGTCAATGGACGTCGCGAAGTCCGCGCTCTACGCGCGAATGCGACCCGGGAGCGACTGGCCGCTCTTCCAGGAGCATTGAACCAGCCGACGTCATGTCCGCCCGCCGCGGACCGCACGCCGGGTGTCGAATGCGCGCAATGCCGCGTGACTCACGGGGCCGATCGACAGCGCGTAGACGAGGGTTCCTACGCCGACCGTGCCGCCGAGGGACCAGCCGATCGCCAGGACCGTGACTTCGACCGCGGTACGGGCCAACCACAGCGGCCATCCCCAGCGCGCCGAAATACCGGTCATCAGGCCGTCGCGGGGACCGGGGCCGAAGCGCGCTCCGATGTAGAGGCCGCCCGCGACACCGACGAGCGCCACGCCGGCGAGGAGCATCCCGCTCGACTGAAGCAGATTCTCCGGCGTCGGCACGAGCGGCAGGGCGAACTGGAGTGCCGTGCCGACGACGAGGATATTCGCGACGGTTCCGACTCCGGGCTTCTGATGCAGGGGAATCCAGAGGGCCAGGACAGCGAGTCCGATGATGTTCGTTATCCAGCCGAGCCCGATGCCGGTACGGAGTGCGAGTCCTTCGGCAAGAACCGTCCAGGGGTCGACCCCGAGTCCCGCCACCACCACCACAGCGACGCCGACGCCGTAGAGGGTCAGGCCGATCATCAGCTGGGTGATGCGGCGCACCCGGAGGGGGATCGGCGACGCCGACGGGTCGTGTGGCTCGGTCGACGTGCGCGAGGGGCGTCCGGTGGACAGGAACATGAGTACGAGCCAATCCGAAGATTGGCCTTTTCGGTAGAGTCCAATCATCGTAAAGTGGATGGATGGCTGACTCTCGACTCTCCTCGCGCGCGCTCGTTCAGTTGCTCGGGGAGTGGCGGGATGCTGCTCCCGCATACCGGGGGCTCGCGGACGCCGTCCGCATGTTGTGCCTCGATCGCCGCATCGCGCCGGGTACCGCCCTGCCCGCCGAGCGCGACCTCGCGATGCGCCTCTCGCTGAGCCGGACGACGGTCGCCGCGGCGTATCGGGATCTTCGCGAGTCCGGCCACATCGCGAGCTTGCGAGGGTCGGGCAGCGTCGTCCGCGCGGTCGGCCCGATTGCGGAGGTCCCCGAACTGGGCGATGAAGACACGATCGACCTGCACCGCGCGAGTCCCGCGGCATGGCCCGGTCTGAGTTCGCTTTTCGTCGAGGCGGCTTCGGACGCGGTGCGCTGGGTCGGCCGCTCGGGCTTCGACCTGGTGGGCGCTGTCCAGCTCCGCACCGCGATCGCGGACCGCTACACCGCACAGGGACTTCCGACGATTCCCGACCAGATCATCGTCACGACGGGCGCGCAGAGCGCCATCTCTCTCGTGACCGACGTGATCGTGCGCCGCGGGGATCGAGTCGCGATCGAGACGCCGACCTATCCCCATGCCGCGGATGCCCTTCGCGAGGCGGGCGCGCGGCTCGTCGCGATTCCCGTGGATGCGGCGTATGGATGGGATCTCGAACGCGCAGATCATGTGCTGCGGCGCGCGGCACCGAGCATGGCGTACCTGATGCCGGACTTCCAGAACCCGACCGGGGCAACCATGGACGAGCACGCGCGTCGTCTGCTCGCCGAATCCGCGGCGGACGCCGGGGCCATCGTTCTCGTGGACGAGACCACGGCCGACCTCGACATCGACCGGCCCCGTGACAGCCTGCCCTTCGGCGTCGGACTGGATCCGGCGGTGCAGCGCAACATCGTGACCATCGGATCGCTGGGCAAGACCGTGTGGGGCGGCCTGCGGATCGGATGGATCCGCGCGGACCTGGACCTCGTACCGAGACTCATCGCCGCCCGACCGCGGCGAGAGCTGGGCACCCCTGAACTGGAACAGCAAGTCGCGATCCTCGCGTTCGAACGTCTGCCCGAGATCCTCGTGCAGCGAGCGCAGCTTCTCCGCGATGGGCGCGATACGCTCGTCCGTTCACTCGCCGAAGCCCTTCCCGAGTGGACGGTGCCGACCGTGCATGGCGGAGTGTCACTCTGGGTCGGGCTCGGTGCGCCCGTCAGTTCGCCATTGGCCCTCGCGGTTCGCAGCCGTGGCCTGATTCTCTCATCCGGGCCTCGATTCGGTGTGGACGGCGGGCACGAGCGTCACATGCGGATCCCGTTCACCGCGCCGGCGACGGAGCTCGAGCGCGCCGTGCAGATCCTCGCCGAGGCGTGGCCGGGAGCGCGTGACCGCGGACGCCCCGTGACCGAGACCGTGTTGGCCGCGGTCGTCTGATCGGCGCATACCCGGGGTTGTCGTCGTGGCCGCTCGGCACATCGTGTCACCGCAGTCACCGCGCGGTGCGCTGACTGCTTACCCGCTGCGCAGTGCCTTGACCGCTTACCCGCTGCGCAGTGCGCTGACCGCTTCGTCGACCGTCCAGAACTCGCCGACGGTGCGGAACCCGCCGCCGTCGCGGTAGCGGCGCGCCGCCCATCGCGAGCCGAGCGCATGATCGCGGTGCTGCAGATGACCGATAATGCGTCCTGTCATCTCCACGACCCGCCACAGCGTCGGGCCGACGGGGATCAGGTGTACCCGGAGGCGCGGCGATGGCGCCGGGGGCGGTACCACGGGGTGAAGCGTCGGCGCGGCTCGCGGCGCTTCGGATCGCGAGAGGGTCTGCGTGTCGGTTATCGCGGCGTCGGTCATGGGGGAACTCCCTTCTGCTGCGAATCTATGTTCGACCTCCGACATCGCCTTGGGGCGTTCGCACTGGTCCGTGGTTCGTCCTCCCCATGCGCCACCGTGCGGATCTTCTCCCCGAAAGGCGGGCCCGTCTCGTCCGACTTCACCTCCGCGCAGCAGGCTGGCAGCAGAGGGCACCGTGCCCTCGATGGGGGAGCGCAACCCCCTACGAAAGGAGTCGGGTCATGAGCGACCACATCACGAACGTCGGCAACATCGCGGGCGATCCGCGGCACACGCAAACGCCCTCGGGGATCCCGATAACGACGTTCCGCGTCGCGAGCTCGCCGCGACGATTCGACCGCACCACCGAAAAATGGGTCGACGGCGAAACCAGCTGGTACTCGGTCTCGGCGTTTCGCGCCCTGGCCCTCAACGCGGCCGCGTCGCTTCAGCGGGGTGAGCGCGTGATCGTGAGCGGTCGGCTGCGAATTCGCAACTGGGACAAGGGTGACCGGAGTGGGACGACCGCCGAGATCGACGCAGAAGCGATCGGTCATGATCTGCTGTGGGGAACGTCGCGCTTCGAGCGGGCCGGCGCGCGCGACGCGGCCCCCGCTTCGAACTCGGGTCCGGCGGAACAAGCCGGATGGTACGCGCCGGGCACACAGGGCGGACCCGGCGGGGCGGGAATGGGTGCGGGGTCGGTGCGCGAGGAATCGATGGGCGACGAGGTGCTCGTCGTCCCCGACCGCGAACAGGAGCCGGTTCCCTTCTGATGACGCTGTGCGACTCGGACGACACGGGGCTGGGGCGAAAGACCGGCGGGGCACGTGCGGGTCCGGCGCGGCGACGGCGCCTAGACTTTGCTCGTGCCGCTCCGTCGATCCTTCCGTGCCATCGGC
>CAYZEL010000138.1:0-6412 GCA_964477515.1 uncultured Microbacterium sp.
GGGCGACACGGGTTCGCTCGCGCTCGGCGGCGCGCTCGGCGCCATCGCCGTCGCGGCGCATCACGAAATCGTCCTCGCCATCGTCGGAGGACTGTTCGTGCTGGAGGCGGCCTCGGTTATAATCCAGGTGTTCTTCTTCAAGCGAACCGGCAAACGGGTGTTTCGCATGGCGCCGCTACACCACCATTTCGAACAGCTCGGCTGGGCGGAATCGACCGTGGTCATCCGCTTCTGGATCATTTCGATCGTCCTCGCCGTCATCGGCCTGGCTACGCTGAAGCTGAGGTGACTGCCGGACGATGATCGTTTCGGACGCCTTCAAGGACAAGCGGTACGCGGTCCTCGGTCTTGCCCGCTCGGGCTTGGCCGCGGTCGAGACGCTGCTGGCTTCGGGCGCCCACGTCATGGCCTGGGACAGCCGCGAGGAGCCGCGGCTCGTGGCGGTCGGCGGGCACCCGCACGGGCGCCGACTCGGTTGCCAGATTCCCGGGTGCCGACCCACCCTCGACCGTCTCGAGGCGCTTCTCGACGCGCGCAACGCAGCTGGCGCACGTCATGCCCTCGATGTCGAGGGTTGCCTCACGGGCGGGGGTCGGGGTGGCGGAGGTCATGCTCGCCCCGCGAGCGCGTAGCCGGCGTCGCCCACCGCGACCGCCAGTCGTGATTCGGGAATCTCGTCGCTCGACTCGACGGTGACGGTCGCCGCCGAGAGGTCCACGGTCGCGGACTCGACGCCGTCAATCCCCGAAACCTCCTGCTCGACGGACCGGGCACAGTGGCCGCAGGTCATTCCCTCGACACGGTAGGTGCGAATCGTCATACGGATGCCTCCTCGCCCGCCGTCTTCGACGGTGCACTGTTCGACAACCAGAATACCCCCCTGGGGTATTCCCACGTGGCTCAGGGCGATGCCAACCAGGTCGACAGCATCCCGGGTCGATCCGTCACGATGCCATCGACGCCGATGTCGATGGCATCGCGCCACTCGCGATCCTCGTTGAAGGTGTAGACGACGACACGGATGCCCGCGGCATGCAGTTCGTCGACGATCTCGGGGCGAGCGATGACCGCGCTTCCCTTCACCAGCACGCCGCGCACCCCGAGCGAACGGGCCGCGTCCACGACATCCGCGGGAAGCGCGCGAAGGATGGCGAGCCGAGAGATGACGTCGGATTCGCGGGCCACCAGGGCCAGGGTCCGGGCATCGAAACTCGCTGCGGCGACCCGACGCTCCAGACCGCGCGCGCCGATCTCGGCGACAAGACGACCGACCGCGACGGGCGTCCACACTCCCTTCAACTCGATCAGGGCGCGGGTCGGGGATGCCGCGAGCAGATCGAGGAACTCCTCGACCAACGGCACCGGGGTTCCGGCGAACGCCGGGCCGAACCATCCGCCGGCGTCGAGGGCTCGAACCTCGGCCAGCGGAAGTCGAGAGAGGCGGCCGAACCCGTTCGTGGTCCGATCGACGGTGGCATCGTGCATCAGGACGGCCGCGCCGTCGACGGTGAGGGCGACATCGACCTCGACGTAGGCGAACCCCGCGGCGATCGCCGCCCGAACTGCCGGAAGGGTGTTCTCCGGCGCGCTGTCGGCATCACCTCGGTGGCTCGCGACGAACGCCGGCTGACCGGGATCCCGTGCGGCCCCCATCAGTTCGCGCGCCGAGACCGGCGCGGGCGAGGCTCCGAGAAACGCGACCGCGAGGCTCGCGACGGCGAGCACGGCGACGACGATCAGCGGGCCGCCGCCGCGGGTCGCAGGGCGTCCGGCGGCGACGTAATCGGGCATCGTCGGTCCTTCGAGACGGTCGCGTCCTCATCGACGCGTGTGCCCACTGTAGACCCACCGTTACCCATTCGTTACACCTGGTGACGATCGCCTCTCGACCGCTGCATCCGGCCGCGGCGCCGCGTACCCTGGAAGACATGCCCCTCGACATCACCGAGGCCGCGCTGGCGGCCACTCTCGACCACGCGATCCTCAAGCCCGACTTCACGCGCGCCGATGTCGACGCCGAACTCGAAACGGCGGCCCTGTGGCGCGTCTTCAGCGTGTGCGTCCGCCCCTCCGACATCCCGTACGCCGTCGCACGGCTCGAGGGCACGGGCGTAGCGGTCGGCACGGTCATCGGCTTTCCCCACGGCACGACGTCGACCGCGGCGAAGGTCGCCGAGGCCCGCCAGGCGATCACGGACGGCGCGACCGAGCTCGACATGGTCGTGAACATCGGATGGCTGCGGTCCGGCTTCGACGACGAGGTGACCGCCGATATCGCGGCGGTGGTCGAGGCGGCCGACGGCCTGATCACCAAGGTCATCCTCGAGACGTCGCTGCTCGACGACGAGCAGATCGCCCGGGGCAGCCGCCTGACCGAGGCGGGCGGCGCCGACTTCGTCAAGACCTCCACGGGCTTCGCGGGCGGTGGCGCCACGGTCCCCCACGTCGAGCTGATGCGCGCGAGCGTCGGACCCGATGTTCAGGTCAAGGCGTCGGGCGGCGTTCGCGGACTCGACACGGCGCTCGAGATGCTCGCGGCCGGTGCGACGCGGCTCGGCACGAGCGCCAGCGCGACGATCCTCGGCGAGCTCCGTGCTCGTCTGAGCGGCGATGAGACCAGCTCGGCGATCGACGAGGCGTCGTATTGACGGTGAGTCGTCTTGACGGTGAGTCGTCGTATCGACGCTCCAGCCGCGTAGCGCTCACGGACCCCGCCGAAGAGCCCCGGGGCTGACGGGGCGGGTCAGGCCCTGCGGGACATGTCCGGGGCCACCGGAGCGGTCAGCAGGATCTCTCGCGCGCGCTCGACGTCGTCCGCCATCTGGACCTTGAGCGCGTCGATTCCGGCGAAGGCGGACATGCCGCGGAGGCGCGCGACGAACTGCACCTCGACGATGTGCCCGTACAGGTCGAGGTCCGTCTCGTCGAGGACGTAGGCCTCGACCTGGCGGCGGTGGACGTCGTCGAAGGTCGGGTTGTCGCCCACCGAAATGGCCGCCGGGTACCGTACGCGCGTGCCCGGGGCGCTCGCGGCGACGCCGTCGATGAGCCAGCCCGCGTAGATTCCGTCGCCCGGCACCAGCCCCTCGGTCGCCGGCTCGAGATTCGCGGTCGGGTATCCGAGCTCACGGCCGCGCTTGGCGCCGTGGACGACCTCGCCCCACACCGCGGGGGGTCGACCGAGCAGCTTCGCAGCGGCCGCGACATCCCCCTCCGCGAGCAGTTCGCGAATCCACGTCGACGACACCCGACGCCCGGCCGGAGAACTGCGCACGTCGGGGATCTCGTCCACGCTGAAGCCGTACTGCTCGCCGAGTCGCCGCAGCAGCGCCGCATCGCCGGCACCCGCGCGTCCGAAACGGAAGTCTTCGCCGACCAGCACCAGACGGGCGTGCAACGAATCGACGAGAACGCGGCGCACGAAGTCCTCGGGCTCTTCCGAGGCGAGGCTCTCATCGAACGCGAGCATGAGCGTCGCGTCGATCCCCGTCATCGACAACAGCGCCGCCTTCTGATGGGCCTCGACGAGCGCCGGCGGACGCTTCTGCGGGTCCAGGAGCGCGAGGGGATGCCGATCGAACGTCACGATCGCGGACCGCGCCCCGATTCCCGCAGCGTCCACGAGCATCTTCTGGATGATCGCGCGGTGACCCGCGTGCACGCCGTCGAACTTGCCGATCGCGACGACGGACGGTCCGAAGTCGTCGGGTACCTCCTCCGGGGAGTGGAAGAGGATCATCGCCCCGCCTCGATCACGGGCGCCGCGGATCCGACTCCGGCGTGAACGTCGGTCCGTTCCACGGGCGGGTGGGTCTGCAGCCACCACAGCCCCACGAACGGCAGCACGAGCGGGATGAACAGGTAGCCGTAGCCGAACACCGACCAGACCGTGGGGTGGCGGAAGACGTCGGGAATCACGAGGCTGAGCGTTCCGACGATCAGCACCCCCAGCAGCTCGAAGGTGATCGCCACCCACGCGACGACGTACCAGCGGCGCGTACCGGCGAAGACGAGCGCGAGCGTCGCCAGCACGTAGACGGCGGCGGAGAGCGCCGACAGGGAGTAGGCCACGGGAGCTTCGTCGAAGCGTTGCGCGATCTGCACGAACGAGCGCCCGAGGGCGGCGAGCGCCATGATGGCGTACACCGCGACCAGCACACGTCCGATGCCGGTCATCCGTCGGCGCGCAGGAGAACTCATATCCCGACAATCCTACGGCGATCCGACCACGCCGCGAGGCGCCCGGATGTCGGGCTGCGGGCGCCCGCGACGCTCAGCCGATCGGCGCGGTCCAGATGACCTGCATGCGCCAGATCATGACGGCGATCGAGAGGGCGATGACACCCATGATCACGGTGCTCCAGCGGCTGCGCTCCACGAGCGCCCACGCCACCCCGGCCGCGGGCAGAAGCACCGCGGACACCAGATAGACCCAGAACTCCAGGGCGCTTCCCACGGGCGGGTTGCCGACGAACGGAGCGACGATCGCGACGACGACCTGCGCGATCAGCAACAGCTCGATCAGCGCGAGCGAGCCGACGGTCCCGTCGCTGGGCCGACGTCCCGCAAGCCCCGCGATCAGGCAGAAGAGGCCTGCGGCCACGGCGACGACGACCTGCACGATCGTGAGCCACAGGATCATCGCGCTCCCCCATCGTCCGACGCGTCCGGCACGCGCGCTGCACCGGTCGGCAGGTTCATCAGGCTCTTCAGATCGTCTCCGCGGCGGCCGACGATCCCGATGAGTTCGCCGGCGGGGTCGATGGCAGCGGCCTGTTCGCCGACGATGCGCCCGGCGGCTCCGGTCAATCGCTGCCCGTGTCGCAGGGCGGATGCCTCGGCATCCGTGACCTGGATCCCCCCGAGCACGCGCACCGCGACATCGGCGGACGAGAGCAGGGGTTCCGTCGCGATCGCATCGGGGCCCCCGGCATCCGCGATCCCGAACGGTCCGACGCGGGTGCGGCGGAGGGCCGTGAGGTGCCCCCCGACGCCGAGTGCCGAGCCGAGGTCGCGCGCGAGCGCCCGTATGTAGGTGCCGCTCGAGCAGTCCACGACGACGTCTACGTCGACAGTGGCCGCGTCGGCCGTGCGCCGCACGTCGAGCACCTCGAAGCGCGAGACGGTCACCTCGCGCGACGCGAGCACGACCTCCTCCCCCGCACGGGCGAGGTCGTAGGCGCGGCGTCCGCCGACCTTGATGGCCGACACGGTGCTCGGGACCTGAGAGATCCGCCCGGTGAGGGCGGCTATCGGGGCCCGGATGGCCGTGGCGTCGACGGCGGCGAGCACCCGCGGGTCGGCACGCGAGACGATCTCGCCATCCGAGTCATCCGAGTCGGTCGCCTCACCGAGCCGGATCGTCGCCTCGTAGGTCTTGTCGAGTCCGACGAGATAGGTCAGCAGACGCGTCGCCGAGTCGACCCCCAGCACGAGCAAACCGGTCGCGAGCGGGTCGAGGGTGCCCGCGTGGCCGATCTTGCGGGTACCGAGCGCCTTCCGGGCACGCGAGACGACATCGTGGCTCGTCATCCCGCCCGGCTTGTCGACGAGCAGGATGCCGGGTCCGTGCGGGCCGGCCATCAGCAGAAGTCGGCGTACAGGCGCCGCGGATGCTCGGGGTCGGTGTTGTCCACGATCACGGATGCGGCACGGGACGGCGCCGACTCGCGGCGGTAGAGCTCCTGCCCGGCACGGTACCGGTGGTTCGCGGGTGCCGCGGGATCGGGATCCGAGCCGTCGCGAAGGGCCATCCGCTGTGTCGCGACCTCGACGGGTACCTCGAGCCATACCGACCAGTGCCAGAGTCCGCGCAGGGTCGGGCGGTGCAGGAAGATCCCGTCGATGATGAGGACGGCGTCCTCGGGCCCGGTCACCCAGCGGGCCTCGGCGGGAGCGTCGCGGTCGATATCCCAGGCAGCGAGCTGGAAGCCGGTCGAGGGCATGGTGGCACCCTCGCGGAACGGGTCGATGAGCACACGTCGGAGCGTCGCCTCGTCGTACGAGTCGAGGTAGAAGCCCTCCGGCGAGTCCCGTCCGCGGGCGTACCGCTCCGCACGGGGCCGGTGGAAGCCGTCGACCGAGGCACGGAAGACGGATGTCCCGTCCTCCGCGAACACGTCGGCGAGTCCGTCCGCGAAGACCGTCATGCCCGCGCCGTCGATGCCGTCCACCGCGATGATCACGCGTCCGGCCCGGTAGGAGCGCCGCACCTCGTCGCGGAGCTCCCGCAGCAGGGTCGTACGGGGCGTGACGGGCAGGCGCATCCCCCCAGCCTACGGCGCCCCCGGCAGCCCCAGCCCGCGCGGGATCGTAGGGTGGAGAGGTGCCCCGCTCGCCCGCCACCGAAACCGTGGCAGAGGTCGCGTGGGTGCCCGAACTCATCGCGTGGTACGCGGACACGGCGCGAGAC
>CAYZEL010000139.1:0-6399 GCA_964477515.1 uncultured Microbacterium sp.
GGGGACCGGGGGAGGGGGCCGGACCCGCCCGGATCGTGCTGGTCTCCGGTCCCGAGGAGGGCCGCGCCGAGCGCGCGATCGCCGGGCTGCGCGATTACCGGCGCGCCGAGGATCCGTCTCTCGAGGTTTCGGACGTTCGCGCCGTCGCGTATGCACCGGGGACCCTGCTCGGGGTCACCTCACCGTCGTTGTTCGGCGAGCCCCGGCTGGTCCGGGTAGGCGGCGTCGAGAAGTGCACCGACGAGTTCCTGTCCGAGGCCCTGTCGTATCTCGCGCAGCCACAGGAGGGCGCGACGGTCGTCCTCCGCCACACGGGCGCGAGCGTGCGCGGCAAGAAGCTGCTCGATGCGATCCGCAGCGGCCAGGGCGGGGGAGTCGAGATCGCCTGCGCCGCGGTCAAGCGCGACTCCGATCGGTACGACTTCGCCGCGGGCGAGTTCCACGCGGCGCAGCGCCGGATCGCCCCGCCCGCGCTCCGCGCCCTGACCTCAGCTTTCGCCGACGACCTGACCGAGCTCGCCGCGGCGTGCCAGCAGCTGATCGCAGACGTGGACGGCGATATCACCGCTGACATCGTGCAGCGCTACTACGGCGGCCGGGTGGAGACGTCCGCGTTCGCCGTCGCCGACACCGCGATCGCCGGGCGGTACGGCGAGGCCCTCATCGCCCTGCGCCATGCTCTCGCCTCGGGCGCTGACCCCGTGCCGATGGTCGCGGCCCTCGCGTCGAAGCTGCGATCGATGGCGCGGGTTGCCGGAACGCGCGAGTCATCCGCTCAGCTGGCGGCTCGACTCGGCATGAAGGACTGGCAGGTCGACCGGGCGCGACGCGACCTGGTCGGGTGGAGCGACGACCAGCTCGGGCTGGCAATCCAGGCGGCGGCCCGCGCCGATGCCGAGGTCAAAGGCGCCTCGCGCGATCCGGTGTTCGCCCTCGAGCGCCTGGTTACCGTGGTGGCGACCCGCACCCCGTTCCCCGGCGGTCCTGCGCCCCGCCGCTGACGAGGCGCCGCGCCCGGGGAGCAGATCTCGGTTCGGGAACCACCGTCGTGCCGTCAACGACGAAGGCCCGCCCCCTGAGGGACGGGCCTTCGTGAATGCTCTCTGATCAGAGCGCAGCAACCTGCTTGGCGATCGCCGACTTGCGGTTCGCGGCCTGGTTCTGGTGGATGACACCCTTGCTGACGGCCTTGTCGAGCTTCTTGGTCGCGGTGACGAGGGCTGCCTCGGCCGCGGCCTTGTCGCCGGCGGCGGTTGCCTCGCGGGTGCGACGGATCGCCGTCTTCAGCTGCGTCTTGACGGCCTTGTTGCGCTCGTTCGCCTTCGCGTTGGTCTTGTTGCGCTTGATCTGCGACTTGATGTTTGCCACTGTGTCGAGTCTTTCGTTCGAGGAGAGTTTGGATGTGTTTGCCGGGCCGCAGAAGAGGGCTGCCGCACGGCGATCGTGAGGGTGGGAGACCCACACGCAAGCCAATCAAAGAGTCTAGCAGGTCACTGCCCGCGAACCCTGCGCGGCGACCGCGCGGCACCCGCGGCATCCGTCTCGCGCGACCGCGGTGCATTCGTCCCGGCTTCGATCGTGGCGATGGCGAGATCGAGCAGCGCGTTGAAGACGCGGGGGCGCATGGCGGTGACGAGGTGGCTCGTCCGCGGCACGACGATCAGCTCGGCCGCGGGCGCGAGGCGCAGGAAGAGCCGCTCGTTGAGCCGCATCTGGTCGTACTGTCCGTTGATGAACCACACCGGCACGTCGATACGGCGCAGCGCCGTCAACAGATCGAGCGCCGAGAGCGAGCGCAGGGTCGCGTCCTGCGCGTCGAGCGCGTACCCGCCGGCACCGAAGTCAGCCCGCGTTTCGGCGGGGAGCGTGCGGTAGAGCATCTGGTTCGTGAGCCACATTCCGCGGTCGGGCAGACGATTGAAGCCTCCCGCCAGCGCGCGGTACGCCGAGAGCCCCGCCGCGCGAGGGAGCGCGGTGCATCCGGCCCCGATGAAAGCCGCGACCGGCGGATGCTCCGGGCCGCCCACGTACTCGGTGCACAGCAGCCCACCCATCGAGTGACCGACGAGCAGCACCGGACCCTTCTCGGCGGCACGGCGCACCGCGCGGTCGATCGTGGCGAAGGCCTCGTCGATGTCGAACGCTTCGCCCATGCGGGTGCCGTGCGCGGGCAGGTCGATCGCGTGTGCCCCGATGCCGCGCGCCTCGAGGTGTGCGACCTGCGCCCGCCACATCGTCGCGGAGGTGCGGATTCCGTGGACGAAGACCACCTGCACCGTCATGCACCCAGCCTAACTTCGGCAACACGGGTTTCAGCCGAGTGCACGACGTAGGCGCGAGCGCACGACCTGCAACCCGTGCGCAACCCGTGCGCTCGTGCGCAAGCCGTGCGCTCGCGAACAGGACGCGGCGCCGGCGCGAACGCGGAACGGCCCCCGCAGCCGAGAGTGCGAGGGCCGTTCCGGAACGGGCTTCGGGCCTAGAACAGCACCCGCACCTGCTCTTTCTTGCTCGTCGAGCCCTCGACCGCAGCGGGATTCGCGGGGACGAACTCCGCGGTGTACTTGTGCGTTCCGCGGCTGAGGCGGGGGAGCGTCTTCGATGCGATGCCCAGGCGGCTGACCTTCACCTCGGCGATGACCTTCGTGCCCTCACGGAACACGACCGTGCCCGATGCGCGCCCCTCGGACTGCGACACGTACGCGATGAGCGTCGCGTGCAGCAGGCCGTTGATCTGCACGGGGGGCAGGGCGACCAGCGTGGTCTTGCTCGTCACGAGCGGAACCGGCTGTTCGATCGTCAGCGGAACCGTCACCGTCGTGCCCGTCGCGGACTTCAGGACCAGAGCGGATGCCCCGGCCGCTGTCCCCGCGGGGATCGTGACCGTGACCGTCGCCGCGCCCGCCGTGACGGGAACGGTGCCGAGCGACGTGCCGCCGAGCGAGACGTCGAGCGACGTCGTCTCGGGCGTGCCGCGGCTCGTCATGTTGAGCCCCGACACCGAGAACGACACCTGGGTGCCGGACTCGGCCGACTCGGGCGCACCCTGCACGGCGACCGCGTGCTTGGCGTAGGACGGCGCGACCGGCGAGCGCTCGGCGAGGAAGTCCATCCAGGCCTCGTAGTCGAGCAGACCCGTGTCGACGTAGTCGGTGCCCTGGGTGAAGACGCGGAAGTTGTCTCCACCCGTTGCGAGGAACGACGCCGTGCCGATGCGGTAGTTCGCGGCCGGATCGAGCGGTACGCCGTCGATCGTGACCGAGGTGATGCGCGACCCCTCGGGCAGCGTCGAATCGAACGTGTAGGTCACGTTGTCCGACAGCCCGAGCTGCAGGTACGGCCGGCTCGGCACGTTGCCGCTCGCGTCCCGCTGCCACTGCTGCTCGAGGAGCGTCGTGAACTGTGCGCCGGTCAGCGTGACGAGGGCGAGGGTGTTGTTGAACGGCTGGACCGCGTTCGCCTGCGAGAACGAGATCGTGCCATCCGGCATCCCGGCCACGGCGCTGGCGCCGAACTCGGCCTGCGTGTCGAACAGGTCGGCACGAAGACCGCCCGGGTTCGTCACACCGATCTGCGCTCCGTTCGGCAGAGCCGACAGCGAGTCGAGGATCGATCCCGCGACGAGGTTGCCGAGCGCCGACTCCGACGCGCGGTCATCACGTGACCCACCCGTCCACACACCGTCGACGAACGAACCGCCCGAGTACGCCGTGGTGATGTCGCCCGAGACCTCGGCGACCGAGGTGTTGCCGATCTCGGCCGCGTAGGCGCGAGCCTGCGTCACGATGTCGTTCACGGCCGAGACCCGGGGGTACGTCGCGATGAGATCGGCGGCCGGAGTCGTCGTGCGCGCAACGTTCTGTTCCGTGTGCGCCTGGACGTCGCCCGTCTCGGGGTCGAGTGTCAGCGTGATCTTGCCGATCTTGGCGCCGTACGAACCCGTCTGGACGATCGGGCGCGTGCGGTCGGTACCGGGGATCGACGCCGACCACGCGTATTCCTTGTGCGTGTGGCCGGTGAAGATCGCGTCGACCTCCGCGGCCGTGTCCTCGACGATCTGGGCGAAGGCACCGCCACCGGCGATCTCCTCCTCGAGCGTGGCGCCATCCGGAGTCCCGGCACCCGCGCCCTCGTGGTACATCGCGACGAGCACATCGGCCTCGCCATTCGACTCGTTGCCGTCCGAGAGCTCGGCCGCAACCCGGTTGACGGCCTCGACCGGGTCACCGAACGACAGCGTCGTGATGCCCGCGGGCGACACCAGTGCCGGTGTCTCTTCGGTCACGGCGCCGATCACGCCGACGGTCAGACCGTCGACCTCGATCAGCGCGTACTCGTCGAGCGCGGGGGTCTCGGTGCCCGCCTGGTAGACGTTCGCGCCGAGGTACGAGAAGTCCGACTCATCCTTCACGCGCCCGGAGAGGTCGTCGAATCCGCGGTCGAACTCGTGGTTGCCCACGGCGGTCGTCTCGAGCTCGAGGGCGTTCAGCACGTCGATCGTGGGCTTGTCCTGCGCGACCGAAGACGCGAACAGGGAGGCCCCGATGTTGTCGCCCGCCGAGAGGAAGAGCGTGGGACCGGATGCGGCGGCCCGCAGCTGCTCGATGGTTCCGGCGAAGTTCACCGTGTTGGCATCGATGCGACCGTGGAAGTCGTTGATGCCGAGCAGCGTCAGCTCGACCGGGGGCACTTCGGCGGAGAGGCCGACGATGACCGGGTCGTGGTCGGACGAACGGTAGGGACCGTCCTCGTAGAACAGCGTGCCGTGGTACCCGTAGCGGCTGTACTCCAGCGCGACGGACTCACCCGAGTTGATGTTCCAGATGTCTCCGCCGGTGGCGCGGGCACGTGCCGCATCGTTCAGCATGATGTGGTCGAGCGAGCCCGAGAGACCCGAGAACGAGTAGCTCGACGAGTCGATCTCGAGCGCATCCTCGGCGTTCGCATAGCCGGCGTCGTACAGCACCTGCAGCGGGTCCTCCTGGCCGTAGGAGTTGAAGTCTCCCGCGAGCAGGACCGCTTCGGTGTCGCCCTGGATCGAGGTGACCCAGTCGCGCAGGGCCTTGGCCTGACGCACGCGCGACTCGTTGGACGAACCCTGTCCGTCGCCCGTGTCGGCGTCGCCCGGCCAGGGACCGGCCGAGCCCTTGGACTTGAAGTGGTTGACCACGAAGAGGAAGTCGGCGCCGCCGTCGACCGGGGCGAAGACCTGTCCGATCGGCTCGCGTGCGTTCTGGAAAGCCTCGCCGCTATCGCCCTGGTCGCCCAGGGCGCGGGAGTCGCCGACCCGCTCGACGAGTGCCGGCTGGTAGATGATCGCGTTGGTGATGACGTCCTGTCCGGATGCCGCGGGCAGTTCGTCGGAGGAGGGCACGAAGGCCCACTTCTCAGAACCGGCCGCCTCGTTGAGAGCAGCGACGAGCGTCGCCGTGGCCTCGTCGGTCGCCTCGCCGAGGGCGGCGGAGTTCTCGATCTCCATCAGACCGACCACCGAAGCATCCAGCGCCTCGATCGCGGCCACGATCTTCGACTCCTGACGCGCGAAGTCCGCATCGTCCCAGGCACCGCGCTGGTCGCAGCCCTGGCGCACCGTGACGGGCTCGCCCGCCGCGGTCGAGTAGGCCTGGCAGCTCGCGTTCTCGTCGCCGAGGGTGGTGAAGTAGTTCAGCACGTTGAACGACGCGACGGACACGTCACCGCCCACGCTCTCCGGTGCCGCGGTCCGCGGGTTCGAGAACTGCACACCGTCGGTGCCCGAGCCATCCGCCGTCATGGGGGCGGTGGGGTTGAGCTTCCACGCGTTGTTGCGGTAGTCGACGACCACGGGAGCCGAGAAGGTCGCGGATGCTCCGACCACGAGCGGCTCGACGAGCGAGACCCACGCGGGGGTCAGGCCGGCGTTCGCGGCGCTCAGGAAGTTGATCGAGGTTCCGTCGTCGAGGGTCACGGCGCGCGCGGCGTTGTCGGCCGCGACGGCCGCAGCGTCGGGGGTACCCGGACGTGCGACGTCCGTCGGCTGGCGCAGCGGGGTCGTGCCGGACGCGAGGCCGACTTCTCCGTACTGGTTGGTGGAGTAGGTGTTCGAGACCGTGAAGGCGCCCTGGGGCTGCACGAGCATCGACTCGAGCGCCTCGCGCTGTGCAGCATCCGCGGGCCAACCGATCGTCGCGGGAACGGGCGTGACGCCCGCCTCGATGACGGTGGCGGCCCCCGGGGCGACGGTCAGCTCGGTGAGTCCGTTGAACTCGCTGACGACGCCCGTGACGCGCACGGTCTGACCCGGGGCGACCTCGCTGGCGGCGCCGGGCGCGTAGACGAAGATGGCATCTGATGCGGTGTGGGTGGCGAAGTCGAGCGCTCCGCCCGTGCCGACCGTCTGGATCACGTAGCCGTTGAATC
>CAYZEL010000140.1:0-6375 GCA_964477515.1 uncultured Microbacterium sp.
CCGCGTGGGTCGCCGCGACGATGACGCGCTCGGCTCCCGCGGCCTTGAGAGCCTGTGCGGCCTTCACGATCGTGCCACCGGTGTCGATCATGTCGTCGACGATCAGGCAGACGCGTCCCTCGACGTCACCGACGATCTCGTGCACGGTGACCTTGTTGGCAACCTTCGGGTCGCGGCGTTTGTGGATGATCGCCAGCGGCGCACCGAGGCTGTCGGACCACGTGTCGGCGACGCGCACGCGGCCCATGTCGGGCGAGACGACCGTGAGCTTGGCACGGTCTTCCGGCGAGAGCGTCCGCTGGAAATACTCCAGCAGGACGGGCTTGGCGAAGAGGTGATCGACGGGGCCGTCGAAGAACCCCTGGATCTGCGGGGCGTGCCGGTCCACGTTCTCCCCGCGCTCGGAACTCGCCGTGCCCCGCAGTTCGGCGTTCCGCCGCGGGCGGTTTGGCTCGCGCCCACGACCCTTCTTGTCCTGGCGCGATTACGGGTAGTCCGGCGCGACGACCGTCATGCGCTTGGCAGAGGCGCGCTTCAGGGCATCGAGCATGATGAGCAGCTCCATGAGCCACTCGTTGACGGGGTGTCCGAACGACTGGATGACGAAGACGTCGCAGCCGCGGATCGAGACCTCGAAGCGCGTGTAGATCTCGCCGCTCGCGAAGGTGCGGTGCTCGGTCGGCGCGAGCTGGATCCCGAGAGCGTCGGCGACCTCGTGGGCGAGGTCCGGTGCGGAGCGTCCCGAGACGACGACCAGTCGCTTCTTCGTCTTGGCGACGAGTCCTGGCGCGATGTCCAGATCGCGATCGAGGTCAACCGTCTTCTTCTTGCGAGCCATTGGGGGCCTTCTCTGCGGCCTGAGCCGCGGCAGTGCCGGGTCGGTTGCGTACGACCCAGCCCTCGACGTTGCGTTGCGAGGCCACGGTCAGTGCGAGCGCGCCCGGCGGAACGTCCTTCCGCACGACCGTACCGGCACCGGTATAGGCCCCGTCCCCGATTCTAACGGGCGCGACGAACACGTTGTGCGCGCCCGTACGGACGTGGTCGCCGACCCGGGTGCGGTGCTTCTCGACGCCGTCGTAGTTGGCGATGATCGTCCCCGCCCCGATGTTGGCGCCCACACCGACCTCCGCATCGCCCAGATACGACAGGTGCGGCACCTTGCTGCCGTCGCCGATGCGGGCGTTCTTCGTCTCGACGAACGTGCCGATCTTGCCGCGGGCGCCGAGGTAGGTGCCGGGCCGCAGGTAGGCGAAGGGGCCGACGGTCGCGCGCGCGCCGATCACGGCGAGCGTCGCGTCGGTGCGCGTGACGGTGGCGTCCTCGCCCACCTCGCAGTCCACCAGACTCGTGTCGGGACCGACGATCGCACCCTCGGCGATGCTCGTAGCGCGCAGGATGTGCGTGTTCGGCAGCACCGTCACGTCGCGCGCGAGGGATGCCGTCACGTCGATCCACGTCGTGGCGGGATCCTGCACCGTGACGCCCTCGAGCTGCCATCGGCGCACCGTGCGAGCGTTGAGCTCGGCGGCGGCCGCCGAGAGCTGCACGCGATCGTTGATGCCGAGTGCGGCGGTCGGGTCGGGCGCGAGCGTGGCACCGATCGTCATCCCGGCCGTGTGGAACAGCGCGACGACGTCGGTCAGGTACCGCTCGCCCTGCGCATTCGCATTGCCGAGAGCGCCGATCTCTCTCCGCAGCGGCGTCGACTGGAAGACGTAGACCCCGGCGTTGATCTCGGGGATCGCGCGCTCGTCGGCCGAAGCATCCCTCTGCTCGACGATGCCGATGACGGCGCCGTCCGCCGCGCGGATGACGCGGCCGTAGCCCGTCGGGTCGTCGACACGGGCGCTCAGCAGCGTGATTGCCGCGTCGCCCGCGCGGTGCCCGGCGACGAGTCCGGCAAGGGTTTCGGCGTCGAGCAGCGGCACGTCCGCGCTGAGGATCAGGATGTCCCCGCCGAACTCCGTCAGGTGCTCGAGCGCGACCTGCACGGCGCGACCGGTGCCCGGGATCTCGTCCTGATCAACGACGATCGCCTCGGGCGCGACGTCCTGGACCGCATGCGCGATCAGGTCGCGCTCGTGCCGCACGACGACGAGCAGTCGGTCGGGGTCGAGCGCTCCGGCCGTGTCGAGCACGTGCTGCAGCAGCGACCTGCCGCCGATGCGGTGCAGAACCTTCGGCGTTCGCGATCGCATCCGCGTGCCCTGACCCGCGGCGAGGACGACGATGGCGAGATTCTGATCAGTCATGCTCCGCCGCCAGGATTCGAACCTAGACCTAACAGCTCCAAAGGCTGTCGTGCTGCCATTACACCACGGCGGACCACGGCCCGCGGCCGCCCCCCAAGTCTGCCAGAGCCCGGCGCCGACGACCTCGCGCGCCGGCAAACCCCCCGCCGAGACAGCGCCCCCTGCCGCCACACGGGACCGCTCGCCCGGCAGAAAACGCCGTATAGAAGCGCGCGTGGTCGCAACGAGTGCCAGGCGAGCATCCCTTCACGACCTGCGGAGCGGGGCAACGGATGCGATGATGGGGGGATGCCACGCGAGAGCGACGAAGTCGACAGAATCGTCGCCGCGTGGACCGCGCAGCGTCCCGACCTGGACTTCTCGCCGCTCGAGGTGCTCTCGCGGGTCGACCGGCTGTCCCGCCACCTCGACCGCGCACGCCGCGCCGCGTTCGGGCGGAGCGAGCTCGTCTCGTGGGAATGGGACGTCCTGTCAGCTCTTCGACGGGCGGGCGAACCCTTTCAGCTCAGCCCCAAGCAGCTCCTGCAGCAGACGCTCGTCTCGAGTGGCACGATGACGAACCGCATCGACCGCCTGGTCGGGCGGCGACTCGTGCGCCGCGAGGCCGATCCGGGCGACGGGCGGAGCGTGCTCGTGACGCTCACCGACGAGGGACGGACGCGCGTCGACGCCGCCATCACTCGCCTGGTCGATGCCGAATCACACCTGCTCTCGGAACTGTCGCGCTCCGACCGCGAACGACTGGCAGGATTGCTTCGCAAACTGAGCCTGGGATTCGACGCCGGGTGACACAGCCGCCGCCGTCGGTCCGGGAGCTCACCCCGTCATCCGGACCGACCGGATCGATCGAAGAGAGACCGCCATGACGAACGCAACCCGATCGGAAGAGACCGGCCTTCGCGGATGGTTCAGCCGGGTCTTCGGCGGCCCGTCGGCCGTCTACGGCCTGATCGTGTACTCGGCCCTGATCGCGGGCGTCTCGGATGAATCCACCGACAGCCTCGAGGTGCTGATCGTCTCGTTGTTCTCGCTGATCATCTTCTTCATCGCCCACGTGTTCGCGCACACCCTCAGCGACCACGGCGAGCACGGCTTCTGGCGCGCACTCGAGGGCGGGGTGCGGGAATCCTCGGGGATGCTGTATGCCGCGATCCCCTCGACCCTCGTGCTGATCGCGGGGGCGACGACGCGGATGGATGCGGATGACTCGGTCGGCCTCGCCCTGCTCGTTGCGACGATCGTGCTCGGCGTGCTCGGCTACTCGGCCTATGCGCGCCGCGGCGCGGGCGTTCTCGTCCGGATCATCGGCGCGGTCGGCACCGCGATCCTCGGCTTCGCGATCATGATCCTGAACTACGCGGTGCACTGACGCGCCGATCCCCTGCAGGGGCACGAGCATGCGATCCTGTCGCTCGACTACTCGAGCTGCTCCGAGAGCTCGAGCCATCGCTCCTCGATACTGACGTTCTCGGCCTCGAGCTGCCCGATAGCCGTCATCTTCGCCCCTAGCCCCACGAAGTCCGCCTGATCGTGGTCGGCGAGGGCCGTGCGCTTCGCCGTGATCTCGGCATCGACCTTCGCGATTCGGCGTTCGATTGCCGCGAGTTCCTTCTGTGCGGTGCGCAGCTCACCTCCGCTGAGTCCCGCGGCCGCGGCTTTCGTCCCCACTGCGGCGGATGCCGCCTGCGCACCGCCGGCCTTCTGCTGCTCGCGCCGACGGCGCAGATACTCCTCGACGCCACCCGGCAGGTGGCGCAGCCGCGTGTCGAGGATCGCATACTGCTGATCGGTGACCCGCTCGAGGAAGTACCGGTCGTGGCTGACGACGATGAGCGTGCCCGCCCAGGAGTCGAGCAGATCTTCGATCGCCGCGAGCATGACGGTGTCGAGGTCGTTCGTGGGCTCGTCGAGGATGAGCACGTTCGGCTGGTCGAGCAGGATGAGCAGCAGTTGGAGGCGGCGCTTCTGGCCGCCCGAGAGATCCTTGACCGGCGTCGAGAGCTGCTCGGATGCGAAGCCCATCCGCTCGAGCAGTTGGCCCGGGGTGAGGTCTTGCGCCTTCGAGCCCGTACCGATCGTGTAGCTCGTTCGCAATCCCGAGATCACGACCCGGACGGGGTCGGCGAGGTATGGCTCGAGCGAGTCCATCTGCTGGGTGAGCGTTGCGACCTTCACGGTCTTCCCGCGCTTCACGCGACCGGATGTCGGCTCGAGCGTTCCCGCGACGAGCCCGAGCAGCGTCGATTTGCCGGCGCCATTCACCCCGAGGATCCCGGTGCGTTCGCCCGGCGCGATGCGCCACTCGACATCGTTCAGAACGGGTACGCCGTCATAGGCGACGGATGCATCGAGCAGGTCGACGACATCCTTGCCGAGCCGCGTCACCGCGAGCGACTGCAACGAAACGCGGTCGCGGATCTCGGGCACGTCGGCAATCAGGTCGTTGGCGGCATCGATGCGGAACTTGGGCTTGGTGGAGCGAGCCGGAGCCCCCCGGCGCAGCCACGCCAGCTCCTTGCGGGCGAGGTTCTGTCGGCGGGCCTCGATCGTCGCTGCCTGGCGGTCTCGCTCGACCCGCTGCAGGATGTACGCGGCATAGCCGCCCTCGAAGGGTTCGACGATGCGGTCGTGAACCTCCCAGGTCGTGTTGCAGACCTCATCCAGGAACCACCGGTCGTGGGTCACGACGAGCAGCCCGCCGGAGTTGGGAGCCCACCGTCGCTTCAGATGTTCAGCGAGCCAGGCGATGGCCTCGACATCGAGGTGGTTCGTGGGTTCGTCGAGGGCCAGGATGTCCCAGTCCCCGGCGAGCAGGCGCGCCAGCGCGACGCGACGGCGCTGACCACCCGAGAGGGCGCCCAGCTTCGCTTCCCACGGCAGGTCGCCCAGCAGACCCGAAACGACGTCTCGGACGAGCGGATCGCCCGCCCACTCGTGCTCGGGAGTGTCGCCGATGACCGCGCCACCGATCGTCTCGTCATCGTCGAGGGTGTCGCCCTGGTCGAGCACGCCGATCCGCACGCCCCCGCGCACCGTGACCCGCCCGCCGTCGGGCTCGAGACGCCCGGCGAGCATGGCGAGCAGGCTGGACTTGCCGTCGCCGTTTCGACCGACGATGCCGATGCGGTCGCCCTCGTTCACGCCGAGCGAGATCGAGTCGAAGACGACTTTGGTGGGAAATTCGAGGTGCAGGGCCTCAGCCCCGAGAAGATGAGCCATATCGGCTCTAGGCTATGCGACCCTTCGGGAGCTGATCTCCGCGGCGACGCACACCCACCGCGTCCGTTCCGGAGGATCTGGTCACTCCGGAGGGTGGATCATGCCGAATCCTCCCTCCCGAGCGACCTCATCCTCCCGAGCGAACGCCTTCTCGTGAGGTGAACGCCGCGACCACCACGAAGCGCCCGGGGCATCAGCCACCGGGCGCTTCGCGAGAGGACGTCGAAACGTCAGCTGAGGTCGTTCTCCTCGAGGAACTGCGCCGCGATGTCGTCCGGCGACATCTCGTCTTCCGTGCTCTGGACGTTCAACGCCACCAGGGCGTCGGCGGTGAGCGCCGCGCTGACCGCGTTGATGACGTCCGCGATCTCGTCCGCGACGTCCGCGTTCACGACGGGGACGACGTTCGAGGCGAGGAACAGACCCTCGGGGTCCTCGAGCACGACGAGATCTTGCGTCTGGATGCGCGGGTCGGCGGTGAAGACGTTCGCGACGTTGACGGTGCCTGCGACGAGGTTCTCGACCGTCGTGTCACCCGTAGCTGAGAAAGTCACGTCGACGCCGTAGACGTCGGCGAGCCCGGTCGGGCCGTAGGGACGCTCGGCGAGCTCGGGCGGGCCGCCCAGCGTGAGCGGAACGGTGACGTTCGCCAGGTCGGCGATCGAGGTGAGTCCGTTCTCGTCGGCGAAGGCCGCGGTCACGGTGTACGAGTCCTGATCGCTCGCCTCGGCCTGATCGAGAACCGTGAGGTTGTCGGGCAGGGCCTCCTGCAGGGCGGCGTATACGTCCTCGGACGTGCGGGCCTCGGTGTCCTCGTCGAAGTACTGCAGAAGGTTTCCGCTGTACTCGGGGAAGAGCGTGATCGCGCCCGACTCGATCTCGGGCATGTACGCGTCGCGCC
>CAYZEL010000141.1:0-6327 GCA_964477515.1 uncultured Microbacterium sp.
GCGGCTGCTCGTCGGGGGTGAGCCCCGCGATGACGCCCGGGTTCCAGGCGCCCATGAGTTCCATGCCGGCCTGGTGGTTGGCGATGAGGCCCGCCGAGCTCCCGGCGCCCTGCTGTGCCGAGGTCGTGAGGAATCCCTGGTTGAAGGGCTCGAGGGCGGCGAGTTCCTGAAGGTCTTCGCCGGCCTTGATCCAGCATTCGTCGGTGAAGTCGAGGTCGTCGGCTGCGGATTGCAGCGTCTCGGTGCTGCACTCGCGCAGGGCGAACCAGTAGTACCAGTGGGCCGCGGGCCAGGCATCCTTCGCGCCGAGTGCGATGGGAGCGATCCCCGCCGCCTTGAGCTGTTCGATGGTGCCGTCGAACTCCTCGATCGTCGTGGGGTTCTCGGTGATGCCGGCCTCGTCGAAGAGGTCCTGGCTGTAGAACAGGCCACCGGGCAGGACCGCTACCGGGAGGGCGTAGATCTTGCCGTCGATGGTGCTGGCGTCGTAGGCGGTTTCGGGGATCTCGTCGGTCGCGGCACCCGACAGGCTGCCCGTCAGGTCCTTCAGCTGGCCGGCCTTCACCATTTCCGCCATCTTGCCGCCGCCGCGCTGCAGGAAGATGTCGGGGGCGTCGCCCGAGTTGAGCGCCGTCTGGAGCTTGCCGTCCAGGTCCTCGTTCTGGACGGTCTGAACCTCGATCGTGACACCCGGGTTGTCCGCCTCGAAGGCGGCCGCCGTCGTGTCCCAGAACTCCGATCCGGGACCGGTCGTGCTGTTGTGCCACAGCGTCATGGTGACGTCGCCGTCGTCGCCTCCGGACCCGCCGCCGCTACAGCCACTGAGTGCGAGGGCACCGATCGCGAATGCTGCCGATCCCACGAGGATCTTGGAACGCTTCATGTGATTCACCTGTTTCTCTTCGTTGAGAGGCATCGACCACGCTGCGCGATGCCTGGAGTACGGTGCCTCAGTGTCGCAAGGCGAAATGTCGTCGTCAAACGTTTTCGAAAACAGTTTCCATGTGCGCTACGGTGGCCCGGTGAGCAAGCGAACGACGATCCACGACGTCGCCAAGGCGGCGGGCGTCTCGGTCGCGACCGTGTCGAAAGCGGTCAACGGCCGCTACGGCGTTGCGAGCGCCACGGTCGAGCGCGTCAACGAGGTCGTGCGGGACCTCGGCTACGAATCGAGCCTCGTCGCGAGCAGTATGCGGGCTCGCGCGACCGGAGTCGTGGGTGTGCTCGTAGCCGACTTCGAACCGTTCAGCGCCGAGATCCTGAAGGGTGTGGGACTCGCGCTCCGCGATTCCCGGTTCGACCTGCTCGCCTACAGCGGCTCCAAACACGGGAAGAGCGAAGGGTGGGAACGCCGCTCGCTCTCGCGACTGAGCGGCACCCTCATCGACGCCGCGATCATCGTCACGCCGACCGTCGTCGGGGCGTCCTCCGAGATCCCGATCGTGGCGATCGATCCGCACACCGGCCGCGCCGACCTGCCCACCGTCGAATCCGACAGTCTCGAGGGCGCGCGGATGGCGACGCGCTATCTCATCGAACTCGGGCACACGCGTATCGGTTTCCTCGCCGGGCGTCCCGACCTGCGTTCCGCCGTCTTGCGCGAGTCGGGCTACCGTCTCGCGTTGAACGAGGCGGGTATCGCCTATGAACCCGACTTGACCCGCGTCGGCATGTACCACCCGCGCACCGCGCGAGACGCGGCCATGTCGCTCTTGAGGGTCCCCCATCCCCCGACGGCGATCTTCGCCGCCAACGACCTCTCAGCCATCGCGATCCTCGAGGTGGCGCGCCGGATCGGGCTCGAAGTGCCACGCGACCTGTCTGTGGTCGGTTTCGACGACATTCCCGAGGCATCCCAGTTCTCGACACCGCTGAGCACGGTGCGCCAGCCGATGCGTCGCCTCGGTGCCGAGGCCGCCAACATGCTGGTGCTGCTGCTGAACGGCGACCCGCTGCCCGCCACGCACCTCGTACTGCCGACCCGGCTGGTGCCGCGCGCCACGACGGCGCCGCCCCGCGAGGCGTGATTCAGACGGACTCGAGGCGGCGCCGGTAGTACGGGCGCAGAACGGGACGCAGGATCATCCGCGACGGCACGCCGACCGCCCACACGATCGCGCCCGCGAGGGACCGATCCCTCCGCCCCAGCGCCAGCCGCCGCTCCCAGACGTCGCGCACGCGGCCTCCGCGACGCATCCGACCCGGCTTCGGGGGCAACTCGCCCGCACGGCGAAGCTCGACCAGCTGAGCAATCTCGGCTATCCAGTCCTCTTCCGCGGGATCGTGGAAGTAGTTGTGCACGAGCCACGCCGTCGGGGGCAGGCGGAAGTCCCTCTGGACCACATCGCCCTCGGATCCGAGCAGGCCGCTCCCGACGAAGACCGTGTTGATCAGAGCGTCTTCGACGCCGAATGTGTCGAGCGCGATCACCGGGATGCCACGGGCGATGGCCTCGATGGCCGCCGTGGAACTGACCGTCACGAGTCCCTCGGCCGTGTCGAGCGCATGCGCCATCGAATCCGTCGAGACGACGAGGTTCGCGGGCAACGGCCCCATCCGCCGGAGTAGGTCGGGGTAGCCGTGCTGCTGCGCGTGCGTCTGATGCTCACCGGCCGTTGCACGCTCCTTCACGACGACGCGTTTGTCGGGGTGCTCGCGCGCCGTCTCGATCAGCAGTCGCGCAACGCGCAGCCGGTCGACGCGGTCACGAGGAACGATCGCCTGCGACGCGAACACCAGGTCCGTCCGCTCAGCTGGCGGGCGCTCGGGGGCGGCGGCGCGCGCGAACGGCAGCCCCGCGAGCGCGAATCTCTGCGTGAGACCCCGCTGACGCGCGAGCGCCGAGAACGCGGCGATCTCGCGCGTGGAGTGCAACACGAACATGTCGCACTGCGTGCGGTGCACCATCGCCGCCGTCGTGGCGGGAATCGAGATCCCGGGCAGGCCGGACACGATGACGGGACGCGGATCGAGCGTGGCGACGAGGGCCGTCAGGACGCGGACGACGGGCCCCCGCGCGGCGACCAGCACGGCGTCCGGCGCATACTCGCCGAGGACCCGCACGAGATCGTCGTACACGACGCGGCGGACCCGCGACGGGTCGAGACCGCTCCGAGCCAACGCCGTGGCCTGCTGCGCGGGGCTGACGACCAGGGCCGTCTCGACGATGAGCAGCTCGACGTCCGTGCCCGCGGGCAGCGATCCGAGCATGGCCGCCGCCCATTTCACATACGAATCGGTGTCGGCCAGTGCGACGACCCGCAGCGCGGCGCCCGTCATGGGGCGCCCGTCATGTCAGGACACGTCGCAGCTTCGCCATCGGCGCCTGCTCGCCCGGGAACACGCGCTTCACCCCGTCGCCGAGCGCCTGCTCGATGATGCGGATGTCGCGAATGAGGTGTTGCAGCCCCGCGGGCTCGAGCGAGGCCGCATGGTCGGATCCCCACATCGTGCGGTCGAGGGTGATGTGGCGTTCGACCGCGACCGCGCCGAGCGCGACGGCCGCGACCGAGATCTGCAGGCCCCGCTCGTGACCCGAGTACCCGACCGGCACACCCGGGTACCGGTCGCGGAGCGTCGGGATGACGCGCAGGTTGGCCTCTTCGGGTTCCATCGGATAGGTCGACGTGGCGTGCATCAGGACGAGCCTGTCGGTGCCGAGCACCTCGAGCGCTGCGTCGATCTGGGCGATCGTCGACATCCCGGTGGAAAGGATGATCGGCTTCCCGGTCTCGCGGAGCGCCTGCAGGAGGGGGATGTCCGTGAGGCACGCGGAGGCGACCTTGTGCGCCACGACGTTGAGATCCTCGAGGAAGCCGACGCTCGGGACATCCCACGGAGAGGCGAACCAGTCGAGACCGCGCAGCAATGCGTGATCCGACACCTCGACGTACTGCTCGCGCGTGAACTCGACGCGGTAGCGGTAGTCGAGGTACGTCATCGTGCCCCACGGCGTCTCGCGCAGCGTGTCGCGCATGTGCACGGGGGTCGAGATCTCGGGCGTGCGCTTCTGGAACTTCACGGCGTCCGCGCCGGCATCGGCCGCCACGTCGATCAGCTGCTTGGCGATATCGACGTCGCCGTTGTGGTTCAGACCGATCTCGGCGATGACGTAGGCGGGACGTCCCCCGCCGATCACGCGAGATCCGATGCTTACCGTCATGGGATGGGCCTTTCGATGGGGGTGAGTGAGCGAAGGACGCCGTCGGCGACTTCGCGGACGGCGCCGTGGCCGCCCGTCCGCGTGAGCACGACACGTGCGGCCGCGAGCACGAGGGGATGCGCGTCGGGCACGGCTACGGGCCAGCCGACCAGGTTCAGACAGGCGAGGTCGTTGATGTCGTTACCGACATACGCGATGTTGGCGAGCGTCAGACCGTTCTCCGTCGCCCACTCGGTCAGTGCCGCGGCCTTGTCATCGACGCCCTGCCGCACGTCCACTCGCAGCTTGCGGGCCCGAGCCGACCCGACCGGGTTCGTCTCGGTCGACAGGATGAGCACCGGGATGCCCGCGCGACGCAACTCGGCGACCCCCATCCCGTCCGAGCGACTCACGCGCACGGTTTCGCGACCGTCTGCGTCGACCGTGGCGGTGTCGTCGGTGTGCACGCCGTCGAAATCCGTGACGACGGCCTCGATATCCGCGAACCCGCCGCGGCCGCCGCGCTGCTCGACGAGGGGAGCGATCGCGCCCGCGAGCGCCAGCTGCTCCTCCGTGTCGATCTCGATCGCCGAGCGCTCGGCGACCTCGACGACACCGACCCGCCCGAAGAACCGGTGGCGAGCCCCGCGGAAGCCGAGCGCACGCATGACGTAGAACGCACCCGTTTCGAGGTAGTGCGCCTCGCGGTCCTGGCGTCTCGGGCGCGTGCCCGGGTCGTGGTTGATTCCGCGCGCCGTGCCCGACGCATCCGCCGACCAGAGGAATCCGTAGGTCTCGATCGCCGAGAACACGGAATCGAAGGAGTCCCCACGCACGAGCCCGATCGCGCGCTCGAGGTCGCGGGGATCGATGAAGGGCGATGTCGCCTGCACGAAGACGAGGACATCGACGTCGGTCCCGTCCGCCGCCAGCGTATCCAGCGCGTGCAGCAGGGCGCTCTCGCTGGAAGCCGTGTCGCCGGCAAGGTCGGCCGGGCGCGCGATCACCTGCGCCCCCCATTCTTCGGCGATCGCGGCGATCTCGGCATCGTCCGTCGAGACGATCACGCGGTCGATCGACGTGGTCTCGCGCGCGGCGGTGATCGCCCGGGCGACGAGCGGCATTCCTCCGACACGACGGACGTTCTTACGCGGAACGCCCTTCGACCCGCCGCGCGCGGGGATGACGGCGACGACCTCGCTCATACGGACCCGCTCATGCCGCCACGCTGCGCAGGGCCACGCTTCGAAGAGCACAGTCGGGGCGGAGGACGAGGGGCAGGGTCGTGGTCGTCGAGGACGGCAGCGTCACGATCTCGAGTCGCTCGATCGCCCCCGCGAGCACCATCTCGACGGGCAATGACTGCCGATCCACGCAGACGCCCGGGATGGCGGCGACGGCAGCGAGCTGGCTCTCCGGCTCGCGCCGATGAGGCAGGTACGTAACGGAGGCGCGGGACGCTTCGAGCCGGACCCAGTCGAGATATTCCGCGAGCGGCATCTTCCCGTCCACGGGGCGCGCGCTTCCGAGCAGGATGCGCCCCGCAGAGGTGGTCACATACGCCCGCGCGGTCCTGCGCGTCCACTCGAACGCGTGCCGCGTGACGGTGTAGCCGCGCTCACCGAGCTCGCACAGCCGGGATTCGCCGAACGCGAAGGCGGTGAAGAAGTCGACGTGACCCGCCCGACCGCGGCCCGCGATCTGGTCGAGTGCGAAGGGGGCGATGTGCGTGGTCAGGCCGCGCTCGGTGATCCCGGGGCGCGTGAACGGCCGACGGCCGACCAGCGTGGCGGCGAAGGCGAGGGAGTTGGCGCCGTCGTCCAGGAACGTGATGCGCTGGGGCCGCAGGATGCTCGCGGCGAGGCGGAACTGCCCCGAGAATCCGTCGCCCACGAGCCAGTGCTTGTGACGCGAGAGCATCTTCCAGGGAATGCCGAGGTACGGCTCGCACCGACCGAACGACGCGCCACGGGCGATGAGTTCGTCGGCCGTCTCGGGCATCTGCGCCGTGAGGCGTCCGGCGATCGGGACACGACGCCGATGCGCCGCCGCCCACTCCGCGGCGCCCACCAGTTGCAGCGGTGATTCGACCCAGGCCACGACCGGCATCGGTTCCGGACTCATTTCCCGCCTCCACTCCGTTGCGCGTTCGGACGGAGATTCCACGTTGCGGGATCAGCGTGAAC
>CAYZEL010000142.1:0-6290 GCA_964477515.1 uncultured Microbacterium sp.
ATCACGGGATATCTCCGTGACCTCGGTGTGGACTGGGCGTACCTGTCGCCGCTTCTGAAGGCCACGGAGGGCTCCGACCACGGCTACGACGTCGTCGATCCGAGCCTCGTCGATCCCGCGCGGGGCGGGGCGGAGGGGCTCGACCGGTTCGCCGCATCCGCTCGGGACGCGGGGCTGGGGATCCTGGTCGATACGGTGCCGAACCACATGGGCGTCGCGATTCCGGCACAGAACCCGTGGTGGTGGGACCTGCTCACCCACGGGCGGGGTTCCCGGTACGCCGAGGCGTTCGACGTGGACTGGGAGTTCGGCGGCGGGCGCGTGCGCGTCCCGGTGCTGGGTGGAGAGTTGGGCGACATCATCGACGCCGGCGAGATCCGCATCGAGCTCGCGCAGACGCACCAGGCTCCGTACGGCACCCTGCACTATTACGACAACGTCTTGCCGCTCGCGCCGGACTCGGTCCACGGCGACGAGCGCGACGACCTCGAGAACCCCGAGGTCGTGCGGGCGATCGTCGACCGCCAGCACTACGAGTTGATGTTCTGGCGCCGCGAGGCCGCCGAACTGAACTACCGGCGCTTCTTCGCCGTGACGACCCTGGCGGGCGTCCGGGTCGAGATTCCGTGGGTGTTCGACGAGGCGCACGCCGAGATCCTGCGCTGGGTCGACGACGGCCTGGTCGACGGCATCCGCGTCGATCACCCCGATGGCCTGCTCGATCCGGGTGCCTACCTCGACCGGCTCGCCGAGGCGACCGGGGGCGCATACGTTCTGGTCGAGAAGATCCTCGAGCACGGCGAGACGCTGCCCAGCTGGTGGCGGACCGATGGCACGACCGGATACGACGCGCTCGCCGTGATCGATCGCGTGCTGATCGACCCGGCGGGCGAGGACGCGCTCGACGCGATCGACGCCGCCGTGCGTGCCGACGACGGGCTCGCGCCGCAGGCATCGTGGGGCGACCTCATCCACGACACGAAGCGCACCATCGCCGACACCATCCAGGGTGCCGAGGTCGCGCGCCTCGTGCGCCTGCTCGACGAGCCCGTCTCGGGTGCCGCGGACGCGGTCGCCGAATTGCTCGCCTGCTTCCCCGTGTATCGCTCGTACCTCCCCGCCGGACGCGAGGCACTCGACGCCGCGGCGGGGCTGGCCATGAGTCACCGCCCCGACCTGGCCGGGGCCTTCGACAGCATCGTGCCGCAGCTGGCGGATGCCTCGCTCGAGGTGGCGCGTCGGTTCCAGCAGACGACCGGCCCCGTCATGGCGAAGGGCGTCGAGGACACCGCCTTCTACCGCGCCTCGCGCCTGGGCACCCTGACCGAGGTGGGTGCCGACCCGTCCGAGTTCGCCGTCGATGTGCGCGGGTTCCACGCGGCGCAGGCCGTGCGCGAGGCATCCTGGCCGCGCGCGATGACGACCCTCTCTACCCACGACACGAAGCGCGGCGAGGACGTCCGCGCACGCCTGTCGGTGCTCTCGGAGCTTCCCGCCCGCTGGCTCGATTCGCTCACGGCGCTCCGCGCCATTGCCTCGACCGGACACGGCGGGTTCGACAACCTCCTCTGGCAGGCGATCGTGGGGGCCTGGCCGGCTTCGCGTGAGCGCCTGCACGCCTATGCGGAGAAGGCGGCGCGGGAGGCCGCCGAGTCGACCGGGTGGTGGGATCAGGACGAGGCTTTCGAGGCCCGGATGCACGAGCTGGTGGACGCCGCGTTCGACGACGCCGAGGCATCCGCGATCCTGGAGACGCTCGTCGCCGAGATCGCGCCCTACGGGTGGTCGAACTCGCTCTCGGCGAAGCTCCTGCAGCTGACGGCGCCGGGTGTTCCCGACGTGTACCAGGGGTCGGAACTGTGGGAGACGAGTCTGGTCGACCCCGACAATCGGCGCGCCGTGGACTTCGCCGCGCGCGCGGAGATGCTCGCGGCAATCGATGGGGGGTTCGAGGAGGGGGAGTTGCCGGCCGTGGATGCCTCCGGTGCCGCCAAGTTGCTCGTGACCTCGCGCGCACTCCGCACGCGGCGCGATCGGGCCGAGCTCTTCACGCGCTACACACCCCTCACGGTCATCGGGTCGGCTGCCCACCACGCGATCGCCTACGATCGGGGCGGTGTCCAGACGGTGGCGACCCGCCTGCCCGTGGGCCTCGAGGCGCTCGGGGGATGGCGGGACACGGTTCTGCTGCGCCCCGCGGTCCCCGCGGTCGACCTGCTGACCGGGCGACGTTACGAGGGCGGCGAGGTTCCGCTCGCGGTTCTGCTCGCGACCTATCCGGTCGCGCTCCTCGCGCCGCAGTAGCGCGAACGGTCGCGACTCGCCGCGAGGTTCGCTGCCCACACGGCGAGTCGCGACCGTTCGTGATGCGCGGATGCGGGGATTTGCGGAATCGGCGGGTCGTGAAACACGTTTGAAACCTGGATCTGGTCTGATTTCTGTCAGTTGACAGAAATGGAGCCGGCATGCCCCTCGACGACTCGACGCTCGACAACATGGGCCGCGCAGAGGCCCTCGGCAGCGTCGGGCAGGCGCGCGCCGACGCGCGGGCGCGTGAGACGCAGTCGCGCTGGATGCCCTACGTTCCCGCGAGCGGGACCCCCGACCCGCCGGAGGGGGTCGACCGGGCGGCGCTGCTGTGGTCCGAGACCGTGGCCCCGGGCGGCTACACGCACCTGCGCGTGGCGCGGGGTACGCGCATTCGTCTGGAGGATCCCGAGGGGGATGCCTCGGCGAGCGTCGTGATCTTCAATGCCCTGAACACGGGGGAGCGGCTGAACGTCGCCGACACGCAGAAGATCCCGTGGCAGGCCTACCTCGGCGCCCACCACCCGCTGCTCTCGGGTGACGGACGTGTGCTCGCGACGATCCTCGAAGACACCTCGGGTCATCACGACGCGTTCTGCGGGGCGTCCGGCGACGCGTGGAACGTGCAGAAGTACGGCGACGCGACGCCCGAGGGTCCGACCCCGTCGGGCCACGCCCTGCTCCGCATGGCGGGATCGAAGCACGGCCTCGATCGCCGCGACATCCCCCCGGCCGTGTCGTTCTTCCAGGGCGTGCGCGTACTCGAGGACGGAGCGCTGGACTGGCGCGGATCCGCCGGTGGCGGGACGCACGTCGACCTGCTCGCCGAGCTGCCACTCATCGTCCTGATCGCGAACGCGCCGCACCCGCGCGACCCGCGCCCCGACTACGTCGTCGCGCCCCTGCGCGTGCACGCTTGGAGCGAGCGCGCGAGCCGCGAGGGCGATGCCCACGTCGACGCCACCCCCGAGCGGCAGCGCGCCTACCGCAACTCGATCGCCTACGCGGCCCTCACCGGAGTCTGAAGGAAGCAGCGCCATGGTTCACACGACCGTCCCCCCGCGCCCCGTCTATGCCGAGGGCAGCCCGCTCGACTGGTCCGAGGCCTTCGTGCCCGGCACGACCGTCGTCGACGACGTCATCGCACCCCGCGCATCCTGGTCCGCCGTCGTCCGCGCCGGCGAGGTCTTCACGCTCGTGGACGTCGGGGGCAACCAGTCGGGCGACTGCCTGATCTTCGCCCTCGATGACACCTCGGAGCGCTACAGCGTGCCCGACACCCTCGCCTGGCAGGGCAACGCCTACGTCGACGTCGGAACGGTGCTGCGCTCGAACCTCGGAGAGCCTCTCATGACGGTGGTCGGCAACGAGATCGAGCGCCAGGACACGATCGGGGGTGCGTGCAGCAAGGAGTCGAACACGCTGCGCTACGGCCACCACACCGCCTACCAGCACGCGTGTCGCGAGAATTTCCTGTTCGAGGGCGAGAAGTGGGGGCTCGGTGCGCGCGATCTGGTGTCGAACCTGAACTGGTTCATGAACGTCCCGGTCGAGGCCGACGGGGCGCTCGGGATCGTCGACGGGATGTCTGCTCCCGGCAGACGCGTGGCCTGCCGGGCCGAGAAGGACGTCATCGTCGTCATCTCGAACTGCCCGCAGATGAACAACCCCTGCAACGACTTCAACGTCACCCCGCTGCGCGCGATCGTGACCCGCCCGTGACGTCTCGGCCGGCCTTCGACACCGTCCTCGTCGCGAATCGCGGTGAGATCGCGCGCCGCATCATCCGTTCCGCGAAGGAACTCGGCCTGCGCACGGTCGCCGTGTACTCCGACGCCGATCGCGCCGCGCCGCACGTGCGCGAGGCGGACGTCGCCGTGCGGCTGGGCCCCGCGCCCGCCGCCGAGTCCTACCTGCGCGTCGACGCGATCATCGCCGCAGCGCTCGAGCACGGCGCGGGCGCGATCCATCCGGGATACGGGTTCCTGTCCGAGAACGTCGAGGCTGCGCGCGCGGCAGAGGCGGCGGGGCTCGTCTGGATCGGCCCCACGCCCGCGCAGATCGAGACGTTCGGGCTCAAGCACACGGCCCGCGAGTACGCCGAGGCGGCGGGTGTGCCGATGCTGGCCGGAACGGGGCTGCTGTCCTCGGTCGATGATGCGGTTGCGGCGGCCGAGCGCATCGGCCTGCCGGTCATGCTCAAGGCGACGGGCGGTGGCGGTGGCATCGGGATGCGGGTGTGCCACAGCATCGACGACGTTCGCGAGGGGTACGAGGTGGTCGCGGCGATCGCCGCGCGCAGCTTCGGAGCGGGCGGCGTGTTCCTCGAACGCCTGGTCACGCACGCGCGTCACGTCGAGGTGCAGGTCTTCGGCGACGGCGAGGGCCGGGTCGCTGTGTTCGGCGACCGCGACTGCTCGCTGCAGCGACGCAACCAGAAGGTGATCGAAGAGGCCCCGGCGCCGAACCTCAGCGAGGGGGTTCGCCGGCAGATGCACGACGCCGCGCGCCGGCTCGCGGCATCCGTGAACTACCGGTCCGCGGGCACGGTGGAGTTCATCTACGACCCCGTGCGCGAAGAGGCGGCCTTCCTCGAGGTCAACACGCGCCTCCAAGTCGAGCACCCGGTCACCGAGGCGGTCTTCGGTATCGACCTCGTCGCCCTCATGCTGACGCTCGGCCGCGGTGGCGCGAGCGCGCTCGACGACGCCGTGTTCGAGGTCGAGCACGAGCCGCGCGGCCACGCGTTCGAGGCCCGGGTCTACGCCGAGGATCCCGCCCGCGACTTCGCCCCCTCGCCGGGGCTCGTCACGAACGTCTCGTTCCCCGAGGGCGACGGCATCCGCGTCGACGCGTGGATCGAGACGGGGCTCGAGGTCACCCCCGACTACGACCCCATGCTCGCCAAGGTCATCGCGCATGCTTCCGACCGCGACGCGGCGCTCGATCTGCTCGGCGACGCCCTCGCCGACATCCGGATCGACGGCATCGTCACGGGGATCGGGATGCTCGAGGCCCTGTGCCACGATCCGGTCGTGCGCGCCGTCGCCCACGACACCGGCACGCTCGGCGAACCGGACGACCCTCGTCCCCGCATCGATGTCCTGGCGCCGGGGCTGATGACGACGGTGCAGGATCTGCCCGGTCGTGTCGGGCTCTGGAACGTCGGGGTTCCGCCGTCGGGTCCGATGGACGCGGTGTCGTTCCGCGAGGCGAACCTCGCCGTCGGCAACGGCGCCGTGGCGCCCGCGCTCGAGATCACGATGTCGGGGCCGCGCCTGCGCTTCTCGACGCCGAGCGTCGTGTGCGTCACGGGAGCCGAGGCGCCGGTCACGGTCGACGGACACCCCGTCGCGCTGTGGGAACCGTTCGACGTTCCCGCCGGCTCCGTCGTGGCGGTGGGGGCGACGACCCTCGGCATGCGTGCCTACCTTGCCGTGCGCGGCGGGTTCGACGTCCCGGCGTACCTCGGCAGCGCATCGACCTTCACCCTGGGCGGTTTCGGCGGTCACGGTGGTCGGGCACTCATCGCCGGGGATGTTCTGCGGCCCGGCGCGGCCGAGCCCGGTATGGCGCCCGCCGCGACTCCGCGCGACCGGCGCCCGGGGCTGACGCACGAGTGGGTCATCGGGGTTCTGGAGGGCCCGCATGCGGCGCCCGAGTTCTTCACACGCGACGACATCGACGAGTTGTATCGCTCGGTGTACGAGGTCGACGTGCAGTCGGCGCGCACGGGGGTGCGCCTGCGCGGCCCGAAGCCGCGGTGGGCGCGCGAGGACGGCGGCGAGGCGGGCCTGCACCCGTCGAACATCCACGACACCCCCTACGCGGTCGGAGCGCTCGACTTCACCGGCGACACCCCGATCATCCTCGGGCTCGACGGCCCGAGCCTCGGCGGTTTCGTCTGCCCCGCGGTGGTCGCGAGCGGTGAGTTCTGGAAGGTCGGGCAGCTGCGCCCCGGTGACACGGTTCGGTTCGCCGCG
>CAYZEL010000143.1:0-3383 GCA_964477515.1 uncultured Microbacterium sp.
GTTCAGCGACGTCCAGTTCAGCAAAGTCAGTTCAGCGATGTCAGCGGGGAACACCATGGTCAAGGAACGCGGGGAGAAGGTCGTCGCGACCAATCGTCGCGCGCGCCATGAGTACTCGATCGAGAAGACGTACGAGGCAGGGCTCGTGCTGACGGGCACCGAGGTGAAGTCGCTGCGCATGGGCCGCGCCAATCTCTCGGACGGCTATGCGTACATCGACGGCAACGAGGCCTGGCTCGACGCCGTGCACATTCCCGAGTACTCGCAGGGGCACTGGACGAACCACGCCACCAAGCGCACCCGCAAACTGCTGCTGCACAAGGAAGAGATCGTCAAGCTCTCGCACGCCGTCTCGGCCGGGGGCTACACGCTGGTGCCGCTGAAGCTCTACTTCTCGGACGGCCGGGCCAAGGTCGAGATCGCTGTGGCGAAGGGTAAGCGCGAGTACGACAAGCGGCAGACCCTGCGCGAGCGTCAGGACAAGCGCGAGGCCGAACGGGCGATGCGCTCGAAGAGCCGCCTCGGCGACTAGAGATCCGCGGTCACCGCACGACGGGTTCTGTCTCGGCCGTGGCGACCGCGCGGTCGGTGAAGGCCTGTTTCGGTACGAACGCCAGCAGTACGGCGGCGGCGAGGGCCGTGGTGCCGCACACGACCCAGACGGTGACGTAGCCCGCGAACGATCCGGCGGTGCCCTCGGACGCGGCGCCCGTCGCGCCCTGGATGAGCGCGATGCCGAAGACGCACGACGCGATCGCCCCGCCCACGGTCTTGACCGAGTTGGTCAGACCCGTGGCGACGCCGGTCTGCGTGGCAGGGGCAGCGGATGCCGCGGCAGCGGGCAGCGCGGCGACGAGGGCGCCCGACCCGAGCCCGACGATCACCATGTTCGTGACCACCTGCGCGTACGAGTCGTGGAAGGGCAGGAACATCAGGAATCCAGCACCCACGAGGGTCGATGCGCCTATCAGCGTGAGGCGTGGCGTGATCCTGCGGGCGATGGGTGAGAAGAGCAGGGCGCCGACGATCATCGCGATGAGGTAGACCCCGATGATGAGCGACGTCGTGAAGCCGGCCGTGCCGAGACCGTAGCCGTACACCTCGGGGTCGGTGCGTGCGAAGGTCGAGAGCGGGGCCTGTGCGCCGAGGACGCTGACTCCGAAGAGCCCGGCCGTGAGGAACACCGGGCCGAGGGCGGGGGAGCGGAACATCCGGACGTCGATGAGCGGGTCGTGGTGGCGCAGCTCCCACAGTGCGAAGGGGACGACGAGCAGGATGCCGAGGCCCACGAGCGCCCACGACAGAACGTCGCCGACGCCGTTGAGACGCAGGAAGCTGAGTCCGCCCGTGAACGCGATGAGGGCGAACGAGATCAGGACCAGGCCGACGGTGTCGAAGCGTCCGCCGACCGGTTCGGGCGATTCCTTGACCCCGAACAGGATGACGAAGAAGCAGAGGACGACGGCGAGCGCCGGGATGAGCAGGACGACGGTCAGGGGGAGTGCATCGACGAGCGCCCCGCCGATGAGCGCACCGCTGATCGCACCCAACTCGAGCGCTGCGACGAGCAGTCCCGCAGCACGGGCGGTGAGGATCGCCCGGCCCGGCATCGAGCGCGAGCGGGACCAGATCAGGGCGATCTCGAGCGGTAGCCAGACCACGTAGAACCCCTGCAGCGCCCACGCGGCGAGGAAGACGGCGAACGAGTCGGTGAAGGGCAGGACGAGGGATGCCGCGGCCGTCACGGCGGTCGACACCAGGAGCATCCGTTTGTGTCCGACCATGTCGCCGAGCTTCGCGAGTGCCGGCACGACGAGCGCCGAGAGCATGAGCTGCGAACCCTCGAGCCAGTTGACATCGGCATCGTGGATTCCGAGGTTGCGCGCGATGTCGGTGAGCATCGGGGTGTAGTACCCCTGCAGGATGCCGCTCGTGAACTCGACGAACGCGAGGAATCCGACGACACTGGCGAGCGCGCCGAGCGCTCCGGCACGAGGGTTCATCGGTGCTCTCTCTGTTCGGGTGCGATCACTGTAGCCGCTGCAGGAGGGCACGGTGGAACGTCTCGCCGCGCTCGAGTTCGGCGATCTCGACGCGTTCGTCGACGCCGTGGATCGAGGCGCGTTGGGCGGACGACATCGCGAGCGGCGCGAACCGATAGACGGCGGGCGAGAAACGGTGGAAGTGCCGCGAGTCGGTGGCCGCCATCATGACGTAGGGCACGGTGCGTGCCTCGGGATGCGAGACGGCGACGGCCTCGGTGATGAGCGCGAACTGCGCGTTGTCGGTCGGCGATTCGGGCGACGGTTCGCTGCCTTCGACGACGTCGACCGCGACGAGCGGGTCGTTGATGCGGCGGCGGACGCGGCGCACGGTCGCGGCGACGGTGGAGCCGAGGGCGATGCGCAGGTTCAGCGTGACGGATGCCTGCGAGGGCAGCACGTTCGCGGCGGTGCCGCCGTCCTGCATCGTCGCGGCGACGGTCGTGCGCACGAGGGCGGCCGGCTCGCCGCCGAGTACGGCGAAGACCTGTGCCGTGACGGGCTTCGCGGTCGCGAGGATGCGCAGCAGGGTTCGCGCGGGCTGGGGTGTGCCGTCGGCGAAGAGCCCGAGCATCCGGGCGATCGCCCGCGGCGTGCGGGCCGGGAACGTGCGTGGGCCGAGGCGGTCGACCGCGCGCGAAACGCGGCCGACGGTCGTGAGGGTCGGGGGAGCGGATGCGTGGCCGCCGTCGCCGCGCGCGGTGAGGCGCAGGGTCAGGATGCCTTTCTCGCCGACGCCGACCATCGCGGCCGTGCCCGCGACGAAGGGCAGCGGGGCGTCGACGATCGCGCCGCCCTCGTCGAGGACGAGCCATGGCACGATGCCGCGGTCGCGGAGGGTTTTCGCGATGACCTGGGCGGCCGCGCCGAAGGTTTCTTCGTTGCCGCCGAGCGAGACGTACACGTCGCGGGCGGGGGTGAAGCCCGAGGCGAGGAGGTTCTCGACGGCTTCGAGCGTGACGATCAGGGGCCCCTTGTCGTCGAGCGTGCCGCGACCGTAGACCCAGCCATCCGCGATCCGACCCTCGAAGGGCGGGAAGGTCCAGTCGTCGCTCGGGTCGACGGGCACGACGTCGTAGTGGGCCATGAGGACGACGGGATGCTTCGAGTCGCGCGTTCCCGGCCAGCGGAAGAGCAGGCCGAAGTCGGTTATGCGTTCGAGGTCGAGGTGTTCGTGGATGAGGGGGTAGAGCTCGGCGAGAAGGGTCACGAACGCCTCGAAGGCCGCGGGGCCACGGCGGTCGAGCTCGGCGCTGACGGTCTCGAGCTGGATCATGCGGCTGAGCCGTTCGGCGATTCCGGGCCGGACGATGACCACCTCGGACGTGTCGCTCATGCTTG
>CAYZEL010000143.1:3393-6256 GCA_964477515.1 uncultured Microbacterium sp.
GATTGGTTGAGCTCGGCCGCGTGCCGTCCGCACGACGGATCCCACGACACGCCGTGCCGGGGCATGCGAGACGGCGTGCCACTGTTCTGGTCGTGCGGAAGGCGGGGCTGGGACGGCGCGGCGGGGACGGCACGGTTGTGGTTGGCACGGTGGGGGTCGGCGCGTTCGCAGCGTGGGTGGATCCGGTCGGGCGGGTCAGCGGGCGGCGAACCGCGCCTCGACTCCGGCCGTGACCGTGATGTCTGGGGGTTGGAAGTCGAGGCTGGGCGAGGCATCCGTCGCCATGGCGCGCATCATGCGCGGGCCGGGGTCTGCCTCGGGGCGTCCGAGCAGGCCGACATCGGCGATCTCGAGCGGGGCGACGGATGCGTGGCCGATGGCGTTGGCGTAGGCCGTGGCGCGGGAGACGGCGGTCTGCACGGCGTGGGCGGCGACTTCGGCCTCGACGGTGCGGCGGGTCGCGGAGGTCAGTTGCCATGTGACGCCGCCGACCTGTACGCCCTCGCGTTCGGCGACGGCCGAGACCCACCACGAGAGGGCGGCGAAGTCGGTGAAGGTGGCGACGACGTCGACGCTCGCGTGGTGGACGAGGGGGAGCTGGATGCCCTCGTTGTTCCAGGGGCGTTCGGCCCACACGCTCGCGCGCTGGCTCGACCACTCGCTCACCTCTCCGGAGGCTTGGCGTGCGGCGAGTTCTTCCCGCAGCGGTGCGGCGATGGCGGCGATGCGTTCGACGACCGGCCCGCGCTCGGGTCCGTCGCAGCGGACGCTGAGGTGCACGACCCCCTCTTCGGGGGCGATTCGGGTTTCGTGTTCGCCACGGACGGTGATAATGACGTCGCTCATGCCTGTGACTCTAGGCGTTCGCGCTGGATGGTTGGGGTGCGAGGTTGCGGGGGATCGCGCTCGGCACGGGTGCCGGGTTCAGCGCGCGATCGAACCGTCACAGAATGCTCAATCCAGGATTCGGATGCAGCGGTTCTCGACAGTTCGGCGGAGTGCGGGGAACATGGTGCTGCTCAGAAGGGTGGTGGCGGTCCGGTGGGGGTGAAGCGGACGCGGGAGGGTGGGTCGTCGATGTAGATCTTGCCGGTGGGGCTGGTCCACTCGAGGATGCCGCCGCTGAGGTTTCGAACGTGCCAGCGGGTGGCGTGTTTGAGGGTGTGGTGGCGTCGGCAGAGGTGGTGGAGGCTGTGGGCGCAGGTGGTGCCGCCGTGGGCCCAATCCGTACCGTGGTCGATGTCGCAGCGGTGGACGGGTTGGCGGCATCCGGGGAATCGGCAGCGTTCGTCGCGGGCGCGGAGGAAGCGTTTCAGGTCGGCGTTGGGTGTGTAGCGGTCGACGGCGAGGATGCCGCCGGTGATGGGGTCGCTGAGCACCCGATCCCAGCCGGTGGCGTGTCCGACGAGGCGGCGGGCGGTGTCGATGTCGATGGGGGTGCGTCCGACCAGTTCGGGCCGGTTCGTCGCTCAGGCCCGCAAGCGAGAGGGCGGGGACGGTGACGTGCACGATCGCGCGGATGGCGCCGAGTCTGCCGAACCCGAGTGATGGGTCGGCTGCGAGGGTGGGGTCGTCTTGTGGTGCGCTGGTGAGCAGCATGTCGGCGAAGATGTCGGCGCGGAGCTGGTCGATCGTGCGCGGGTCGGGGACCGACTCGGAGGCGCAATCGGACGTGGGCTGACCCGAGGCAGCGGCACCCGCGCCATCCGTCGTGTCGGCACTCGCGTCCGCTTCCGTTCCCGTGCCCGTGCCCGTGTCCACGGCGGCGGGGCCGAAGGACGCGCCCGGCTGAGCGGCGGCGTTGCGGACGGCGCGCGCTTGCTGCGTCAGCCTGTCGTAGATGCCGTGCACGAGGGTGGCGGGACCGATGTAGATGAGCTCGCCCATCCCGTCTGGTCGCTCGGTGACCGTGACGGCACGGTCGGCGCGGGCGTCGCGGTGCCGTTCGGTGACCGTACGGGGCTGGAGGCGTTCGGCGAGAGCCTCCACCGCAGGTCGCAGGCGCGAGGGGGAGAGGTTCTCGGCACGAGCGACCGCCTCGGTGGCAAAGGCGAGGCGGGCATCGGCGTTCTGAATCGGCGTGCCCACGTCGACGATCACGCGCGCGTGGCCCACGAAGATCCGCCCCTCTTCGAGCGCTTCGAGCACCGGAGTGAAGTCCTCGGCGAGCACGACGGCATCGTTGATCTGCCGCTGCACCGTCCGATCGGAGGCGCGCACCGCGAGCGCCAGTTCCGCCGCGATCGAGCGCAGGTGCATCTCACGCTCCCGCGAATCCGAACGCAACGCCGCCGAACGGGTTGCCGCGACCTGACCGGCCTCGGCGAGCAGACGGACCTCGGCGGCGTGCACCTGCGCGGCTTGCTGACGCACAGACGTGAACCGACCAACCAGATCGCGATCACTCAGACCGAGAACGAGGGCGTCGCCGAGCGCCTCCACGGTCATGGTCTGATTCGAACTCATGTTCGATAATCTACGGACGACCTCCGACATCCGAAGCCCGAAATCCGCGGATTCGCGGCCCAGAAACAGGTATTCGGATGAGAGTTCGCTCACCTACAAGCAACCCCGAAATGGATTGGGCGCAACAGTGCGCACGCCGGACCCTGACGAAGGCGTTTGCGGTTCTGTGCGGCTGCGAGCTCGGAGTTCCTCTGGCGGTGGCCATGGGTCCTGCAGGCCTGTAAACTGGGATGCTCGGGTGTTGATGAGACTCGATCCCGAGCGTGGTAACTCAACAGCGTGCGACAACGGCCCCTTCGAAAGAAGGACCATGGGGATGATCGGTTTCGACATCGCCTGCGAACCTGCGAGAAGCGGGCCGAGGATGCAGGGTTATCTCGTAAACGATCTCTGCAAA
>CAYZEL010000144.1:0-6091 GCA_964477515.1 uncultured Microbacterium sp.
GGCGATCTACGTCCCCGCCGACGACTACACCGACCCCGCGCCGGCCACGACGTTCGCCCACCTCGACGCCACGACCGAGCTCTCGCGTGAGATCGCGTCGAAGGGTCTCTACCCGGCCGTCGACCCGCTGACGTCGACCAGCCGCATTCTGGACCCGCGCTACATCGGTGCCGACCACTACCGCGTGGCTACCGCCGTGAAGCAGATCCTGCAGAAGAACAAGGAACTGCAGGAGATCATCGCGATCCTCGGTGTCGACGAGCTGTCGGAAGAGGACAAGGTCGTCGTGTCGCGCGCACGCCGCATCCAGCAGTTCCTCTCGCAGAACACCTACATGGCGAAGAAGTTCACCGGTGTCGAGGGATCGACGGTTCCGATCAAGGAGACCATCGAGTCGTTCGACGCGATCGTCAAGGGCGACTTCGACCACGTGGCCGAGCAGGCCTTCTTCAACGTCGGTGGTATCGGCGACGTCGAAGAGCGCTGGGCGCAGATCCAGAAGGAGAACGGCTGAACATGCCCGTCAACGTGAGCCTGGTCTCCGCGGACGCGGAGGTGTGGTCGGGTGAGGCGACGCTCGTCATCGCCAAGACGGTCGAGGGCGAGATCGGTCTGATGGCAGGTCACGAGCCGATCCTCGCGATCCTCGCGCAGGGTCAGGTGCGCATCACTCAGCCGGACGGCTCGAAGGTGCTCGCGAACGCGCAGGACGGGTTCCTGTCGATGGAGGGTGACGTGCTCACCATCGTCGCCGGAAACGCCGCGCTCGTGGCCTGAGTCGAATCCTCCGGATTCGAACGCAACGAAGGCGAGGGGCCCGCGGGGGCTCCTCGCCTTCGTTCGTTCGGCACCTTCCGCTCGTCGTCCTCGCGCTTCGGAGTCGTCATGCTGGTCTTGCTTCCCCCATCCGAGACGAAGAGGCCCGGTGGAACCTTCCCGCCCCTCGATCTCGATCGACTAGCGCTGCCGGTCCTCGGTCCGCAGCGCCGGAGCGCCCTCGACGCGCTGATCGAGCTCTCGCGTGACCCGGCCGAGGCCGCGCGGGTTCTCGGGCTGAGCCCTCGCCAGCTGGGCGAGATCGAGGTCAATGCGGCACTGGACGTGTCGCCGACGATGGCCGCCATCGACCGGTACACGGGAGTGCTCTACGACGCGCTCGCGGCCGACACGCTCGGGTCGGCGGCGAGACGCTGGCTCGGCGCACACGTCATGATCCACAGTGCGCCGCTCGGACCGGTGAGTGCACTCGATCGCATCCCCGCCTACCGGCTGGGGGCAGCAGCGTCGATTCCGTCGCTCGGTCCCCTCCGTCGGCACTGGGCGGCGGCGGTCACGGCGGCGCTCGCGGCATCCGGAGCTCCGTTCGTCCTCGACCTGCGCTCGGAGGCCTATGCGGCGCTGGGCCCCGTTCCCTCCACGATCCCGTCGGTCTATCTGCGCGTCGTGACCGCGACCGGCGATGACGGCGCGGTGCGGGCCCTCAACCACTTCAACAAGCACGCGAAGGGCGCGCTCACGCGCCTGCTCGCCGATGACCGGCCCCGCATCCGGAGCGCGGCCGGGTTTGCGCGATGGGCGGATGCGGCGGGCGTCGAGGTGCGGCCGGGAAACGACGGCGTGTGGACCCTGGTCGAAGGAAAATCGGGAGTTACCTGAGATTCTCCTGCATGTTTGCTCCGTATCTCGCTACCATGTGTCACGCGGGCCCGACGGGCCCCCGAACCGCGGCCTGAGGGCCCCGAGAGATGGATATGGACATGCCTCTGGATATCACCTACTACGACAACGGGTCGGGTGCGGCGCTTGCCTTCCTCTTCCTCTTCCTTCCGATCCTCTTCATCCTCCTCATCGCCGGATACGTCATCGGAGCGATCTTCTACATGAAGATCTTCGAAAAGGCCGGGGTCGAGGGCAAGTGGCGCGCCTGGGTGCCGATCTACAACACCATGATCTTCGTCAAGCTCGGCGACCTGAACCCGTGGTGGCTGCTGGTGCTCTGGCTCGCGAGCGGTGTGCTCGGCTGGATCCCGGTCATCGGCCAGATCATCCCGATCGCGGCCTTCCTCTACACCCTGGCCGCCGCGTGGCGCGTGGGGCTGAAGCTGCAGAAGGAAGCCGTCTGGCTCATCCTCTACTTCTTCCTCGCGATCGTGTGGCTCGGCATCCTGGCGTTCGACAAGTCTCGCTGGAACACCGCCATCCCCGCCGCGCCGTGGGCGGGCAACTTCCTCGCCGACAAGACCGTCTGGAGCGGCATCCCCGTCCAGACCCCGGCTGGCGGGTTCCCCGCCAACCCGGCCACGCAGCCCGGCTCCTACCCGCCGCCCCCGGCCGCCCCGGGGGCGCCCGAGGACCCGAGCGCGCCTCGGCCGTAGTCGCCATCGTCGAAGCCCTCGCCGTACCCCGGCGGGGGCGTCGACGTGCGCGGGACGGCCACGGTTGCATCCGATGCGGCGTTCGCTCACAGCGAACACGGGGCGGCTCACCCTCGTCCCTCACGCATCTGATGAGCGTGACGTCCCTCACGAAATCTGCAGGTCCGGGGTGGTCTACTAGGATGTGTAAGCCGCGCCGCGCCGCGCGCGGTCGGCGTGATCTCGGCGCACCGAGTCGCTGGCCCATCGGAGGGATGACCGCGTGCCCGAATTCGACGCGATCGCAGATCGCCGCACCGTGACGCTCAAGGGCGGCGGCGAACTCTCGCTTTCGTGGGCTGCCGTGACGCACCGGGGCATGCGTCGTGAGCTCAATCAGGACGCCGTGCTCGCCGACTATCCGCTCTTCATCGTCGCGGACGGCATGGGCGGGCATCTGGGCGGCGAGATCGCCAGCGCGAGTGCGGTCGATCGGCTCGGGGATCTCGTGCGCGACGGCCGGATCAACCCGAAGTCGATCGAGAAGGCGCTCTCGCGCGCGGTGAAGGACATCATCGCCCACCCCGAGGCCACCGACGATGGCACCGGGACCACGGTCACCGGGATCTTCCTCGAGACAACCGGCATCGGGCCGACGTGGGTGACACTGAACATCGGCGACTCGCGGGTTTACCTCCTGCGTGATGGCACGCTGGCACAGGTCACGACGGATCACTCGGTGGTCCAGGAACTCATCGCGTCCGGTCGTCTCAGCCCGGAAGAGGCCGAGAATCACCCCTACGGAAACGTCATCACGCGCGCCGTCGGTCCGAGCGAGAGCGTGCACCCCGACTACATCCGCTTGGACGTGCTCGACGGGGATCGCTTCGTCATCTGCTCAGACGGGCTGACGAAGGAACTCACGGACTTCGGCATCCGTCATTTCCTGCTCGAGAACGAAGACCCGCGCGTCGCGATCGAGCAGATGATGCAGGCGTGCCTGGACAACGGGGGGCGAGACAATATCTCGATCGTCGTCGTCGACGTCCGGCGTCCGGGAACACGCCCGCCCGACGTCACCGACGACGACACCGACACGGCCGAGCGTGGTTCCGCGCGACGACCGCAGGCCAATACGTCGGGACCCTCCTCCCCAGAGCCCGCTTCCGGCGCCTGATCCCCCGATCGGGCGTTCCGGCGCCGTTGGCCGTGGTGTCGCGCGTTGACTGGGCTCGTGCCTCTCGATGATCCCCTGACGCTCCCCGCACCGCCGGTCCTGCCCGCCCGGGCGCCCTTTCCGCTCGTGGCGACGATCGTGCCCCTCGTCGGTGGCGTGGCGCTCTGGGCCCTCATCGGTTCTCCGTTCGCCCTCCTGTTCGCGCTCCTCGGCCCGCTCGTGGCGATCGGTGGGCTCCTCGATCAGGTGCGGGGAGGTCGCCGCCGCAGGGCACGAGCCGAGGCCGACTACGAGCGGGTGCTGGCCGAGGTCGAAGCCGCCGCGACCGAGCGCCACGCGCGCGAGCGGCGAGAACTGCGTGCGAGGCATCCTGATGTCTCGGCGTTCTCTCGGCGCTCCGAAGAGATCTGGCGGGCACGAGCCCCAGGCTCCCACGACCTCGTCGTGGGTCGAGGCGAACGCCCGAGCAGTCTCCGGCTGAGGGGTGATCAGTCGCGGCCCGAGGCCGAGCGGCTACGTCGGAGTGCCGCCAGCCTCGGGGACGCACCACTCACGGTCGATTGGCGGGTCGGCGTGGCGGTGCGCGGTGAGCCGGCGCTCGCGCGCGCGGTCGTTCGCGCGCTCGTCCTGCAGCTGTGTCTCGCACACACGCCCGAGGCGCTGAGGGTGGCGGCCCCTGAGCCGGAGGGGTGGGAGTGGATGTCGGGGCTCCCGCACCACGACCTGAACGGTGATCGGTCCGATGATGGGTATGGCGGTGCGCTCCGCGATGGGTACGGTGACCCGCTCCGCACGTCGGGCATCGGCGGGGCCCCGGTCCAGCTCGTCGTGAGCCCCGCCGACGCCGGTCCGGCGCGCAGGGGCGTGTTGATGACGTGGGGCATCGCGGCATCGACCATCGACCCACGGTGCGGTGTGGTCCTCGACGTGCGTGAGCCGGACGACGCGACCCTCATCGTCGGGACGGATCGTGTCGACCTGGCCGTCGAGGCGCTGTCGGAGGGGCAGGCACGCGCGATGGCACACCTGCTGGCGGAGCGTGGACGGGCGCTCTACGGGCGAGACGAGACGGATGGACCGGTCTCGCTCGCTTCGGTGCGCGACGCGTTCGGGGTCGGTACTCCCGCGGGTCTATCCGTGGCCCTGGGGCGAGCGGGCGACCGTGCGGTGGTCGTGGACCTCGTCCGGGACGGACCGCACGCCGTCGTCACGGGCATCACGGGCAGCGGCAAGTCCGAGCTGCTGACGACGTGGATAGCGGCGCTGTGCGCCGCCTATTCGACACGGGAGGTCTCCTTCCTCCTCGCCGACTTCAAGGGCGGCATGACCTTCGATGCGCTCGCGGACCTCCCGCACGTCACGGGCGTGATCACCGACCTGGACGCCGGGTCAGCCGAGCGCGCGATCGCGAGTCTGCGGGCCGAGCTGCGCCGACGCGAGCACGAGCTCGCGCTTCGTGGCGCGCGGGACATCGCCGACCCGAGGGTCGATCTCCCCCGGCTCGTGATCGTCGTGGACGAGTTCGCGGCGCTTCTCGCGGAGCACGATGGACTGCACCGCATCTTCGCGGATGTCGCTGCGCGGGGGCGTGCTCTGGGCATGCACCTCATCCTCGGCTCGCAGCGCGTGTCGGGCGCGATGGCCGACGCGCTGCTCGCCAACTGCCCGCTCCGCGTGGCTTTGCGCTCGGCGGATGCGGCGGATAGCCGCGCGGTGCTGGGTGACGACTCCGCCGCGCGGCTTCCCGGTGGCTCAGCCGGCCGGGGGCGGGCTTTCGTCCGGCGCGCGGGCGACATCGCCCCACAGGGCGTGCGTGTCGCGCTCACGAGCAGCGCCGAGCTCGCGGAGGTGGTGCGCTCCACCCGACTGCAGGGTGCTCCTCGCTCACCGTGGCTGCCGGCGCTGCCCGGCCAGGTGACGCTGGAGGACCTGCGGGAGCGCTCCGATGCCGGCGAGGGCGTGCTGCTGGCGCTCGCCGACGACCCGGCTCGTCAGCGGCAGTTCCCGATCGCGCTGGACGAGACGGGCGGCCTCGCCATCGTCGGACGCGCCGCATCCGGGAAGTCGTCGATCATCTCGCTCATAGCAGCCCAGGACGCCGACGCGATCGTCGTGCCGGACGATCTCGAGGCGGCGTGGGACACGCTGATGGGTGAGCACGAAACGGGGCTCTGGCTCGTGGACGACGCGGATGACCTGCTTGCCCGATTCCCGCCCGACCACGCCGTAGCCGTGGGGGAGCGGCTCGATCGGATCGCGCGTTCGGGACGGCTGGTCGTCACGGCTCGCTCCCTCTCGGGCCGGCTGGGCCGCATCATCGACACGCTGCCGCAGCGCGCGCTCCTCGCGCTCCCCACGCGCGCGGATCACGTCGCCGCCGGAGGCGAGGGCAGCGGGTTCCGACCGGACCTCCCGCCCGGTCGCGGACGATTCGCGGGTTGGGAGGTGCAATTCGCCCGCTTCGATGAGCGCCCAGAATCGACGCCTCCGATGCTCGGAACGTGGATTCCGGGGGTGCTCACGGGTGTCGTGACGCGGCAGACGGAGGCGACCGCCGCCA
>CAYZEL010000145.1:0-6027 GCA_964477515.1 uncultured Microbacterium sp.
CCACACGCGGACGGGAACCACGACGTTTTCTCGGGGTCGGGTTCGTCGTACGTCATCGGCCAGGCCGTCGCGACGGAGGACGACGACTGGGACTTCTGACCTACCCTCCGCTCATTGCGGCGAAACACCCCTTTCGCACCGAAACACCCGCCGACGCGGGGTGTTTCGAGACGGAAGGGGTGTTTCGGTGTTTCAGCAGGGCGCGGCCTCCGACGACACGCCGATATATCAGTTCATCGGAGGCCGCGGATGGAGAACCTAGGCTGACCGCGTGAACAGCAGCATTTTCTTGTGGTCGATCATCACTGTCGTCATCGGCGTGATCCTCATCGTCGTGTCCGTTATCGCGGACGTCAATGGCGGCGGTAATTGGTGGCACTTCGGCACCGCGATGGGGGCGGGCCTCGTCGTCTACGGCGCGGTCTCTCTCTTCTCGAACCGGCGTCGCAACCGCGCCTAACGGGCGACTGAGCCCGGCGAAACACCTTTCGTGATCCGAGACACCTCTCGACGAGGGGTGTCTCGCCGCAGAAGGGGTGGTTCGGCGTCGCAGGGCGCCGGGCAGGGCGGGCGGAGACAAGCGCCGGGTCAGCGGCGGGTCGAGAACGTCACCGTGAACTTCGACGTGCGGGCGACCTGACGCGTCGGGCCGACCAGTCGCTCGAGCGGCTGGCGGTACTGCAGCGCCGAGTTCCACACGGTCCAGAGTTCGCCGCCCGGGCGCAACACGCGTGCCGCGTCGGCGAACAGGTGCCGCGCAATCGTCTCGTCGATCGCCGCACCCCGGTGAAACGGCGGGTTCAGGGCGATGAACGAGGCGCTCGCGTCGGGCAACGCCGATAGGGCGTCGTCGCGGACCACCGACATCCGGTCTTCTATCCCGTTCGCGACAGCCGTCGCGCGAGCGGAGACGACGGCGGCGGATGACTCGTCCGACGCGTAGACGCGCAGGCTCGGATACCGGAGCGCCAGCGTCGCCCCGACGATCCCGTTGCCGCACGCCAGGTCGATCGCCGCATCGTCGTCCCCACCCGGGATCGTGTCGGGCAGGTTGTCCACGAGAAGTCGCGTGCCGATGTCGAGCGAGGGACCCGCGAACACGCCCCCGAATGCGCACACGACCACGCCGTCGTGCTGGGAGCGCGAGGGGACCGGGTCGCGTCCGTTCTGCGGGTCGCGCGCGATGAGCACCCGCGACTTCTGCCGCGCATGCGAGACATCGAGCGTCGCGAAATGCTCGCGCAGGACGTCGTTCATGCCGAGGCTCATGTGCTTGACGCGTCCACCCGCGAACACGACGACGTCGGGCGCGGCGTGGGCGGCGATGAGGCCAGCGATGTCGCGCAGCGCCTCGAGCGACCGCGGCAGCCGCAGCAGTACGACGCGGGCGCCGCGCACGAGTTCCGCGCCGAGCGGCAGCGACACGACGGATGCTTCGAGGCCCGTCGCCTCGGCATTGGCGGCGAGTGCCCGCTCGGAGGAGAGGGGGTCCTGGTGCACGCGGATCACGTCGGCCGCGTCATCCGTCTCACTCGCCACGGAGAGCGCGAGGGCGCCGAACGTATCACCGATCACGACGATGTCGCGTCGGCCGAGGTCCCGCCGCGCGGTGGCCGATTCGTCGAGCAGGAGACGGTCTGCGGCATCGTGCGCGCGCAGATCGGGGTCGTCGGAATCGGGGAAGGGGCGGAGCGTGTCGAGGTCGAGGGTCACCGGACCCACGCTATCCCGCGCGGGCCCGACGTCGGAGCCCGCTGGCAGACTGACGTCATGCTGTTCGACGAACTCGCGGTGACGTCCGTCGCGGTCGGCGCGACGCGCTCTCGGCTCGCGAAGGTCGACGTGCTCGCCACCTTCCTGCGCGCGCTCGCGCCCGATGAGATCGTCCCGGCCGTCGGGCTCGTGCTCGGCCGTCCCCGGCAGGGGAAGGTCGGCGTGGGCTGGCGGGGCCTCGCGGCGAATCTCGAAGCGGCCGCCGAAGCGCGGATGCTGACGATCGCCGACGTGGACGCTGCGTTCTCGGGCCTGGCCGAGGCATCCGGTCCAGGGTCCGCGGCACGGCGTGCGGCGATCCTGGGCGAACTCATGAGCGCCGCCACCGAGCGTGAACGGGATGCCTTGCGCGGAGCGCTACTCGGGGAAGTGCGGACGGGTGCCCTCGAGGGTGTTGTGACCGATGCGATCGCCCGCGCGTCCGACCGGCCGGTCGCGACGGTGCGCCGCGCCGCGATGCTCTCGGGCGACCTCGCGTCGACGGCGCTCGTCGCCCTCACCGGCACCGCCGATGACCTCGCGAACACGGGACTCGTGGTCGGGCGCGCGATCCAGCCCATGCTCGCGAGCACTGCCCCCTCGATCGCCGACGCCATCGCGGCGGTGGGTGAGGCATCCGTGGAATACAAGCTCGACGGGGCGCGGATCCAGGTGCACCGGAGGGGCGACGACGTGCGCATCTTCACGCGCAACCTGGCGGACGTCACGCACCGCCTGCCCGAGGTCGTCGAGGTGGTGCGGCGGATGCCGGTGCACGATGTCGTGCTGGACGGTGAGACCCTCGCGCTCGACGAGAACGATGCGCCGCGGCCCTTCCAAGACACGATGGCGCGATTCGGAGCCGAGACCGCACGAGAGATCGCTCTGCGACCGTGGTTCTTCGACGTTCTGCATCTCGACGGTCGCGATCTGATCGACGAGCGCCTCGTCACGAGGCTCGAGGCACTCGCTCGCATCGCCCCCGATCATCGCGTTCCGGGCGAGATCACGAGAGTCGCCGAGACGGCCGAGCGCATCGGCCTAGAGGCGCTCGCCGCGGGACACGAGGGCGTCATGGTCAAGGGTGTCGAATCGCTGTATGCCGCCGGGCGTCGCGGCGGGAGCTGGATCAAGGTCAAGCCCGTGCACACGCTCGATCTGGTCGTCCTGGCCGTCGAGCCCGGCTCGGGGCGTCGGTCGGGGCTGCTGTCGAACATCCATGTCGGGGCCCTCGACGCCGCCGGGGAGTTCGGACCGCCCGGCGGGTTCGTCATGGTCGGCAAGACCTTCAAGGGCATGACGGACGAGACGCTCACGTGGCAGACCGCGCACTTCCCGACGATCGAGGTGCGGCGCGACCCGTACGTGCTGTGGGTCGAGCCGGTAACGGTCGTCGAGGTTGCGATCGACGGCGTGCAGCGGTCGTCTCGCTACCCGGGCGGAATCGCCCTGCGCTTCGCCCGGGTCAAGGGCTATCGCCCCGACAAAGAGCCGCACGAGGCCGATACCATCCAGACACTACGCGGGATGCTGCGCGGCTGACCCGCCCCAGAACGACCGAGGAGAAGCATGTCATTCCAGGCCTATCTCGACGCCGTCGAGACCAAGACCGGGCTCACGCCCGCGCAACTCGTCGCGATCGCCACAGAGAAGGGCTTCGGCCCCGATACCAAAGCCACGCCGATCGTCGAATGGCTCAAGGCGGACTACGACCTCGGCCGAGGTCACGCCATGGCCATGGTGCACGTCATCACGAAGGGTGACCGGATCGCGTCGAAGCACGTGGGGTCGGGCGGCACGCATTCGGACGCGAGCGATCGGCTCTGGCTCGACGGCAAGGACAGCAAACCCGCCGACTGGTAGCCGAGTCAGGAGGCTGAGGCGGTGATCGAGGCGCTCGCCCTGCGCCGCACCATCAGGGCGCTGATCCACTCGATGAGCAGCCAGACCCATCCGCCGATCCAGACGATGCCGAAGACGTAGCTGACCGCACTCGAGACGTTGCCGAGTTCGGAGCTGGAGACACCTCCGACCGTGTACATGAAGGCGGACCCCCATTCCGTATCGCCGCCGTCGACGAAGAAGAACGCCGTGGCGACGATGCCCACGGCGCTCAGCCACGCGGCCGTCAGCGCGCGCGTCCGCCCCGCGCTCGTGCGGAAGACCGCCCGTCGGGTCAGGAATCCGGTGATCGCGATGATGATCTGCACGACGTAGCCGATCAGCAGTACCGGCGACACCATCATCACGAAGAAGAGCATCCAGCCTGGCCAGGCGAGCTTGATCGCGAGTCCGACGAGCGGCAGGACGATCAGGGCGATGGCGGCCGCCGTCAGGGCGGCGTCGGTGCGGACGGGAGCGGCAGGCGAACTCATGCCCCCGAGTGTGGCAGATGCGCCCGCCCGTTCAGCGCGCGACGGGCAGTTGCTGCAGTGTCCACGAGTTGCCGTCGGGGTCGTCGAATGTGACGAATCGGCCCCAGGCCTGGTCATCGACACCGGATGCCTCGACCCCGACCGCGCGCAGATGCGCCAGTGCCTCGTCGGCGTCGGGCACGACGACCTGAATGGTGTTCTGCCGACCCGGCTCCAGCTCGATTCCGAGTCCGTCGCCGAATGCGATCGAACAGGCCGAACCCGGCGGCGTCATCTGCACGAAGCGCAGGCCCTCGAACGGCACCTGGTCGTGGTCGGCGTTGAATCCGATCCGCTCGTAGAACTCCTTGGCGCGGTCGACATCCGTCACCGGCACGAAGATGAGCTCGATCTTCCAGTCCATGTCTTACGTCCTTCCTCGCATCCCCTTCGGATGCCTCGCGCTCACGCTACGAAGAGTCGCGGACATCGAGTGTCCGCGATGAGGGGCGGATGCCTCGGCTTCGTCATGATGAGATGGAGGTCCGATCCCGAGGAGTTCCACCGTGTTCCGCACCCCGCTCGCTCTGTTCCGCACCCTCGCCATCGCGGAGGCCGTTTCGTGGACACTGCTGATCACGGGCCTGATTCTGCGGGCCACCGTCGACCTCCCCATCGCGGTGACGATCGGCGGGGGCATCCACGGGTTCGTGTTCTTGTCGTACGGCGCGACCGCCGTGCTGGTCGCCAAGAATCAGCGGTGGCATCCGGTCCCCGCCGTCGTTGCGATCGCCAGCGCCATCGTCCCCTACGCCACGATCCCGACCGAGATCTGGTTGCACCGCAGCGGTCGTCTCCGGGGTGCCTGGCGTCTCGAGGCAGGCGCCGATCCGCGTGATGGCGCTTGGCATGATCGCCTGATGCGGGCGCTGTTGCGTCGCCCGTGGATCCTCGCCGTGCTGGTCGCGGTGCTGGTGGTCGCGATCTTCGTCGTGCTGCTGATCGTCGGCCCGCCGGGTGGGCGCGACTAGCCGCCCGCCTCGGAGCGCTGATCCGCCGCGGTGAGTTCCGCCGGCCCAACGAGCGACCGGGCCAGGACAGTCGACCCCGCCACCGCCGCGGGCATGATGAGCACCGCGCCGAGCGGGACGAAGAAGCACAGCTGCGTCGCGACGCCGAAGCCGAGAGTGCGCGCGCGACTCCCCGCGAGCAGCGCCCGGCGCGCACGGTGGTCGATTCCCCGGGCGGACAACGCACGCGACGAGAGTTCGTCGGCCAGCAGCCATCCGGTCATCAGGACGCCGCCGACCGCGCCCGCCAAACCGCCGACGACCGGGATGAGTCCGAGCAGCCCGGCGGCGATGGCGACCGCGATACCGCGGCCGACGAAGGAGAAGCCGTCGCCGACAGAACGCCAGAATCCATAGGGCGTGTCCGCGGGAACCCCGCCGAGGTCGCGTTCCGCCGCACGCCAGATGCGGTCGTAGAACGGCTCGCCGATCAGCAGCGTCAGGGCTGTGAACGAGATCGCGATCACCACGAGTGCGGCCCCCAGCATCGCCGTGCCGACGGCGACGCGTACGACGCCTGCCCAGAGCCCGGGCCATCCGTCGGCGAACGGCGTGACGAACTCGGCGAGTCGCGGCAGGTGGAACGACAGGATGATGAGCCCGGCGAACAGTACGATGCCGACGATGGCGGCGGGCACGAGGCCGAGCATCATGGGTCCCGGGATGCGCCGCCAGAATGCGAGACCGCTGCCGAGCATCCGCACCCCGTCGAAGAACTCGTGCATGTTCCCAGGCTACGGCCGCTGCCGGTATGGGCGAGCCCTATGCTGGCCGCATGAGCGCGCCCGGTTCCGCCACGATCGAGCCGCCGGTCTCGATCCGCATGAAGCGCAAGCGCGAGTCCTCCGACC
>CAYZEL010000146.1:0-5996 GCA_964477515.1 uncultured Microbacterium sp.
ACGATCCCCGAGGACCTGCGCGTGCGCGCGATCGCCCAGCCGATGCGCCACCCGGGACTCGAGGCCGTACGCGAGTCGATCGCGGCCGGCGACCCCGCCCGGCCCGGATGGGCGCTGACGGCGATCGAGGGCGTGCGTGAGCCCTACCGCGGGCTCGCGGCCGAGCTGTTGGCCGCGCCGTTCCCCGCGCGGGACGAGCAGCGGGCGCAGGCGTCGGCTGTCGCACTCGCACGACGGATGCTGGGGCGTGCGATCGACCGAGAGAAGACCGAGTTGCTGAGTGCGGTTCAGCGGGTTCCCGCGGCCTCGGAAGAGGGGCGAACCCTGCGCATGCGGCTCCGCGACCTGGACGCAGAGCGACACGCATTGCTCGCGGACGAGTGATTTCGCGCACCGGAGGGTGATCCGGGGCATGATGAAGAGCATGGCCCGGCGTCGAGACATCCCGTTCGCGATCCTTGCGGAGGATTTTTCGCTCGCCCACGCCTCGGGTTCCCGTCCAGGTGGCGGCCGTGCCGTCGACGGCGTCTCGTTCGGTCTGATGCCCGGACGATCGCTGGTCGTGATGGGCTCGACGGGGTCGGGAAAGTCGAGCCTCGCCGTCGCGCTCGCGGGGCGTGGCGGCGACGATCTCTCCGTCGTCGGCGGTCAGGCTTTCGTCGATGGCGTTTCGATTCGCCACCCCGGGCGCGCGAAGCGCTCGCTGACGTACTTCACGGGATATCTCCCGCAGCGAGCCGGGGCGGACCTGCCCGCGCGACTCACGGCGGGCGAGATCATCACCGAGCCGATCACCAGCCGCGACCGCAAAGCCGGTGAACGTGCGCTGGCGCTTCTGGTCGCCTCGATGCTCGACGAGATGCATCTGCCCCTGAAGGTGGCGACGCAGTTTCCGTACGAACTGAGCGCGGGGATGCGCCAGCGCGTCGCCCTGGCCCGGGCGCTCGTGTTGCAGCCCCGGGTGCTGATTGCCGACGAGCCGCTCGCGAATCTCGATGTCGCCTCGCGTACGGCGGCTCTGGCCGCGCTGCGCCAGCGTGCGACGTCGTTCTCCATGGCGACCCTGGCTGTGTCGAACGATTCCGAACTCGCGAGTGCCCTGGACGCCGACGTGATCGTGTTGCAGCACGGGCACACGGTCGCGCAGGGCCCGCACGATCGGTTGTCGTGGGCTCCGGGTGCGGATGTCGACCCGTGGCTCGTGGCGCCCTGACCCGTGAGTGTCGTTGCGGACGGTCCGGGTTTGCTAGGATAGTCGGGTTGCCCGGCGCGAGTCGGGCGCATTCCTCCATAGCTCAATTGGCAGAGCAATCGGCTGTTAACCGATAGGTTCTTGGTTCGAGTCCAAGTGGGGGAGCAGTGACAGATCTTGGGCTGGGCGGATGGTTTCTGCTCGCTATTGCGGCTCTGATCGTCGGCTTGTCGAAGGCGGCACTTCCGGGTGCGAGCACTCTCGCCGTGGCGATCTTCGCGGCGATCCTTCCGGCGAAGCAATCGACGGCGACATTGCTCGTCCTGCTCATCGTGGGGGACATCTTCGCGCTCTGGGCGTACCGTCGCCACGCGGACTGGCGGGCGCTCGCGCGGCTCGTCCCCGCAGTCGCCGCGGGTCTCGTACTCGGCGCCGTCTTCCTCGTCGTTGCCGACGACTCCTGGGTGCGGCGGACGATCGGCGTGATCCTGCTGGTCCTCATCGCCTTCACCCTGTGGCGTCGCTACGCGCGCCGCCGCGAATCCGCGATCGATCGCCCGCGCTGGCCCGCGGCGGCCGCCTACGGCTCTCTGGGCGGTTTCACGACGATGGTCGCGAACGCCGGCGGGCCGGTCATGTCGATGTACTTCCTGGCATCCGGTTTTCGGGTCATGGCATTCCTCGGCACCGCCGCGTGGTTCTTCGCGCTGGTCAACCTGACCAAGCTGCCCATCATGATCGGGCTGGGGTTGATCACGCCGGGAACTCTGCTGATGGATGTGATCCTGGTGCCCGCTGTTCTCATCGGCGCGTTCGGCGGACGCATGATCGCGGGCCGGATCGACCAGACATGGTTCGAACGCATCGTCATCGCCCTGACGATCGTCGGCGCTCTGTACCTGCTGGTCTGAACCCATTAGCCGCCATGCGGTGCAGACACAACCCCCGGTCCCGTCGACTCCCTCGGCGTTACGGTCGGAGAGATCGAGAGGCGGCGATTCATGCCATTGCTACAGCAGGAGAGGTCGCGTCGCGGGCGGCTACGGGTGATGATGCGCGCGCAGCTTCCGCTGTTGACGGGCACGGCGTTCGTCACGGCGGCAGCCGCGATCATCGTGCCGGAGGTGCGCTTCGATCCTCTCCTGGCGACGGGCTCGCTCATCATCCTGATCTCGGGCATCGCAGGCGCCCTGCTGCCCTGGGAACGCTGGGTCAGCCGACGCCTGCTCATCCTCGCCGTGGCGGACATCGTGGGCGTTGCCATGGTCCTCACGGCGATGCAGCCCTATCTGCCGGTCGTCGGGATTCTCGTGATCTTTCCCGTGCTGTGGCTGGCATTCGGGTTCTCGCGGCGTGTCGTTCCGTTGGCGGTCGCCGGTGCGCTGTTCGTGTCGGTCTTCCCCTTCGTGACGATCCGCGGCTTGCCGCAGACGCCGCTCGATTGGCTGAACGTCGTCACGATGCCGCTGCTCATCACCGGGGTGGCGCTGCTCGTGAGCGTCGCGGCCGAGGAATTGCGATCACGCCGACGACAGCTCGACAGTGCGTTCGATGCTCAACGCGCGGCGCTGCGGGAGGCTCGTGACACCGAGGCGATCGCTCGCGGCATCCTGCAGACGGTCAACGCGGGCGTTGCGTTCTTCGACGCGCACGGCCGCCTCGACATCGCCAACGATCTGGTGGCACGCGACGCCGCGATGATCGGATTCCGGCTGGACCAGGAGCCCTTCAGCGGGGTACGCATGTACGAACACGACCGGGTGACCACGATCCCCGCTCAGGAACAACCCATACCCCGTGCTCTGAGGGGAGAGCCGGGCGAGCAGCACTTCGCGTGGATCGGCCCGCTGGGTCAGCAGTCCGCGATCCTCACATCGACGAGCCCGGTACGACGCGATACCGGCGAGATGCTCGGAACGGTGATCGTCATGTACGACGTCACGGACCTCGCCGAGGCGGTCGAGATCCGCGAGGAGTTCCTGCGGACGGTCGTGCACGAACTGCGCACGCCCCTCACGGCCGCGGTCGGCTATCTGGATCTGCTCGAAGAGGATCCCGAGCTGCCGTCTCGGCTCGCCGGCCCCCTCGACACCGTGCGTCGCGGAATGGAGCGGTTGACGATGCGCATCGCCGAGTTGATGGCCGCGAGCGATGACGGTGTCGACCTGCAGCGGGTTCGCGTCGACATCGGCCACCTCGTCGAGAAGGGTGTCGATCGGCTCGAGCCCGAGGCGCGGGGGCGCGTCGTGCGATTCGGAACGGACGGAATCGGTCTCGAATCCGACGTCGATCCGCGCCGCCTCGCACAGGCGATCGGCGAGCTGCTGACGAACGCGATGAAGTTCGGCGCCGACGACATGCCCGTCATCGTCCGTGTCTCGGCACACGAACACCACATCGAGATTCAGGTGAGCGACAACGGTCCGGGCATGACTCGGGCAGAGCGCGCCCGCGCGTTCGATTCGTTCTACCGGACGCCCCGGGCGCGGACGCAGGCGATCCAGGGTTTCGGACTCGGCCTGCACATCGTCCGGAACATCCTTCGCGCGCACGGGGGTGACATCGAACTGCGCAGCAGCGTCGGTGTCGGAACGACCGCGGTCATGACGTTGCCCCGCGTGATTCGCGAGCAGTAGCGGTCGGGGTTCAGTCCCGGCGAGCTAACGGGTCTTCGCCGAGCATCCGCCAGACCGTGTTCGTCAACGCGGGGTGTTCCAGCGCGATCTGACGGAGCACCCGGTAGTGCCGGACGTGCGTCGGCATCCGTCCGCCGTCCGCGATGATCGCATCGGCGCGCAGCATGTGCACGACCAGTTCGTCGACCGTCGGAAGCTCTTCCATGAACGCCCAGGGGTCTTCGCCGTGGCGCAGACGTTCTTCGACGACGACGCCGAGTTCTTCGGATGCCTCGGCACGGAGCACTTCCAGGCTCGCGCGGCGTTCGATCCGGACCTCTTCCACCCTTCGAGCCTACGCGCGCATCGGGCGGGTGGCGCGAGGCGCGGCCTACGCGGCTCGGCCTACGCGGCTCGGCCTACGCGGCTCGGCCTAAGCGTCCAGGTCGTCGACGCCGGGCATCCAGGATTGACCGGGCACACCCCAGCCGCGCTTCCGGACGATCTTCGCGGCCGTTCTGGCATCGGCGTCGCCGATCCGGTCGACGTACAGGATGCCATCGAGATGGTCGAACTCGTGCTGCAGGATACGCGCCCGCCAACCGTCGACCTCGAGCCGCACCGGCCCGCCGTCGAGGTCGGTCCCCGTGACCACGGCCCGGTCGGCGCGGCGGAGCGGGAACCGCTCACCGGGGAACGACAGGCATCCTTCGCTCTCGTCGTCGGGGTCGGGGCGCCCGGGTTCCGGGGGCGTGATCCACAGCTCGGGATCGATCACCACTCCGCGCCACGGGGCGCCCGCGTCTTCCTCGTACGAGTAGACGAAGATGCGCAACGGCACTCCGACCTGCGGGGCCGCGAGACCGACGCCGGGTGCGGCGTCCATGGTCTCGTACATGTCGGCGACGAGGGTGCGGATCTCGTCCGTCACGACACCGACACGAGCGGCGGGGGAATGCAGGACGGGATCGCCCAGGATCACGATCGGGAGCACAGCCACGTGTCGAGCCTAACCGGAGCGCCTCGGCCCATCGGCATCCCGCTCGGTTAGGGTCAATGGGTGATGTGGGTGGGATCGGTAGAAGAAGTCGGCGAGCAGCTCGTCGGCGCTTTTCAGAATCCGGGCCTGCTCCTCGGCATCCCCCTGGCGCTCGCCGGCGCGGTCTTCATGTCGTTCGGAGCCCAGTACCAGCATCGTGGCGTGGAGAAGGTCGAGCGTCTGAGCGGCCAGGACGGCGCGAGCGGCCTGACCATGCGGCAGCTGTCGCATCTGCTGTCACGCCCGTCATGGGTCGTCGGCACACTGATGCTCGGGATGGCGATCCTGTGCCAACTCGGCGCGCTGACGGTCGCGCCGCTCATCGTGGTGCAGCCGCTCGGGGCGATCGCGCTCGTCGTGACGACCCTGCTGAACTCGCGGGTGAGCGGGCTTCCGCCCACCCGGCGATCCCTCATGGCGATCATCGCCTGTGTCGGCGGCATCTTCATCTTCGTGATCATCGCGGCCATCTTCGCGACCGAGCGACCGCTCAGCCAGAACGAGCTCATCACGGTGCTCGTGACGCTCGGCATCGTGATGGTCGCGATGCTCGCGTTCTGGATCCTGCTGCGCAAGAGGATGCGCGCCCTGTTCTACATCCTCAGCGCCGGTGTCGTGTACGGCTTCGTGGCAACGCTCGCGAAGGTCGTCATCAAACGCATCCAAGCCGGTGAATTCGAATGGCTCACGCTGGTCTGCCTGATCGCCCTGCTCGCGGCAACGGGGGTCGGTGCGTACTTCGTGCAGACCGCGTATTCGTCCGGTCCGCCCGACCTGGTGATCGCGGGCCTGACGGTCATCGACCCGATGGTCGCGGTGCTGATCGGTCTGCTCGTCCTCGGCGAGGGCGGCGCGGCGCCGCTCTGGGCCCTGATCGGCTTCGGTATCGCGGGCGCCATCGCCGTCTGGGGTGTCATCACGCTGGCGCGCTTCCACCCGCAGGTTCTCTCGAACAGCCAAGAACTGCCGATCCTCCGTGGTGGCTCGCAGGGGGCGGCGGGTAATTCGGGGCTCCCGGAAACGGGTGATGGCGCGGGTCCCGACCCTCTCGTCTGACGAACGCTAGGCTTTTACGCACGGGGCGGTGGCCAAGCTGGTCAAGGCAGCGGGCTCATAACCCGACGATCGTGGGTTCAAGTCCCACCCGCCC
>CAYZEL010000147.1:0-5862 GCA_964477515.1 uncultured Microbacterium sp.
GCTGACCGAGGCCGGAATCACCCCTCGACCCGAGCTGCACGAGGCATCCGACTTCACGATCGCGGGGGGTGCCACCGCCGCGACCCGTCTGCTCGAGGTGACCGGCGAACGCCCCACGGCGATCTTCGCGGCGAGCGATGAGATGGCGGTCGGAGCGATCCTGACCGCCATGGAGCTGGGTCTGCGGGTGCCCGAGGACCTGTCGATCGTCGGTGTCGACGGGCACGAGCTCGGCGCGTTCTTCCGCCTGACGAGCATCGACCAGTTCCCGCGCGAGCAGGGTGTGCGTGCCGCCGAGACCGTCGTCGAGCTGCTCGAGCCCGAGGCGACGACGGATGCCCCGCCGCCCCACACCGTCCTGCCTTTCGAGCTCGTGGTGCGCGGGTCGACCGCTCCCCCGCCTCGACACATAGGCTCGCCACATAGGCTCGACACATAGGCTCGCCACATAGGCTCGGGCACATGACGATCGATCTCGAGGCGCTCTACATCGACCTGCACGAGCATCCGGAACTGTCGTTCCAAGAGACCCGCACCGCGGCGATCGCGGCCGGGCACCTTCGGGACCTCGGGCTCGATGTCACGGAGGGCGTCGGCGGCACGGGAGTCGTCGGGGTCCTGCGCAACGGCGAGGGACCGACCGTGTGGCTGCGCGCCGACATGGACGGCCTGCCCGTCGAGGAGCAGACCGGACTGCCGTACGCGAGCACCGCGCGCGGGGTCGACCCGCAGGGAGCGGACGTCCCCGTCATGCACGCCTGCGGCCACGACATGCACGTCGCCGCGATGATCGGTGCGATCGAGCAGCTCGTCGACACAGCGGACGAGTGGTCTGGCACCGTCGTGGTCGTCCTGCAGCCCGCCGAGGAGTTCGGCGCGGGCGCGCGAGCCATGATCGCGGACGGCGTTCTGTCGCGCTTCCCGCGCCCCGACATCGTCCTCGGCCAGCACGTCACCCCGCTTCCGACCGGCATCGTCGGGGTCCGACCCGGCACCCAGATGGCCGCATCGGACGGCCTCACGATCACCCTCTACGGCCGCGGTGGGCACGGCTCGCGACCTCACGCGACGGTCGACCCGATCGTGATGGCCGCGGCGACGATCATGCGACTGCAGGGCGTCGTCTCGCGCGAGATCGACCCGCGCGAGATGGCGGTCGTCACCGTCGGCTCGATCCACGCCGGGTTGAAGCACAACATCATCGCCGCGGAGGCGCGGCTCGAACTCAGCCTGCGCTACGCGCACGACGAGTCCCGCGCGCGGGTTCTCGAAAAGGTCGAGCGCATCGTGCGCGCGGAGGCCGAGGCATCCGATGCGCCCCTGCCGCCGACGATCGAGACCGACCACACCCTGCCCCCGACCATCAACGATCCTGATGCGACGGCCCGGCTTTCCGCCGCGTTCGACCGCGAGATCGGTGCGGGGACCGTTCTCGATCCCGGGATGTTCACGGGCAGCGAGGATGTCTCGTGGTTCGCGCGCGAGGCGGGTGTTCCCTTGGTGTTCTGGTTCTGGGGCGGCGTCGACCCGGCCACCTTCATGCGGGCCCAGGCCGAGGGCACGATCGACCGCGACATCCCGACGAATCACTCGCCGTTCTTCGCCCCGCTGCTGCAGCCGACGCTGAACAACGGTGTGCGAACCCTCACGGTCGCGGCGCGGGAGTTTCTGCGGCAGGAGTGACCTCGCCAGGACACGACGGCCCGGACTCGCGGGCTCCCGCCCCCCCTCCCGCGACCTGGGGCGTCCGGATCACCTTGGGGCGCGGGTTCCCACGCCCCAAGGGTGTTACGGCGCCCCAAGTCGCCGTGTTTCGCCCAACGTGCGGCCAATCACGGTCCATCGCCCGCGCCGCTCCGCTTGCACACCGTCGCCCGCGGGCGTAATGTCGCCGCTCGTGGCTAACGACAGTCGCGGCGAGGGCGGCGCCAGCTCTCCCGCCGTGAAGCGCTGGATCCTCGGCGAACCCCTTCATACCGAACAGCTCGACGGTCAGCTGCTCCCGAAGCGACGCGCTCTGCCGATCTTCGCGTCCGACGCGCTGTCGTCCGTGGCGTACGCGCCGCAGGAACTCCTGATGATCCTGCTGACCGGCGGGCTCGCGTTCCTGGCGTTCAGCCCGGCCGTCGCGGCAGCCGTCGTCCTGCTGCTGGTCGTCGTCGTCGTCAGCTACCGGCAACTCATCAAGGCCTATCCGTCGGGCGGTGGCGACTACGAGGTCGCGTCGAAGAACCTCGGCGAGCCGGCCGCGGTGGTCGTGGCATCCGCCCTGCTCGTGGACTACGTCCTGACGGTGGCGGTATCGATCGCCTCCGGTGTCGACAACATCATCTCGGCGATCCCCGAGCTCAACCCCTGGCGGATCGAGTTCGCCGTCGGTTTCGTCGTGCTGATCATGGCCGTCAACCTGCGCGGAGTCCGCGAATCGAGCAAGGCGTTCGCGATCCCGACCTACGTCTTCATCGGATCGGTCGCCGTCATGATCGTCGTCGGACTGGCTCGCGTCGCGCTCGGCGACCCGCCCGTGGCGTCGAGCGCCGAGTTCGCGGTGCAGGCCGAAGACCTGTCGCAGGCGGCCGTGATCCTGCTGGTCCTGCGTGCATTCTCGAGCGGATGCTCGGCCCTGACGGGCGTCGAAGCGGTATCAAACGGTGTCCCCGCCTTCCGGGCGCCGAAAGTGAAGAATGCCCAGGCGACGCTGACCCTCATGGGCGGCATCGCGATCCTGCTGTTCGCGGGGCTGACCGCGCTCGCCCTGTTCGCGCAGGTGCACTACGCCGAGAACCCCTGCAACCTCATCGGGTTCGACTGCGAATCGAGCCCGCAGCCGAGCCTCATGGCGCAGGTCGCGAGCGCGACATTCGGGATGGGAAGCCTCCCCTTCTTCATCATCCAGGCCGCGACGGCATGCGTGCTGCTGCTGGCCGCCAATACCGCGTTCAACGGCTTCCCCCTGCTCGGCGCCGTACTCGCACGCGACGGGTATGCCCCGAAATCCCTCAACACCCGGGGCGACCGACTGGTGTTCTCGAACGGGATGATCGCGCTCGGCCTCGCCGCGATCGCGATCCTGATCATCTACCAGGCGAGCCTGACCAGCCTCATCCAGCTCTACATCATCGGCGTCTTCGTCTCGTTCTCGCTCGGTCAGATCGGCATGATCCGGCACTGGCGTCGCGCCATCCGCACGGGCGCCACGGGTGCGGATCTGCACGCGGCACGGATCGGTCTGGCGATCAACGGGGCCGGCGCGGCCCTGACCGTCTTCGTGCTGGTCATCGTCACGATCACGAAGTTCACCCACGGCGCCTGGATCGTGTTCCTGCTGATCCCGATCCTCGCCACGCTCATGATCGGCGTGAATCGCTACTACCGCGACGTCGAGCACGAGATCGAGATCGACGACACGACCCACTTCGGGTCGAAGGGCGATGTCGCGATCGTGCTCGTCGGGCGGTTGCAGAAGCCCGTCGTGAAGGCGATCGACTACGCCCTCGCCGCCAAGCACGACAAGACCATGGCCGTGCACGTCTCGGTCGATCCGGAGTCCACCGACCGCCTGCAGGCCGAATGGCAGGAACATCGGATGCCGGTGCCGCTCGTCATCGTCGACTCGCCGTATCGCACCTTCGCCCATCCGGTGCGGGAGTTCATCCAGGAGTACCGCAAGAAGCACGGCTCGTCCGTCATCACCGTGTACCTGCCGCAGTACATCGTGGGCCATTGGTGGGAGAGCTTCCTGCACAACCGGCGTGCCAGCCGGATCGCGCACGACCTGATGCTCGTGCACGGCGTCACCATCACGCTCGTGCCCTGGCTGCTGGACTCGACCGAGATCGTCTACGGCCGTCGGTCGCGACCCCTTCCCGGCGGCGATCGGTCGGGCTTGCCGCCCGAGACCTCGAACCGGGTGCCGCGGCGTAGCCTGGAGGAGTGAAACACCTGGCTGTGCCCCTCGACGCGTCCTCCGTCGACGTGTCGTCTCTCCGTGCCGACTTCCCGATCCTCGGAGAACGGGTGAACGGGGCACCGCTGGTGTACCTGGACTCGGCGGCAACCAGCCAGAAGCCGCGCGTCGTGCTCGAGGCCGAGACATCCTTCCTCACGCGTGGCAACGCCGCCGTCCACCGTGGTGCGCACACGCTCGCCGCCGACGCCACCGAGGCGTTCGAGGATGCGCGGGGTGCTGTCGCCTCGTTCGTGGGAGCCGATCCCGAGTCGATCGTCTGGACGTCCGGGGCGACGGCCGGCATCAACCTCATCGCATACTCGATCGGGAATGCGACCCTCGCACGCGGCGGAGAGGCCGCGCGTCGGTTGGCGCTGGCCCCGGGCGACGAGATCGTCGTGACCGAGTCCGAACACCACGCCAACCTCATTCCGTGGCAGGAGCTCGCCGCCCGCACGGGCGCGGTCCTGCGGCATATTCCGGTTCTCGACGATGGGCGACTCGACCTCGATGCTGCCGCTGGAATCATCGGATCCCGCACGCGGATCGTGGCCTTCCCCCACGTCTCGAACGTCCTGGGCATCGTCAACCCGGTCGAGAGCCTGGTGTCTTTGGCGCGTTCCGCGGGCGCGCTCACGGTGCTCGACGCGTGCCAGTCCGCTCCGCATCTCGCGCTCGACCTGCCCGGCCTCGGCGTCGACCTGGCGGTGTTCTCCGGACACAAGGTCTTCGGCCCCTACGGCGTCGGGGCGCTGTACGGCCGCGCCGACGTGCTCGAGGCGCTCCCGCCGTTCCTCACCGGCGGGTCGATGATCACGACCGTCACCCTCGATTCGGCGGAGTACCTCCCGCCGCCCCAGCGCTTCGAGGCGGGCACGCAGCCGGTGTCGCAGGCTATCGGCCTCGCTGCCGCCGTGCGGTACCTCGGTGGGTTGGGGCACGACGCGATCGCGGCACGCGAGGCATCCCTCGAGCGCCGGCTGCGCGAAGGGCTGCGGGAAGTCGCGGGGGTTCGGCTGCTCGGCGACGCCGAGGGCGTCGAGCGCGTGGCTCTCGCGGCATTCGACGTGGATGGGGTGCACGCCCACGATGTCGGTCAGTTCCTCGATGCCCGCGGCGTGGCCGTGCGCGTCGGCCACCACTGCGCGCAGCCCCTGCACCGCCGGTTCGGATTGACGGCGACGGTCCGCGCGAGTGCCGCGTTCTACAACACCGAGGAAGAGATCGACACGTTCTTGGATGCGCTCTCGGGCGTTCGCGCGTTCTTCGGCGCCGAGGGCACCCGATGAGCGGGCTCGAGTCGCTGTACCAGGGGCTGATCCTCGATCACTCGAAGCATCCGCACGGCACCCCCCTCGCCCCCGAGGAAGGGGCCCACGCCTCGTCGTACCAGCCCAACCCGGTCCGCGGCGACGAACTGACGCTGCGCGTGCGGCTCGACGACACGGGCGCGATCCGCGACGCGACGTGGGAGGGCGCGGGCTGCTCGATCTCGCAGGCGTCCGCGTCGATGCTGTCGGACCTGGTCGCCGGGATGCGGGGGGCCGAGGCATCCGCTCTCGTCGACGGATTCCGCGAGGCCATGCGCTCGCGCGGCAAGCTCGAGCTCGACATCGAGGAGTACGGCGACGCCGCGGCGTTGTCGGGCGTCTCGAAGTACACCGCGCGGGTCAAGTGCGCGATGCTCGCGTGGGTCGCCCTCGAGGACGCTCTCGCCCGGGCCTCCTGACCTCCGACGCCGCGGCGTGAGGTTCGTTCGGGAGGGCCTGGTCGTTCGGGAGGGTGCGGATGCCGCATACGATCCTCCCCGCCGACCGGACCCTCCCGAACGGACGGCTCAGCCCGCGATGACCCTCTCGAGGCGGGCGTAGCTCGTCTCCATGCCCTCGGTCATCCCCGTCGCGAGCACCATG
>CAYZEL010000148.1:0-3054 GCA_964477515.1 uncultured Microbacterium sp.
GCGATCTTCCAGCGCGGCGAGACCCAGATCCTGGGTGTCACCACGCTGAACATGCTCAAGATGGAGCAGCAGATCGACTCGCTGTCGCCCGTCACGCACAAGCGCTACATGCACCACTACAACTTCCCGCCGTACTCGACCGGTGAGACCGGCCGTGTGGGAAGCCCGAAGCGTCGCGAGATCGGGCACGGCTTCCTGGCCGAGCGCGCCCTCGTTCCGGTTCTGCCTTCTCGCGAGGAGTTCCCCTACGCCATCCGTCAGGTCTCCGAGGCGCTGTCCTCGAACGGCTCGACGTCGATGGGCTCGGTCTGCGCCTCGACCCTGTCGCTGCTGAACGCCGGTGTGCCCCTACGCGCCCCGGTCGCCGGTATCGCGATGGGTCTGGTCTCGGACGAAGTCGACGGACAGACGCGCTACGCCGCACTGACCGACATCCTCGGTGCCGAAGACGCCCTCGGTGACATGGACTTCAAGGTGGCCGGTACGAGCGAGTTCGTCACGGCGATCCAGCTCGACACCAAGCTCGACGGCATCCCGACCTCGGTTCTGACCGCGGCGCTGCAGCAGGCGAAGGATGCGCGGCTCGCCATCCTCGACCTGATCAACGCCACGATCGACGCGCCCGACGAGATGGCGCCCACCGCGCCCCGCGTCATCAGCGTCCAGATCCCGGTCGACAAGATCGGCGAGCTCATCGGGCCCAAGGGCAAGACGATCAACTCCATCCAGGACGAGACCGGCGCCCAGATCTCGATCGAGGAAGACGGAACCGTGTACATCGGTGCCGTCGACGGTCCGTCGGCCGAGGCCGCTCGCGCGCAGGTCAACGCGATCGCCAACCCGACGAACCCCGAGGTCGGCGAGCAGTTCCTCGGAACCGTCGTCAAGATCGCGACCTTCGGTGCGTTCATCTCGCTCCTGCCCGGCAAGGACGGCCTGCTGCACGTCAGCGAGGTCCGCAAGCTCGCCGGTGGCAAGCGTGTCGAGAACGTCGAAGACGTGCTCAGCGTCGGTCAGAAGATCCTCGTGAAGATCACGAAGATCGACGACCGCGGCAAGCTGTCGCTCGAGCCGGTCGTCGAAGAGTCGGCCGACCAGGCAGCAGACCAGGGCGCAGCCGAAGGCGCGCCCGAGGTTGCCGTCTAGGCCCAGACCCCTCGCGGTCTGATCCGCATCGGATCGAAGGAGCCCCCGTACCCCTTTCATGGGTGCGGGGGCTTCGTCCTGTGCCGTGATCAAAGCGTTATGGCTAGTTCATAGGTTCGTCACCGGAACGCGCGCCAGGGTCGGTGGGCTGCCCTACTCTCGAAGAAAGCGTCGGGGGGCGCGACACACGCAAGAAGGTCGCGACTCGTGGCACGTAGCGCGCGAGGGGGTGGGAGCATGAGTTTTTTCGGTAGCGGCACGGATGTGTCGGCAGGGCAGGCTTCGCCGCCCGCTCCGCATCCTTCGTCGCCCATCCCCGTTCTCGGCCCGAGCATCGGTCACGGCATGCGTGTCACCCTCGGCGAGACCGGCCTCGACATCTTCCCCCTGATCCTCGGGGGAGCGGAGTTCGGCTGGAACATCGATCTGTCGGCCAGCCACCGCATCATCGATCGCTACGTCGAACTCGGCGGTAACGCCCTCCACACCGCCGATTCATTTTCGGCCGGACGCAGCGAGCACATCATCGGGCAGTGGCTGGCATCGCGCCAGGCGCGTGATCAGATGGTCGTGGCCGTCAAGGTCGGTGCGCACCCCGACAACCCCGGTCTCGGTCCGGTCAACCTCGTGCGGGCTGTCGAGGCATCCCTCGTGCGCCTGGGTACCGATCACATCGACGTTCTGTACCTCGACGGTGCCGACACATCCGTCCCGCTCGAAGAGACGCTCGCGACGGCCGAGTGGCTGATCGGCTCGGGCAAGGTGCGGCACCTGGGTGCCGCGGGTTTCACGCCCGAGCGTCTCGTCGAGGCGCGGATTCTCGCCTCGGCCGGCTACCCGCGATTCACCGTGCTCGATGCGCACTACAACGTCGTACACCGGACACCCTTCGAGGGCGACCTGCGCCTCGTCGCCGGTGCGCAGGGCATCGCGGTCACGCCCTCGCATCCTCTGGCTCACGGGTTCCTGTCCGGACGCCACCGCAGCCGCGACCGCGTCGGCCTCTCGGCGCGCGGTATGCAGGTCGCGGCATATCTCAACCGGCGCGGACAGCGGGTGCTGAAGGCGCTGGATGGGATCGCCCTCGAGCTCTCGGTACCCGATGCCGCGGTCGCGGTCGCCTGGTTGCTCGCTCAGCGCACCGTGGCGGCGCCCATCGTCAACGCCTACGCGCCCGAGCACGTCGAAGAACTGACGCAAGGCGTGGGCGTGCAGTTGAGCCGCGCGCACCTCGGCGAGTTGTCCCGCGCCGCTCAGTGAGTCATCCGTTTCGGCTCTCCCGAGACCATTTCGTGACACGACCCGTCGTCGCCGCCGTTCGTGACATAGGCTGGAAGCGGCGTGGCATCGGGGCCCGTCGTGACGGAAGTGGGCGAGGATGACGCACTTCATCTACCTCGTTCGACACGGCGAACATCAGGATGCAGAGCACGGGCTCGTCGATGGCCCCCTCTCTCCGCGGGGCCAGCGGCAGGCGTCGCTCATCGCCGATCGGCTGTCCGGGATTCCCCTGAGCGCCGTCTGGCACTCACCGTTGCTGCGGGCGACCGAGACGGCCCGCATGGTGGCGGAGCGGATGCCGGCGATCACCCCGCAACCTTCGTCGCTGCTGTTCGACTGCGTCCCCTCGGGGATGTCGCCCGAGACGCCCGGAGTGTACGAGCCGTTCTTCGGGTCCGTGACCGACGCCGAGATCGAGGCCGGACGGGCGCAGATGGCGGATGCCGTCAGCGAGTTCCTCGTCCGTCGCACCGGTGAGGTGCACGAGCTCGTGATCACGCACAACTTCGTCATCAGCTGGTTCGTGCGCGAAGTCCTGGGGGCGCCCGAGTGGCGCTGGATGACACTCAACCAGGCGCACTGCGGCCTGACGGTGATCGCGCAGAAGCAGGGGCGTCCGTGGACGCT
>CAYZEL010000148.1:3154-5827 GCA_964477515.1 uncultured Microbacterium sp.
CGCGGGCGTTCACAATTCAGTCCGCGCGAGCGGGGCGGGTGGGTGATCCCGCGACATCACGCCTGCGCTACCCGCGTCGTCGGCCGGAGAGACTGAATTGCGAACGTCGCCGGCGCCTGTCGGCCGGTGCGTTCGCAACATCGGGTCTGTCGCGCCGCCGAACGCCCCGTCGATCCTCCGTCACCTAGTGTCGAGGGATGTTCTGGAGGACCTACGGCACCGTCATCGGGTGGATGCTCGGGGTGGGGACTGTGGCCGGGGGACTTCTTCTCCTCGTCGTTTTCGGGTGGCTCATCCCGCTCGACCGGGGAGAAGAGTCGGCCCTCGTGCTGATGCCCTTCTACGGCGGGTTCCTCGGTCTCATCACCGCTGTCGTGGCGAGCTCGACCTATGGAGTCTGTCTCGGGCTCTGGTCTCGCCGGCCGAGTCGCTCCATCGGATCCCGTGCTGTGATCGGCGCACTGTCGGCCGGCGTCGGGGCTCTGGCCCTGTGGGTGCTCTTCGGACTGGCATGGAGTGGCGCGGACGGTCTCATGGTCTGGGTCGGGATCGGTGCCGCCTGCGCTCTCTTCGCGATGCTGATCGCCGGGCCCCTCACCGCCCGTGCGGCGCGAAGGGCGGACAACGACCGGTCTCGTGTACCCGGATCGGCCGTCTCGTCGCTGGAGGACTCAGAGCGAGCTCGGACGATACGCGTGTTCCCGGAGTGGGGTCGCCGCGAAGTCGTGGGTCGCTCCATTCGGATTTCGCCGGAGCTCCGGCATCGGTTCAGGGAGTGGAACGACACCTGGCAGTACGTGCTGGACCCCGTGTTCGAGACCAGGTGGCCCGATTCCGAGATCGGACGTCAGTGGATCGCAGAGGGGGAGTCCCTCGTGAGAGATCTCCAGGAGGAGGTCGGACCGGCCTTCCGCGTGGTCGGCGACTTTGCCGCCTACGATCCCGATGCGTGACCCCAGCGGACCGATGAGCGTTCCTGAGCGGGTCGCCATCAAGCGTCGAGCCGCTTGCGCAGCCACACGGTCGCGTTCGGGTTGTCGTTGTACGGCTCGATCGCCTCGAAACCCGCCGAGCCATACAGGCCGCCTGCCGCCGCGAGGGTGTGGTGGGTGTCGAGGACGAGCTCGACGGCGCCCCAGGCGCGGGCCCGGCGCTCGAGCTCGTCGAGCAACAGGCGTCCCCAGCCGCGGCCGCGCGTCGACGGGTCGAGGTACAGGTGCTTGACCTCGTATCGAACACCGTCCGGGCCGTCCGCGATGCGCCGGATGCCTCCGCATCCGACCGTGCGACGCCCGCCCGCCTCGGCACCCTCGTCCTCGACGACGAGGAACACCCCGTCCGGCGCGTCGAATGCCGCGGCGTCGGGGTACGTCGGGCGGTATGCGCCGCCCGGGAACGCCTCGGCCCGGGCAGCGAAGTACTCGGTCAGCAGGTCATGGGCGGCCGGAGCATCCGCCGCCGTCTCGATGAATCGCACCACCGTTCGAGCTTAGGTCGAGGCATCCGACCACCGGCGCCATCGGATGCCGTGCCGTCCGCACGACGCCGTGGCCGACACGCCGTTGCGCGATGCATCCGCCCGGGTGTCGGGCACAGTGGCGTGCGGATGGCACGGCGCGCACGCTCATCGGCGCCCCAGGCCTGCGTCAGCTCGCCCGAGCGGCTCGGCGTGCCGCCCTCCCGACGTGCCGAACCTAGGATGGGCTCATGACGACACGCGTAGCCATCGTGGGCGGAACCGGTCGGCTCGGGGGCGTCGTGCGCGATGTCATCGAGGCGACGGAGGGCTATGACGTCGTCGCCGTCCTGTCTTCCCGTAGCGAGATCTCTGAAATCGACGGGTCTGACCTGGTGGTGGATGTCTCGACCCCCGCAGTGTCGATCGACGTCGTCCGCGCGGCCATCGAGCGGGGCATCAACGTCCTGGTCGGTACCTCGGGGTGGTCCCAGGAGCGCATCGCGCTGGTCCGGCCGCTCGTCGAGGCGGCGGGCACCGGAGTCGTCTTCATCCCGAACTTCTCGCTCGGATCGGTCATCGGCACCGCGCTCGCGTCCGCCGCGGCCCCGTTCTTCCCCTCGATCGAGATCATCGAGGCGCACCATGAACGCAAGGTCGACTCGCCGAGCGGCACCGCGGTGCGCACGGCCGAGCTCATGGCCGCGGCGCGCGAGAGCGTCGGCCCGGTCGAGGCCCCGCACACCGACCAGCGCGCCCGCGGCCAGCGCGTCGCGAGCATCCCCGTCCACTCGCTCCGCAGGCCCGGCGTGATCGCGCGCCAGGAGGTGCTGCTGTCGGGCCCGGGGGAGACGCTGCAGATCGTCCCCGACACCGTCGATCCGGCGCTGGCCTAGGCCCCCGGCATCCGCATCGCGCTCGACGCCGCGCGCACCGTGCACGGAGTCGTCGCGGGTCTCGCCCGACTCTCCGCCGTGCGAAGTCGACTGCCGGGCGTGCGCCCGGAGGCGCACGGCCGGTTTCGTCGCGAGGCCGGCTATTACTCGATGTGCCCCGCCTCGGTCAGCAGTTCCTGCTGGAACTTGGCGATGTTATCCAGCGTGGTCTTGGCGTCCTGCTGCCCGGTGATGGCGAGGTCGAACTGCTCCTGACCCTGCACCAGGATCTCGAAGAACTCCGGAATGTGCCAGGTGTCCTTCTGCCAATCGAGGCCCGGC
>CAYZEL010000149.1:0-5754 GCA_964477515.1 uncultured Microbacterium sp.
GGGTCCCGGGCGCGGCTCCGGCGCCGGTTCGATGGCCGCCTACGCGATACGGATCACCGACCTGGATCCCCTCCGGCACGGCCTCCTGTTCGAGCGGTTCCTCAACCCCGATCGTGTGTCGATGCCCGACTTCGACATCGACTTCGACGACCGTCGCCGCGGCGAGGTGATCCAGTACGTCACCCAGAAGTACGGCGACGAGCGCGTCGCCCAGATCGTCACGTACGGCACGATCAAGGCCAAGCAGGCGCTCAAGGATGCCGGCCGGCTGCTCGGCTTCCCGTTCAGCATGGGGGAGAAGCTCACCAAAGCGATGCCCCCCGCCGTGATGGGCAAGGACATGCCGCTGGAGGGCATGTTCGACAAAGATCACCCGCGGTTCAAGGAGGCATCCGAATTCCGCGCGCTGATCGACACGGATCCCGACGCGAAGACGGTCTTCGACACCGCCGTGGGGCTGGAGAACCTCAAGCGACAGTGGGGCGTGCACGCCGCCGGCGTGATCATGTCGAGCGAACCGCTGATCGACATCATCCCGATCATGAAGCGCGAGCAGGACGGCCAGATCGTCACGCAGTTCGACTATCCCGCCTGCGAGTCGCTCGGCCTGATCAAGATGGACTTCCTGGGGCTGCGCAACCTCACGATCATCGATGACGCTCTCGACAACATCGAGGCCAACCGCGGCGAACGGCTCGTGCTCGAGGACCTCACCCTCGACGACGTCGCTTCGTACGAACTGCTCGCGCGCGGCGACACGCTGGGTGTCTTCCAGCTCGACGGCGGACCCATGCGGTCGCTCCTGCGCCTGATGAAGCCCGACAACTTCGAAGACATCTCGGCCGTGCTCGCGCTGTACCGCCCGGGTCCGATGGGTGTCGACTCGCACACGAACTATGCGCTCCGCAAGAACGGCCTGCAGCCGATCACGCCGATCCATCCCGAACTCGAAGAGCCTCTGAGTGAGATCCTCGGCACGACCTACGGCCTGATCGTCTATCAGGAGCAGGTCATGTCCGCCGCCCAGAAGCTCGCCGGCTTCTCGCTCGGTCAGGCCGACATCCTCCGTCGCGCGATGGGTAAGAAGAAGAAGTCCGAGCTCGACAAGCAGCAGGCGGACTTCTTCGAGGGCATGACGGCGAACGGCTACTCCGCCGCCGCGCAGAACGCCCTCTGGAAGGTTCTCGAGTCGTTCGCCGACTACGCCTTCAACAAGGCCCACACCGCCGCATACGGTCTGATCTCGTACTGGACCGCCTACCTCAAGGCGCACTACCCGGCCGAGTACATGGCCGCGCTGCTCACGAGCGTCGGCGACTCCAAGGACAAGCTCGCGGTGTACCTCAACGAGTGCCGTCGCATGGGGATGAAAGTGCTTCCGCCCGACGTGAGCCAGTCGATCCGCTACTTCGCGGCCGTCGGCGACGACATCCGCTTCGGCCTCGGTGCGATCCGCAACGTCGGAGCGAACGTCGTCGACGCGATCGTGGCGTGCCGCGGCGACGAGCCGTTCACGTCCTTCCACGACTTCCTGCAGCGCGTCCCGCTGCAGGTCGCGAACAAGCGCACCATCGAGTCGCTCATCAAGGCCGGAGCTTTCGACTCGACGGGTGCGACCCGGCGGGCTTTGCTCGAGATCCACGAGAACGCGATCGAGCAGACGGTGGACGTCAAGCGCAACGAGGCCAACGGACAGTACGGCTTCGACTTCGACAGCCTGTTCGACGAGCCCCAGCACGGCTCGAAGACGGTCCCGCATCGCCCCGAGTGGACGAAGAAGGACAAGCTCGCGTTCGAACGCGAGATGCTCGGGCTGTACGTTTCCGACCACCCGCTGGCGGGACTCGAGATGCCGCTCGCCAAGCACGCCTCGACCTCGATCCACGACCTGCTCGGCTCCGAGGATCTCAGCGACGGCGACCAGGTCACCGTCGCGGGCCTGCTGACGAGTGTGCAGCACCGTGTGGCCAAGTCGAGCGGCAACCCCTATGGCATGGTCACCGTCGAGGACTTCAACGGCGAGGTGAACGTCATGTTCATGGGCAAGACGTACATCGAGTATCAGCCGCTGCTGCAGGCCGACGCGATCCTCGTCGTGCGCGGACGCGTGTCCCGTCGCGACGATGGGCTCAACCTGCACGCAGTCTCGGCCATGGTTCCCGATCTGGGCGCGGTGGATGCGGGCGGAGCTCTCGAGCTCATCCTGCCCGAGCACCGCGCAACGCATTCGGTCATCACCGATCTCGCGATCGTGCTCGAGCGACACCACGGTCAGACCGAGGTGCGAATGAAGCTCACCAAGGGTGACGTCGCGAAGGTTTTCGAGGTGCCGCATCCCGTCAAGGTGACGGCGGATCTGTACGGAGAACTGAAGTCTCTGCTCGGGCCAGGATGCCTGGGCTGAGCTGATGTGCGCGAGGTAAGGTAGCCGGGGCGCCGACGGTGCCCGCGCGAAAGGGGATGGTTATGACCGACGAGAACCCGATTGACGACGAGAGGGATCTCGCAGCTTCGCTGGTCTCGGCGACCGAGCCGAACGCGATTGACGACGACGCTGCAGACTCCCGCGCCGCAGACGACGACGCCGCCCACACCGACACGACGTCGACGGCGATCGAGTCCGAAGAGGCGCCGCAGTACGGTGTCGGGCCCTTCACGATTCGCGAGGTCGTCATCGTCGGGCTCTGGGCCGTCGCATTCCTCGTCTCGTTCTTCTCCGTCGTCCAGATCCCGTTCCGCTCGGTCTGGATGAGCGGTATCGACTGGGTGCTCCCGATCGGCGTGCCGACCGTTGCCGTATTCCTGATCGTCCTCCGCCGGTTCTCGCCCGATGGCATCCGTCGTGTCGGCTCCCTGGGTGTCGATCAGTTCGCGTCCGTCGCCTTCTCGGTCTCGAGCGTGATCTGGCTGTCCTATATCTGGAACACCATCGCCACGGTCGTCGACGACGGCCCCTGGTACACCACCTGGGTCGTCTGGGTCGAGTTGGTCGTCTTCCTGGGCCTCGTTCTGGCGTCGGTCTTCGCGCCGTACATCGCGCCGTTCGACGAGGACTTCCGCGGACGCCCGGAGGCCGCCGCGCACCGCAACGCCCGCGCCGTGCGCGCCGTCGTACCTCGGCCGCGTCCCGAACCCAAAGCTGCGCCGGAGTCGTACGCGCCGGTCTCGAGCGATGGTGCCGCGCAGGCGACCGGCGGTTATCCGATCGGATCGTACGCGCTGGACGACGTCGAGCCGTCGACGGGAGACACCGGTGTGATCGAACCCGGAGCGTGGAGCCCGACTCCCGCGTACGCACGCGGCACGTCCGAAACGGGTGGACATCCCACGACGGATGCCGCACCCGCGGCGGCATCGCGCCCCTTCTGGGCACTGGTCCCCGTCGAGCGCGATGTCGTGGACGAGCGCACCGGGGCCCCGCTGTTCCGTATCGGCCCGACCGCGTGGGCCCTCGTCATCGCCGACCGTGGCTCGAGCTTCGTCGTGCAGCACGAGGACGGCCGCGTGGGCGTGCTCTCCGACGTCTCGGGCGTCACCCGGGGCTGAACGGCCCGGTAACCTGGGGGGATGCGCACGATCGACCTCCGCGGTACTGCCGCGCGCGATAACGCGGCCCTGGTTCCGCGCGCGACCGAAGCACGCGACAACGCCCTGCGGGTGGCGGGCGAGCTCGTCGCCGACGTCCGAGACCGTGGCGAGGCTGCGCTTCGAGAGCAGGCCGAGAAGTTCGACGGGGTGACGGGCCATGCGCTCCGTGTCCCGCGAGCCGACATCGACGCGGCTGTGGCCGGACTCGACGCGAACGTGCGTGAGGCGCTCGAACGGGCCATCGTGAACGTCCGACGCGCCTCGGCCGCGCAGGTTCCGCCGCCCGTCGTCACCGAGCTGGCACCGGGAGCCGTGGTCACCCAGCGCTGGCAGCCCGTGCGCCGCGTCGGCGTCTACGTACCCGGGGGCAAGGCGGTCTATCCGTCCAGCGTCATCATGAACGTCGTTCCGGCCCAGGTCGCCGGTGTGTCGGCCGTCGCGCTGGCGTCTCCCGCCCAGCGCGCGGACGGCAGGGTGCACCCCACGATCCTCGCCGCGGCGGGGCTCCTGGGCGTCGAAGAGGTTTACGCGATCGGTGGTGCGGGCGCCATCGCCGCACTCGCCTACGGCGTGCACGACATCGACCTGGAGCCCGTCGACGTCGTCACGGGCCCGGGCAACAATTTCGTGGCCGCGGCGAAGCGGCACGTCGCCGGTGTCGTGGGGACCGACTCCGAAGCCGGTGCGACCGAGATCCTGGTGATCGCGGATGATTCCGCGGACCCGGCACTCGTCGCGGCGGACCTCGTGAGTCAGGCCGAGCACGACGAACAGGCCGGCGCGGTCCTCGTCACGGACTCGGAGGCATTCGCCGAAGCGGTCCGGACGCGGGTGCAGGACGTCGCGTCCCTCACCCGTCACTCGGACCGCGTGCGCACGGCGCTGGCCGGCTCGCAGTCCGCGATCGTGCTCGTCGACGATCTGGCGGCCGCCGTGGCATTCAGCAACGCCTATGCCCCCGAGCACCTGGAAGTCCAGACGCGCGACCCCGAGGGGTTGCTGCCCGACCTGACGAATGCCGGCGCAATCTTCCTCGGGCCGAATTCACCCGTGAGCCTCGGCGACTACCTGGCGGGAAGCAACCACGTCCTGCCCACCGGCGGTCAGGCGCGCTACGCCGCCGGGCTGGGAGCGCAGACGTTCCTGCGCGCGCAGCAGATCATCGCGTACGACCGTGATGCGCTGGCGGGCGTGGCCGACGCGATCGTCGCCTTGGCCGAGGCCGAGGCCCTGCCGGCGCATGGCGAGGCCGTGACGGCGCGATTCGCTCCGGTGGCCGCGGGCTCCGAAGCATCCGCCATCTGACTCCGTGATCTAGCGAGGACTTCCAGAACCCATGCACTGCCCCTTCTGCCGGCATCCCGACTCCCGGGTGATCGATTCGCGCACGAGCGATGACGGTCTCTCCATCCGCCGTCGCAGGCAGTGTCCGGAGTGCGGCGGGCGATTCTCGACCATCGAGACCGCGAGCCTCAACGTCATCAAGCGCTCGGGCGTGATCGAGCCCTTCAGCCGCGAGAAGGTCATGTCGGGTGTGCGCAAGGCGTGCCAGGGTCGACCCGTGACCGAGGCGGATCTCGCGATGCTCGCGCAGAAGGTCGAAGAAGCCGTCCGCCAGACGGGCGCGTCACAGGTCGACACGAACGAGATCGGTCTCGCCATCCTCGGACCCCTCCGCGCCCTCGACATGGTGGCCTACCTGCGATTCGCGAGCGTCTACCAGGCGTTCGAATCGCTCGACGATTTCGAGACCGCGATCGAAGATCTCCGCGCGGATCGCGTCGCGGCGCCCGGATTCGACGGCGACGTGCCGCGTGGCTGAGTCCGGGGAACCTGGGTCGATCGCGAGCGGCGATGAGGGGGGCGGGTTGTATCGCGTCCTGTTCTCCGTCGTGCTCTCGCGCTTCGACCCCGAGACGGCGCATCACATGGGCATGTGGGTTGTCCGTGCGGCCGGAGTGCGTCCGTTCGCGAACCTCCTGCGCCGCGTCACGCGACCCGCGCCATCGTTACGAACCCGGACCCTCGGCATCGATTTCCCCTCTCCCTTCGGTATCGCGGCCGGGTTCGACAAGGACGCGGTCGGGGTTCTCGGGTTGGGCGCCCTGGGGTTCGGGCACGTCGAGGTCGGAACGCTGACGGCCATCCCGCAGGAGGGGAACCCTC
>CAYZEL010000150.1:0-5743 GCA_964477515.1 uncultured Microbacterium sp.
GAGTGCGAGGCCGTGCTGCGTGCCGTGAACCTCGGCGACGTGCTGGAGCGAAGCCCCGAGGGGCTGCAGGCGCCCGTCGGCGAGGACGGTGTCATGCTCTCGGGCGGCGAGCGCCAGCGCCTCGCGATCGCGAGGGCCCTCCTGTCCGCTCCCCCGATCCTGCTGCTCGACGAATCGACGTCATCGCTCGACGGCGTCAACGAGCAGCGGATGCGCGACGCCATCGACGCGGTCGCGACCGGGCGCACGCTGCTCGTCATCGCGCACCGTCTGTCGACGGTCGTCGACAGCGACCTGATCGTCGTGCTCGATCACGGCCGTGTCGTCGGTCAGGGCACGCACTCCGAGCTCGTCGCGTCGACGCCGCTGTATCGCGAGCTCGCGAAGCACCAATTGCTCGTGTGAGCCTCGCCCGGCCGGACTTGGGGCGTCGGGCCAACGTTGGGGCGTGGTACTCCGCGCCCCAACGTGAATTCGGCGCCCCAAGTGCCGGTTGAGCGCGATCAGGTGCGCAGGCGGTAGCGCAGCGCCGACAACTCGGCCTGCAGCGCCGCCGGCACGCGACCCTCGAACGTCGCGTAGAACTCCTCGGTGAGGTCGGCCTCGGCCTGCCACGTCGCCGGATCGACCGCGAAGAGCTCCTCGAGGTCGGCCTCGGGAACGTCGATCCCGTCGAGGTTCAGGTCTTCCGTGCGCGGGAGCCGACCGATCGGGCTCTCGACGGCCCCGACCTCGCCCTGGACACGGCGGATGATCCACTCGATGACGCGCGAGTTGTCGCCGAATCCGGGCCACAGGAACCGGCCGTCGGTGCCGCGGCGGAACCAATTGACCTGGAAGATGCGCGGCGCGCGGTCGAACCGCAGGTTCTGACCGACCTTCAACCAGTGACCGAAGTAGTCCGCCATGTTGTAGCCGCAGAACGGCAGCATCGCGAAAGGATCGCGGCGCAGCTCGCCGACCGTGCCCTCGGCGGCCGCCGTCCGCTCGGACGAGATGTTCGAGCCGATGAACACCCCGTGCGTCCAGTCGGTCGCCTCGACCACGAGCGGCACGTTCGTCGCCCGTCGACCTCCGAAGAGAATCGCGTCGAGGGGCACGCCCTCGGCAGCATCCCAGTCCGGCGCGATCTGCGGGCACTGCGCGGCGCTCACGGTGAAGCGCGAGTTCGGGTGCGCGGCCGGACGACCGGATGCCGGCGTCCAGGGATTGCCCTCCCAATCGGTGAGGTGCGGCGGCGCCTCGTCGGTCAGGCCCTCCCACCAGACATCGCCGTCGGGTCGCAACGCGACGTTCGTGAAGATCGTGTTGCCCCACAGCGTCTCGACCGCTGTGACGTTGGTCGACTCACCCGTGCCGGGTGCGACGCCGAAGAACCCGGCCTCGGGGTTGATCGCCCAGAGGCGACCGTCCTCGCCGGGACGGATCCAGGCGATGTCGTCGCCGAGCGTCTCGACACGCCAGCCGGGAATCGTCGGGCGCAGCATCGCAAGGTTCGTCTTGCCACAGGCGGAGGGAAATGCAGCGGCGATGTGGTACTTCCGCCCCTGCGGGTCGATGACGCGGATGAGCAGCATGTGCTCGGCGAGCCATCCCTCGTCTCGCCCGATGACCGAGGCGATCCGCAGCGCGAAGCACTTCTTGGCGAGGATCGCGTTGCCGCCGTACCCCGATCCGTACGACCAGACCTCGAGAGTGTCGGGGAAGTGCACGATGTACTTCTCGTCGTTGCACGGCCAGGCGACATCCTTCTCACCGGGCGCGAGAGGCGCACCGACCGAGTGAACGGTGCGCACCCACGGGGCACCGTTCGCGATCAGATCGGTCACGTCCGCGCCGACGCGGGTCATGATGCCGATGCTCGTGACCGCGTAGGGGCTGTCGGTGATCTGCACGCCGATGTGCGAGAGCGGGCCGCCGACGGCGCCCATCGAGAACGGGACGACGTACATCGTGCGGCCGCGCATGCTGCCGGCGAAGATCCGCGACATCGTGTCGCGCATCTCGGTCGGGTCGGCCCAGTTGTTCGTCGGACCGGCGTCCTCTTCGCGCTCGGAGGCGATGAAGGTGCGCCCCTCGGTGCGCGCCACGTCCTTCGGGTGGGAGCGCGCGAGGTACGAGCCGGGGCGCCACTCGGGGTTCAGCCGGATGAGCGTGCCGTCGTCGACCATCTGTCGCAGCAGGGCCTCGTTCTCGGCGCGCGATCCGTCGATCCAATGCACGCGAGCGGGCTGCGTGAGGGCGGCGACGTCATCGACCCAGGCGAGCAACTCGGTCAGGCCCGGCTCGTCGGCCGGACGCTGTCCGAAGTCGGTGACGCGACGGGGGACGGCGATGCGGGTGCTCAGGGATTCGGCAAGTGCCACGATGCGCTCCTACTTTCTCGGCTCTCGTCCATTCCACCGCGATCCGGACCCTATTTGTCGAAATCATGCCTCGAAAGAACCTGGATTCTTTCGCTATGCTCAAGTAATGGTCGGCTCCGCTCTCGAACTCACCACCCTCGGTCACCGCATCCGGCACCACCGTCTGCAGAAGGGCCTCACGCTCGACGAACTCGGCGCGCTGGTCGGGGTCGCCGGAAGCCAGCTCAGCCTCGTCGAGAACGGCAAGCGTGAGCCCAAGCTCTCCCTGCTGCAGGCCGTTGCAGCCGCGACCGACACGGAGGTGTCGGACCTGATCTCGGGCGAACCCCCCAACCGCCGCGCCGCGCTGGAGATCGAACTCGAGCGCGCACAGGCGAGCCCGACCTTTCGTCGCCTCGGTGTCGCGCCCGTGCGCGTGACCAAGACGATGCCGGACGAGACGATCGAGTCGCTCCTGGGGCTTCATCGCGAACTGCAAAGACGCGAGCGCGAGGCGATCGCCACTCCCGAAGAGGCGCGGCGGGCGAACACCGAACTGCGCCTGCGGATGCGCGAGCACGACAACTACCTGCCCGACATCGAGAAACTCGCCGAAAAACAACTCAAGGCCGCCGGACACGTCTCGGGCGCCCTGACCCACCGCACCGTCAGCATCATGGCCGAGCGCCTGGGCTTCGAGCTGATCTACGTCAACGATCTGCCGAGCTCCACCCGCTCGATCACCGACCTCGAGAACGGCCGCATCTACCTTCCGCCCGCATCCATTCCGGGCGGCCACGGCCTGCGATCGATGGCGCTGCAGGCGATGGCGCACCGCCTGCTCGGCCACACGCGTCCGACCGACTACGCCGACTTCCTGCAGCAGCGGCTCGAGATCAACTACTTCGCCGCCTCGTGCCTCATGCCCGAGACGGCCGCCGTCGCGTTCCTCCAGCAGGCGAAGAAAGACCGGAACCTGGCCGTCGAGGACTTCCGCGACGCGTTCGGCGTCACGCACGAAGCGGCGGGGATGCGTCTGACGAACCTCGCCACGAAGCACCTCGGCATCTCCCTGCACTTCTTGCGCGTGGGTCACACCGGCTCGCTGCAGCGGGTGTACGAAAACGACGGGCTTCCCCTGCCGATGGACGTCACGGGGTCGGTCGAGGGCCAGATCGTGTGCCGCAAGTTCTCGGCGCGCGGGGCGTTCGCGCAACAGAACCGCGCGACCGAGCACTACCAGTACACCGACACACCCGCCGGAACCTTCTGGTGCTCGACGCAGACGGGCACCACGACAGACGGCGAATTCTCGATCACGGTCGGCGTGCCCTTCGACGACGCACGCTGGTTCCGCGGGCGAGAGACTCCCAGCCGCGCCGTGTCGACGTGTCCGGACGAGGCCTGCTGCCGTCGTCCGGCGCCCGAGACCGCGAACCGGTGGGAGGGGAAGTCGTGGCCCTCGGCGCGGGTGCACACGCAGATGTTCTCACCGCTCCCCCGCGGCGCCTTCCCGGGAGTCGACGACTCCGAGGTCTATTCGTTCCTCGACCGTCACGCCGACTGAGCCCCACGCACACGCGGCCCGCGGGTCATGCCAGTTCGGCCCCGGCGCGCTCCAGTTCTGCCAGGGCGGCCTCGCTCGTCTCTTGCGCGACGCCGGCGACGAGGTCCGTCAGGATCCGCACGCGCCGCCCATGGGCGATCGCGTCGAGGGCGGAGGCCCGCACACAGTAGTCGGTCGCGAGCCCCGCGACGTCGACGTCCGTCACGCCGTGAGACTCGATCAGGTCGGCCACGCGGCCGCCATCGTCCGTCTTCCCCTCGTACAGCGAGTAGGCGGGGATGCCCTGACCCTTCTTCACGTGATGGGTCACGCGAGAGGTGTCGAACTCGGGGTCGTACTCGGCGCCCTCGGTGCCCGACACGCAGTGCACCGGCCAGGTGTCGATGTAGTCGGGCTCGGGGTGGAAGTGCCCGCCGTTGTCGTGGTCCGGATCGTGCCAGTCGCGCGACGCGACGATCACGTCGTATTCATCGCCGTGAGACTCCAGGTATCGCGTGATCTTCGCGGCGACGGCGTCACCTCCGTCGACGGCGAGGGCACCGCCCTCGGTGAAGTCGTTCTGGACATCGACGATGAACAGCGCCTTGGTCATCCTCCGAGCGTACGCCCGACCGGGAGGAGGACGCCCTCGAAGAACGCGGCGACCGCCTGCGGGTCGTCCAACGGCAGCACCGCCGCCACGTACTGGTCCGGGCGGACGATCACGACGGCGCCCTCCCGCGAGATCCCGCGCTCGGCGAAGATGTCGGCGTCGTGCCACGCGCTCGGTGCCGCCGCGTAGATCTTCTCCCAGTCCGTGAGCCCCAGCGGGCCGGTCTTCGGGGCGAACAGGCCAGGCACAGCCATGATGTCGACCTCCTCGAAGCGCTGCGGGAAGATCGCCTTCACATCGAACACCGCGTCGATGTCGGCCCCGGGGGGCGTGTACAGCGCGACCGGGGATGCCGCAGAACTCATCCACTCCGCCCAGGCGTCCAACGCCGACCGCTCGCCGGACCGCTCGTTCGCGAACGCGTAGACGCGCCACCGCCCGTCGGCTCGGGCGTGGTGACCGAGATGCACGACGTTGCCGTCGCAGACGCGGGCGACCTCGACCGATGCGAAGCGTTTGCCGATCGGGAATCCGCTCGCGAGCGCCTGGTTCGTCGCGTCGCCGACCGCCATCGACTCCCCGTACTGCGTCATGAAGCCCGACGGGAACTCCGCGGTCGCCAGGTAGTACGTCGCGAGGTCCCGCGGGTCGGAGATCTCACCCGGCTTGCGCGCCATGAGCGAGGACCACTCTCGATCGAAGTCGATCAACTCCTGCGCGACGGGTTGCCGCTCGGACGAGTACGTGTGCAGGAGCGTCTCGGGGCTCAGCCCCGTGAGGACGTGCCCGAGCTTCCAGCCCAGGTTGAAGCCGTCCTGCATCGAGACGTTCATGCCCTGCCCGGCTTTGGCGCTGTGCGTGTGGCAGGCGTCTCCCGTCAGGAAGACGCGCGGAGAGCGGTCCGTACCCTCGGGCACGTCATCGAACTTGTCGGTGACGCGATGACCGACCTCGTAGACGCTGTGCCACGCGACCTGCTTCACATCGATCGAGTACGGGTGCAGGATGGCGTTGGCGTGCCGGATGATCTCCTCGATCGGCGTCTGCCGCACACGGTGGTCGTCGTCGGCCGCGACCTCGCCGAGGTCGATGTACATGCGGCTGAGATACCCGCCCTCGCGCGGGATGTGGAGGATGTTGCCCGCCGACGAGTTGATCGCGCACTTCGTCCGCCAGTCGGGGAAGTCGGTGTTGACGAGCACGTCCATGCGGCCCGTGGCCTGCACGGCCTCGGCCATC
>CAYZEL010000151.1:0-5727 GCA_964477515.1 uncultured Microbacterium sp.
GGCCCGTCCTCGTCGAGGGGACGGAGTTGAACGCGTTCGGCCGCCTCACTGAACAGCGCGAAGTTCGTGCCGTTCCCGTCGTATGTCGCACCGAGCGGATATGTCGAGCCAGGCCATGTTTGCACCGGCACAGACTATCGACCGGGGCTGTCACCCCGTTGTGGCTTGCGCTTGGCGACCCGGTGCCCTATGACCTGTCGCGCCCTCATCGGAGGTCGACGGTCGGGTCCCACGCGCGAGCATGAGGCCCTCGGGGCAGGAGTTCACCCTCGACGATCTCGTATTCGATACCCCCGTCGAAGAAGTCGCGCAGCGGACTCGTCTGAGATCGATTCGCATCCGTCGGATTCTTGCCGGTCATGTCGCACCCCTGACTTTCCGCGCCTTTTGCTTCCCGTGCCACTCTTTCTCGATACCCACTGTGTGGCAGTCGAGGCATCCGCGTAACCCGATTGACTTGGCGGCGAGACACGCGTACGGGGGCAAACCCGGCGGCACACGCGCAGTCTGCGATTAGTCTGAGCGGGTGGGCACTATCTACTACGGCGGAGACGCATCCGCCATCGACATCGAGGATCGCGCGCTGGCGCACCTGAAGGTCGTCATCGCAACGAAACTCCGGCGCGGTGAGAGCTTCACCCTCACGTGGCGGCATCCCGACGACCAGCCACGGGGACGCAGCACGGTGTGGCTGAGCCCGTCGATCCCGTTGCGTTTCGTCTTCGACGACCCCGAGCCCGCTGTGTTGAGCCGCGAGTGGATGGAAGAACTGGCCCAGTCCGCCAACTCGTCCGGCGGGATCATGCTCGTCGCCGAGCATTTCGATGTCGACCCGTCCGAGAACGAGACGACGATCGAGGTCGGCGCCATCGTCGCGAAGGACGTCGACGTCGAGAACGCCACGGTGGGATCGATCCGGCAGAAGGCCTCGTCGAAGTCGCGGGCGAAGTCCCAGGTCGACGTCGGCGACTGAGGCGCCGGCGCCGCCCGGGCGCCCGTCAGGAGTCGAAGGGCTTCTCTTCCTGCGGCTCCGAGACGACGAATAGGCCGTTGGGACTGCTCGCCGAGACCATCAGCGCCTCGATCCACAGCCGGTTCAGGCGTGGTTCGCGACTGCCGTGGAACGCGAACTGCATCGGCACGGACGGATGCATCCAGAAGCTCCGTCGCGAGATGCCCTCGCTGTCGAGGTCGACCGTGAACATGAACGACTCCGAGCGGCGGAGCTTGTTCATGATGACGATCCGCAGGTGGGCGAGCGTCCGATCCTCGATATCGATCGAGTTGTTCAGTGTGTCGTAGATGAAGCGGCCCATACGGTGAGCCTAACGGCGCCGACCGCCGGTCGACACCGCCGGTCACGCCCCTTGCGGCGGGTCCAGCAGAAGCGCTATGCGCTCGTCGAGGTAGCCCGCCAGCGGCACGAGGCCGGCAGTGGGACTCCAACGGATGCCGGGGGTGCTCCCCAGGAGGGCCAGCGGGCCCGACGGCTCGCCGCGGCCGAGCGCCGACGGGTCGAGGGCCGTCCAGTCCAGATGGACGGTCTCGCCGTCGGCGAAGCCACCGCGCGTGGCCGCGGCAGCGACCTCGGCCCGAACACGCGCCGCGCCCGAGGCGAACCCGCGGCGACCGGGGTCGCCCGCTCGCACCACGTTCCCGGCCGCGTAGACGTCTCGCTCGCCGATCAACAGCACACCGAGGCGCCACACGTTGCCGCGGGGAACGATCTTCGGCGAGCGCAACCCCGCCAGGACCCGTGGACGCACGACCTCGCCGAGCCGCTCGCGCGGTGCGTCCGCGACCCGGAGACGAGCGCGCGCGGCGTCCAGGAGCCGCTCCGCGTCATCGACCACATCAGCTATTCTGCTCGGCTCTTCGACGCCGCCGCGTACATCCGGAAGGAACGATGCGCCCGGCCGCCCCGAAAATGACCTCACAGGGCGTCGGCCGCATCACGGTTCCTCTCGGATGTTCGGGCGATGCATGAGGACCGCGTGAGGAATCCGCACGCGGCCGTATGGAAACCGTGAGGATCGCGAACAACACACGCCCCGAAGAGTGAGATCGAGGTCGCGGGGCGCCGCACGCCCCGTCATCCCCGAACCTCACCAGGAGTTCCCGTGCTCGATCTGATCTATGTCCTCGCGACCGTCGCGCTGTTCGCGCTGGTCGCCCTGGTCGCCCGGGGGGTCGAGCGGCTATGACGTTCTTCTCCGTCCTCGCGGTGATCCTCGCGGCAGCCGCCCTCGTGTACCTCGTGGTCGCACTCGTCAATCCGGAGCGCTTCTGATGAACCCGTTCCTGAACGGAGAGACGGTGCTGTTCGGCGTGCTGCAGGGCGGTGCGCTCCTGGTCCTGCTCGCCCTGCTCTATCGCCCGCTCGGCGACTACATCGCGCACGTCTACACGAGTTCGCGCGACCTCCGCGTCGAACGCGTGGCCTATCGGACGATCGGCGTGGACCCGCGGGCCGTCCAGACCTGGCAGGCATACCTGCGCGGCGTGCTGCTGTTCTCGCTCGTCGGGGTCCTGTTCGTGTACGCGCTGCAGCGCACGCAGGCGATCCTGCCCGGCTCGCTCGGCCTGCCGGCGGTCGGCGAGGGACTCTCGTTCAACACGGCGATCTCGTTCGTGACCAACACCAACTGGCAGTCATACTCGCCCGAACTGACGCTGGGGTACACCGTGCAGCTCGCGGGGCTCGCGGTGCAGAACTTCGTCTCGTCGGCCGTCGGCATCGCCGTGGCGATCGCGCTCGTCCGAGCGTTCGCGGCACGCCGGTCGGGCACGATCGGCAACTTCTGGGTCGACCTCGTCCGCGGCATCACGCGCATCCTGCTGCCTCTGTCCGTCATCGCGGCGATCGTTCTGCTCGCGGGCGGCGTCGTCCAGAACTTCTCGGGCTTCACCGACGTCACGACCATCTCGGGCGCCGCGCAGAGCATCCCGGGCGGACCGGTCGCGTCGCAGGAGGCGATCAAGATCCTCGGTACCAACGGTGGCGGTTTCTTCAACGCCAACTCGGCGCATCCGTTCGAGAACCCCACCCCGTGGACCAACCTCGCCGAGCTGCTGCTGCTACTCGCGATCCCCGTCAGCCTGCCCCGCGCGTTCGGGCGCATCGTCGGCGACAACCGTCAGGGCTACGCGATCCTCGCCGCCATGGCGACCATCGCGATCGCGTCGATCACGATCGGGTCGTGGCTCGAGGCGATGGGGAACGGCACCGCCCCGCAGCTCGCGGGCGCCCCGGTGGAGGGCAAGGAGACCCGTTTCGGCATCCTCGGCTCCACGCTGTTCGCCGGGGCCACGACCCTGACATCGACGGGCGCGGTCAACTCGATGCACGACAGCTACACAGCGCTCGGCGGCATGATGCCGATGCTCAACATGATGCTCGGCGAGGTGGCCCCGGGCGGGGTCGGCTCAGGGCTCTACGGCATGCTCATCCTCGCCGTCCTCGCGGTGTTCATCGGCGGCCTCTTGGTCGGTCGCGGACCCGAATACCTCGGCAAGCGGATCGGACCGCGCGAGATCAAGCTCGCGAGCCTGTACATCCTCGTCACGCCATCGCTCGTGCTGCTCGGCACGGCCGCGAGCTTCGCCATCCCGGGGGTGCGCCAGGACGTCGAATCCGTGTCGATCTGGAACCCGGGCATCCACGGGCTGAGCGAGGTGCTCTACGCGTTCACCTCGGCCGCGAACAACAACGGCTCGGCGTTCGCGGGACTCACCGCCAACACCCCGTGGCTGAACACCGCGCTCGCCGTCGCGATGCTGCTCGGGCGTTTCGTGCCGATGGTGCTGGTGCTCGCCCTCGCCGGGTCGATCGCCGCCCAGGACTCGGTGCCCGCGACATCCGGCACCCTCCCGACACACCGACCCCAGTTCGTCGGGCTGCTCATCGGGGTCACCGTCATCGTCACCGCACTCACCTACTTCCCCGTGCTCGCGCTCGGGCCTCTCGCCGAAGGGCTTGTCTGACCATGTCCACCGCAACGCACGCCCCCGCCCCCACCCCGGCCGCCCCCGTCCGCGCGTTCGGGTGGGGAACCCTCCTGGCAGCCCTGCCCGGGGCATTCCGCAAGCTCAACCCTGGCGCCCTCGTGCGAAACCCCGTGATGTTCCTCGTCTGGGTCGGCGCGGCGTTGACCACGCTGATCGCGGTCGCCGAACCTTTCATGGGCGGGGCAGAGTCCTCGGGCGGTGCGCCCGTTCCCACGGGCTTCACCTGGGGCATCGCGATCTGGCTCTGGATCACGGTCCTGTTCGCGAACGTGGCCGAGTCTGTGGCGGAGGGGCGCGGCAAGGCGCAGGCCGCGAGCCTGCGCAAGACGCGCACCAGCACGATGGCGTCCCTCATCACGCGATATGACGCGGGAGCGGATGCCTCGGCCGAACGCGCCGAGTTCGCCACCGTGGCATCCGGGGATCTGCGCCCGGGCGACCACGTCGTCGTCACGGCGGGCGAGCTCATTCCCGGCGACGGCGACATCGTGTGGGGCATCGCGACCGTCGACGAGTCGGCCATCACGGGCGAGTCTGCCCCGGTGGTGCGCGAATCGGGCGGCGACCGGAGCGCCGTCACGGGCGGCACCCGTGTGCTGTCGGATCGCGTCGTCGTGCGCATCACCTCGAAGCCCGGCGAGACGTTCGTCGATCGGATGATCGCCCTGGTCGAGGGCGCGAGCCGCCAGAAGACCCCCAACGAGATCGCCCTCGGTATCCTGCTCGCGAGCCTGTCGATCGTGTTCCTGATCGTCGTGCTCACCCTCAATCCGATCGCGTCGTACGCGGCGTCGCCCGTCAGCATCCCCGTGCTCGTCGCGCTGCTCGTGTGCCTCATCCCCACGACGATCGGTGCGCTGCTGTCGGCCATCGGCATCGCGGGCATGGACCGGCTGGTGCAGCGGAATGTGCTCGCGCTCTCCGGCCGCGCCGTCGAGGCGGCCGGCGACGTCACGACCCTGCTGCTCGACAAGACCGGAACGATCACCTACGGCAACCGGCGCGCCAGCGAGTTCGTGCGGCTGCCCGGGGTCGGCGACGACGAACTGGCCCGTGCGGCCGCGCTCTCGTCGCTCGCGGACCCGACGCCCGAGGGGACCTCGATCGTCGAGCTCGCAACCGCGCGGGGATTCACCGCGACGCAACCGGCCGGCGCGGTCTTCGTGCCGTTCACCGCGCAGACCCGCATGAGCGGGCTCGACCTGGGGGACGGCACGCAGGTGCGCAAGGGCGCGGGATCGGCGGTCACGGCATGGCTCGCCGCATCCGGCGTCGATCTTCCGGCAGACCTGCGGGCGCAGCTCACGACCGAAACCGACGCGATCGCGCAGGGCGGTGGCACACCCCTGGTCGTCGCGACGCTCGACCCGTCGGGCGCCGGCCGTGTGCTGGGCGTCGTGCACCTCAAGGACATCGTCAAGGACGGGCTGCGCGAGCGGTTCGGGGAGCTGCGGGCCATGGGTATCCGGACCGTCATGATCACGGGCGACAACCCGCTGACGGCGAAGGCGATCGCCGCCGAGGCGGGCGTCGACGACTACCTGGCCGAGGCGACGCCCGAGGACAAGCTTGCCCTCATCCGCCGCGAACAGGAGGGCGGCAACCTCGTCGCGATGACCGGCGACGGCACGAACGATGCCCCGGCTCTCGCGCAGGCCGATGTCGGGGTCGCGATGAACACGGGCACGTCGGCGGCGAAGGAGGCCGGCAACATGGTCG
>CAYZEL010000152.1:0-5690 GCA_964477515.1 uncultured Microbacterium sp.
GGTTCCGCGGGCTGCCGCCGGGCTCCGCGGGCGCGTATGCGCGTCGGGCGCGGCGCGGTCGGGATGGTGGGAGGTCTAGGCGGGCCAGACGCCGCTCGACCCGCGACGGTGGCTGCCGACGAGGTGCGTGTCGACGATGCCGACGGCCTCCATGAGCGCGAAGGCGGTGGTGGGCCCGACGAAACGGAAGCCACGCGCCTTCAACGCCCTGGCGAGCGCACGCGATTCATCGGATGTCGAGGGGACGTCGGCAGAGCGCACCGGGGTCGGCGTCGCGTCGGGCCGGAACGACCACACCACGTCCGCGAGCCCGCCATCGGAACGGAGCGCAACGGTGGCGCGGGCGTTCGCGATCGTGGCCAGGATCTTGGCGCGGTTACGCACGATCGCGGCATCCTGCAGCAGGCGTTCGACATCTTCTTCCGCGTAGGCCGCGACCGTGTCCGGATCGAAAGCGGCGAACGCCGCGCGGAACGCCGGACGCTTGCGCAGGATGATCGCCCACGACAGCCCGGACTGGAACGCCTCGAGGCTCAGCCGCTCGAACAACCCGCGCTCGTCGCGGACGGGCATGCCCCACTCGGTGTCGTAGTAGGAGCGCAGCAGCGGATCGGTCGCCGCCCAGCGGGGCCGCGCGAGCCCGTCCTCGCCGACGACCAGGTCGGGCGGGACGCCGACGACCAGGTCGCTCGGAAGAGCGGTCGGGGGCGCCTCGGTCACGGCAGGACTCCTTCGATGCCGCCCTCGAGCGCCAGCAGCGCCCGCTTGATCTCGGGTCGCCCCCCGTACTCGCCGAGCGATCCGTCTGCACGGACGACGCGATGCACGGGGATCACGACCGAGATGGGCGTATTCGCGCACGCCGTTCCGACCGCTCGCGCCGCCCGGGGCGCGCCGGCCGCGATCGCGATCTCGCCATAACCCGCCGTCTCGCCGTAGGGGATGTCGCGGATGGCCTCGAGGGCCGCGCGGGTGAAGGGCGCGAGACCCGCCAGGTCGAGATCGATGTCGAACCGCCGCCGTTCGCCGGCGAAGTACTGATCGAGCTCGGCGACGACGGGTGCGAGCGCCTCGTCATCTCGCGCGGCGGGCTCGCGTCGCCAGGCCATGATCTGAGCCAGCATGCTCTCGGGAGAGCCTTCCGCGAAGCGGAGGGCGACGAGGCCCGTGTCGGAGGTCACCGCGAGCGCGGTGCCGATCGGGGTGGGGGTCGTCGTGTAGTGCAGCGTCGTTTGGCTGATCGATGTCGAATGCGGCGGCATGTCGCCCATCCTGCCGCGCGCGGGGGACATCTCGGCCTCGAGGGAACAATCGGGGGACGGATGCCTCGATGCGAAAGCGGGGGAGGAGGGATTGCCTGTCCAACCCGGCAATCCCGCGAAACCCGCCCCGCTTGACCCGTCGACGCGCAGTCCGCACGTAGGGTGACCGTGTGTGGCGAGCAGACGGCAGCGCCGTGGACCTGGGCGAAGACGAGGCCTCGTCGTTCGTCGCGCCCGATGACCTGAGCGTCGCGGAACCCGGCGTGCAGATCGCGCACATCGCCGATGTGCTGCGCTCACGGCTGCGAGCCGAAGCATCCGAACTCGGCGGGCGCTCGCCGCTGCTGCAGTTCGTCGACGTCGCGGACGCCGGAATCGACATCACCAACGCGCACCCGGGCAGCCTGCCGCAGTTCATCACGGGCCAGTCGACGCTGCTCTCGGGGCTGTTCCGCGACGAGGTCGCCCTGCGCACGGCACGCCTCGCGGCCGAGGCGATCACGGCGAAGAACGTCGAACTGCGCACCGTCCGCTCGATCGAGGCCGTGCACCTGGCCGTCGGTCTCGCCGGATGGCGCATCGGCGGGGTCTCGTACAGCGCCCCCGTTCTTCTTCGTCCCCTCGCGATCCGCCGACACGGCGCCGACTTCGAGCTGAAGCTGCACGGCGGCTTCCACATCAACCCCGAGCTCGACTCGGTCGCGCGCGAGCACTTCGGTATCGCGTTGGACGGCCCGGCTCTCGCGGCGCTCGCCCACGAGGGCGGCGTCTTCAAACCGCAGCGGGTCATCGACCGGCTGCGCTCCGTCACATCCCACATCGACACCTTCACGGTGCATCCGCGCCTGATCGTCTCGACGTTCGCCGATGTGGCACGCGGCATGGCCCGCGACGCCTCCCGTGCCGGGGGACTCGTGCTGAATGCCCTGGCGGGACACCCGGCCGACCGACAGACGCTCGCCGCGCAGCAGGGCGAGGTCCCGTCGGTCGGACCCGATGACCGCCCGCCCGCCGCCGACACCCTGCTGCTCGACGCGGACTCTGAGCAGGAGCGCGTGCTCGCCCAGATCACCGCCGGACGCTCGATCGCCGTCGCGACCCTGCCGGGAACGGGCGGTACGCAGACCGTCATCAACGCGATCGGCGCGCTCGTGCACGAGCACCGCCGCGTACTCGTCGTCAGCGCCCGTCGCTCGACGATCGAGGGTGTGCGGCACCGGCTCGGTCAGGTCGGTCTGCCGGGCCTGGCATGCTCACCGACGAACACGGCCCGCGACCTGGTGCGTGCGATCGCCCGCAACGAGAAGGCCACGGCTCCGCAGCTCGGCGACGTGGACGACGCGCTCGTGCGGTTGCGCGCGCTGCTGACGTCGTACCGCAAGGCCCTCACGACGACGGTCCCCGGCCTCGACATCAGCCCCCTCCAGACTCTCCGTGCGCTCGCCGCCCTGCCGGTCGCCGACGGGTTCGCTCCGGTCGACACGCGCTTCGACTTCGCGACGCTGTCCAAGCTCGCGAACGACCGCACCGAGGCGGCACGGATGCTCGAACTCGCCGCGACCCTGGGCGAATTCCGCTTCGGCCCGGGCGATTCGCCCTGGTACGGCGTCAACTTCGCGAGCACGGATGCCGCCCAGGCAGCTCATGCTCTCGCCCAGCGCCTGCACACGACCGAGGTTCCCCGGCTGCTCGAGCGCGGCTTCGAGCTGATCGCCCAGACGCGCATGCGTCCGTTCGCCTCGATCGACGAACTCGGTGAGTACCTGCGCCTGCTGATCGACATCCGGGACTCACTCGACCGCTTCAGCCCCACCGTCTTCGAGCGTCCCCTCGCCGACCTCATCCGGGCGCTCGGTTCGCGTCGGGATGCGGCGGGCATGAAGGCGGGGGAGCGTCGGCGCCTGCGCCGGCTGGCCCGCGAGTACGTGCGTCCGGGCGTGCACGTCGCCGACATGCACGAGGCGCTCGTGCGCATTCAGCGTCAGCGCTCGCAGTGGCAGCAGTTCGTCGACATCGGCGTCGCGCCCGAGGTTCCCCTGGGGCTCGCCGACGTGCACGTCGCGTGGCAGCGGGTGACGGCCGAGCTCGCAGAGCTCGACACCCCGCTCGGGCGGGACCGCGACAAGCGCCTCGCCTCGCTGTCCGTCAACACCCTGGTGCGTACCCTGGCCGGCCTAGCCGCAGAATCCGACGTGCTCGACAACCTGATCGAGCGCACCGCCCTGCGCGCCGAACTCGCTCGACTGGGGCTCGGCGGTCTGCTCGCCGAGCTGTCGGTGCGGCACGTCCCGGCCGATCGTGTCGCGGCCGAACTCGAATACGCATGGTGGCAGTCCGCACTCGAGCACATGCTGCGCACCGACAAGTCGTTGCTCGGCGCGAACACGAGTGTCGTGGACCGCCTGGAGCGCGACTTCCGGCTCGTCGACGAGGCGCACGCCGCGGCATCCGGATCGATCCTCGCGTGGCAGCTGGCGCGCGAATGGAAGATCGGCATCGTCGATGAGCCCGGTGAGGCCGAGAACCTCAAGGCGCTGCTGACGCGCGGAACCGCGACGCCCGCGACGCTCACCCTCGGGGCACCGACCCTGGGGCGCGCGCTGGCGCCGGTCTGGCTCGCGTCCCCTTACGAGGTGCCGCGGATCCCCGACTCGGTCATGTTCGACACCGTGATCATCGCGGATGCCGGGGCCATCTGCCTGGCCGAGGCGGCACCGGCGATCCGCCGCGCCCGTCAGGTCGTCGTGCTCGGCGACCCGGTGACGCAGCGGCCCTCGCCCTTCACGCTCGCGGCCGGTTCGGCGCCGCAGCCCGAAGCCGACGTCACGTTCGACGATGTCTCGGTGTTCGAGAAGCTCGCGGACCTGCTGCCCGTGTATACGCTGACCCGCAGCTACCGCGCCGGTGGCGAAGACCTGGCCGAACTCGTCAATGATGCCTTCTACGGCGGCGAGATCGTGTCGTGGCCGTGGGCCGGCTCGTACCTGGGACGGGGAAGCCTGACGGTCGATTACGTCGAGGGAGGGTTCGGCGCTCCCGATCCAATCAGCGGCGCCGTCGAGAGCCCCGACACCGAGGTCACGCGCGTCGTGACACTCGTGCTCGAGCACGCCCTCAACCGCCCGGACGAGTCGCTCATGGTGGTGACCGCAAGTGCGCGGCACGCCGAACGCGTGCGCGCGGCCGTCAACTCGGCTTTCGCGAGCCGGTCGGACGTCGCGGAGTTCGCCCTGCGTGACACCGCCGAGCCCTTCGCCGTCCTCACCCTCGAACAGTCGGTCGCCGAGAGCCGCGACCGCGTGATCTTCTCGCTCGGCTATGGCCTCACCAAGCACGGTCGCGTACTGAGCGACTTCGGAGACCTGTCGACGCCCGACGGCGAGCGTCTGCTCACGGTCGGCATGACACGCGCGCGCCGCTCGATGGTGATCGTGTCATCCATCCGTCCCTCCGCCTTCGACGACGGGCGTCTGGAGTACGGCGCGGCGACGCTCATGACGATCCTCGGCGGCATGGCCGCGCGCCAGCGCGATGCCCGCCTCGAGGACCTGGCCGACCCGCTCACGCGCCGGCTCGCCTCCGAGTTGCGTCGCCTGGGGGTCTCGGTCGACGTGCACTATCGCGGGCTGCTGCCGCTCGTGGCTCAGCACGCGGGCAAGGCGGTCGTGGTCGAGAGCGACCCCGAGACGCACGACGAGTCCCTGCGTGAATCGCTGCGGCTGCGCCCCCAGTTGCTCCGTCGACTCGGATGGCACTACGTTCGCGTGCACTCGTTCGATCTGTACACGGATGCTCCGGCCGTCGCGGCGCGCATCGCCTCGATCCTCGGTGTCGAGCCCGACGCGCCCGCCGTCGAGGCGTCCACCCAGCCGATCGATGGCCTCGGCTGACGGTGCCGGCGAGGCCGCGGCCCCTGACGAGCGCGCGGGTCTGCGCCAGCGCGTCGTGAAGGTGCCCGGAGCGCGGCGGGCCAAGCTCACGCCCGCGCCCGGTGCGGCACCCGAGCCGGCGCCGCGGGACGAGGCATCCGATCCCCGTCCCGCACCGGACGCGAGCACAGCGGGCCCCAACGACGATCGCCTGCGCCAGGACGTGCCCCCGCACTACTGACCGGCAGTACCGCACGCCGCTGCATCCGATGTCCCACTTCTACTCGGTATGCCCGTGTCTGAGCGGCTCAAAGTGGGACACAATGCCATGGAAGTGGGACACGCGGGCATCACGGTGGGGCCCGGGCGCTGGGGCGCGTGCGGGGGAAGGGTGAGGAGGGTCAGGCGCGGGGCGCGGGACCGGACTGCTGCTTCTCAAGCCGATGGCGGATCTGGACGAGGATCTCCTGCGCGGTGGGGAGCTTGGGCTCGTCCTCTGGCTTGCACAGACCCGCCCGGGCCGCGGCGCGCGGCTTGAGGGGGTTCATTGGGTCACCCA